>CAZNRG010000001.1:0-61165 GCA_964575725.1 Hadarchaeota archaeon (SeqCode)
CCCCTGCTCTTCGCTCTTTCGCTCATCCCAATTTTCCTGATCGGCAGGGAGCTGGGGGGGGACCTCGGGGGTTACGCTGCGGCGTTCTTCGGTGCCACCTTTGCCTCACAGACCTCTTGGATGAGCTCACCAATTTACTGGATGAAAGTTGGGGCATATGATGCGGAGCCCATCCAGTTGATCTTGGGAGCATGGACGATGTACCTCATCATAAAGCTGTTCAAGGCCCCCCGGAGCGAGATTCCGAAGTTTGCGCTCTTGGCCGGGCTCGTGTATGGGCTTTTTGGGCTCTCTTGGGCGGGGGCACTTTACATCGCCCCCATCATGATCGGCGGGTTACTGTTCGTTCTGTTTGCTGGATTTTTTGGCAGGTTAATCCGTAAAACCACTGATTTATTCGGCGCCTTTTTTTCCGCCATTCGTGGACATCTGAGCTTGATTCTCAGCGTGCTGGGCGTGCTGGTGGTGGCGACGCTCGCGCTTTGGGCAGTTGGTGGGCAGAGCCCCATGTTATGGGTTGGCTTTGCACAATCTCTCTTAGGGTACGTTGGGATCGGAGGTGGAGGGATTTCATATGGGAGATACGCAGGAGAGATGCGACCGCCAGAATCATGGGGCGAAGTCGCTGATAGTTTTTATGGTGCTGGCATTTTGACCACATTTGTTCTAATTTTAGTAATTTTAGCATTGATCAAGTTCTGTTGGTCGAGAAAGCGCTGGGAGCTACTGGTTTTTCCATGGTTCATCGTTATCGCACTAATGGTCTGGCCGGGGAAGGGGCAAGTGCGATTTGAGCGGATGTGGTGGCCGTTTGTGCCTGCCTTGGCTGGAGTGGGCGTAGCTGTGCTCGCATCTCTCATCCGGCGGCTCTCGTTCGAGCAGTTCGGGGATTGGTTAAAACAGCTTCAGAGGCCAATCGTGGTTGCGTTTTGCGTCGGTATCGTTACGACGCCGTTCATCCTAAATAGTTACGCTACCGCCGCGATTACCACCCCGCCGACCGGTGAATGGCGTGATGAAGGGTTCATGGACGTATTTGCTTGGATCCGAGAGAACACGCCAGAGGATTCGGTCATTTCCATTCAATGGTCTTATGGACATCTCCTTACGGGTGCGACAGGGCGAGCGACCGTGACGGATGGGGCTGGGCCAACCATGGGGAAACTTGTGGAGCGGGAGAACAAGATGGTTTATGTTGATGAAGCGGACAATCCTCTTACTGTCATCCCCCCCGACGAGGTCTATTGGATGGAAGGTAACTTGGCAAAATATGTTGGAGCTTCTGATCCGCAGAATCGCAGATCCTATAGGCCATATCACATCGAAGGCAGGCGACCTGATGTTTGGCGGCTTTCAGTAGCGGGCGAAAACGAATTTAGATGGATCATCAGCACCTATCGAGATAACTACAACTGCAAAATCGACTACGTCATATTTGATTACGTGGAGTACTATAATGCAACCCAAAGTTATCAAAACAGCACAATGGCCGCGCTGTGGTACGAGGATGCTCTAAAACAAATGGAAAACGTGCACACCCAAAATAGCAACCTCGTGTTCAACTTTGGCGAAAACAGGGAAAATGTAGTGCTTGACCAACAGACTTTCAGCGTTTATCTTACAACTGATGGAGATCGGCTGTATTTTGATGGTTATGCCCAATTCACCGTTGATGATGCTGGAAAATTTTTAGACTATCAAGGATTCAGACCATACCCAAGTCCCGATATCCCAGAAACCTTGGTGATATTTACCACAGAGGGCGGAAATATAGTGGGTGCTAAATTGATTCCGTCCGCTAGTGACCTCATCAATGCAATCGAAATCCCGATGAGCGTGCGCGTATTCACAGGGAACCTAGGGGGCATCGATTACTTGCAAATCGCCTACACAAGTTCAAATAACCTAGTGAAAGTTGTTGAAGTTAATCTCGTACTTTCGCTAATATCCCCAGCTGAGGGCACTAAAACAAACGATGTCACGCCGACATTCCAGTGGTCAGGTGCGGTTGGTGCGGCGGGGTACGAACTATGGGTCGACAACGATGTGGGCTTCGCCTCACCCGAGATCCTCGAGAACGTTTTAGACACCACTTACACCTCTGCTGCGGTTTTAGCTGAAGGAACTTATTCATGGCAGGTGCGGGCATTTAAAGCGGACAACACCGAGCTTGGGTGGTCTCCCGCGCAGACTTTCGTTATCGATACCACTCCCCCTGCTGTGGCTGCACTTCATGCACCTGAAAATGGGATAACGACAAGTGACAACACACCAACCTTCGAGTGGACGCTTGGCACGGGCGCGGCAAAACACCGCTTGCTCGTCGATAACGACGGGGGCTTTCCAACACCCGAAGTGGATGTCACTTTAGATGCACCAGAGAACTTCCATACATCAAGCGAGCTTGCGGCGGGGAGCTACTGGTGGAAGGTGATAGCTATCGATGATGCAAACAATGAGAACGAGTCCCTCGCCTGGGAGTTTACCGTGCAGACTTAATCCAAGGTGATTCGCGATGCAAAGACCGAAGGGTACCAGAGACTTGTTAGACAAGGAATTGGCGAGTATCCGCCACGTCGAGCGCGCGATGAGGGGCGTTTTCACGCGCTATGGTTACGAGGAGGTTGAAACTCCCGCTTTCGAGCAGCTCGAGCTCTTCACCAAAAAAAGCGGCGAATCGGTGGTGAAGCAGCTCTACGCGTTCAAAGATAAATCCGGTCGTGAGCTCGCCCTCCGCCCGGAGTTGACCGCCCCCGTCGTCCGCCTCTACATAAGCCAGCTCATATCCGCTCCAAAACCCGTGAAGCTGTGTTACTTCGGCAACTGCTTTCGGTACGAGGAGCCCCAGGCGCAGAGGTGGAGACAGTTCTTGCAGTCTGGTGCTGAAATCATAGGGTCCGCCCGGGCCGAGGCAGACGCGGAAGTGATAGCCCTCTCCGATGAGGTCATGCGAGAGCTAGGTTTGTCGAACTACGAACTCCGCATAGGCCACACCCGCTTGCTGCGGGGGGTGCTTGCCCACGCCGGGGTAAAAGGGAACGCCCAAGATCCAATCATGCGGGCAATCGACAGCCGTGAGGAGACAAGGCTTCGGGCAGAGCTTGATCGTGTACACGTCAAAGCAGGAGACGCGAAAGTGCTTCGCTCATTGATTGCGTTACGCGGCGACACCAAGGTGTTGAAACAGGCGGAGAAACTCGTTACTGATCTACCGAAGGCCAAATTGGCGCTGAAGAACCTGCATGAAATCCTCGGGCACGTTCGTTCGTTGGGTGTTGGAAAATTTACAATCGACTTCGGGATCGCCCGCGGGCTGGAGTACTACACTGACCTCGTTTTCGAGCTCTATGTCGATGGAGTCCAAGTTGCCGGGGGCGGCCGCTATAGCGAACTCATCGAGCTCTTGGGGAGCGACTCTTGCCCTGCCGTCGGTGTCGGGTTCGGCATCGACCGCATTGCTCGAGCACTTTTGAAGCGGGGGATGATAGTTCCACGCGAGCGATTGGATTGCGTGGTCCTCCCCGCGAGCGAAGCGATGCTTAGCGAATGCCTAAAAATTGCGGGGGAGCTGCGCAGAGCGGGCCTACTCGTCGATGTCGACCTGATGGGGCGCAAGCTGAGCAAGGCGATCGCGTACGCGGATGCCCGGGGAGCCAAGGGTGTAATCATAGTCGGGGCGAAGGACCTCAAGGAAGGAAAGGTGACGCTCCGTAATATGAGCACGGGTAAACAAGAGCTAGTCGCGCGCGGGGTGCTCGTCAGCAGGTTAAAATCCGTATCCTAACTTTTCGAAAACCCGCTTCATCTTGAGCGAGTCTTGTTCCAATATCGGTGATTCGGAAATCAAAGTTATGTCGACCTTTCGCTTGAGCACCTCACGAGCGAGCGGCTCGAATGGGGGCTTATTCACCTTGAACTCGAGGTGGCGTCGCTCATTCCCCTCCCACGGCGCCTTGGCGGGTGTCCACTCCATTCCGGTGAAGTGGGAATGCAGGTGCTTCAGCTTCAGGGGTTTTAGCCTATCGAATATCCATGCGTAGTCTATTCTTCCCGCTTGGCGTGCGTAGATGTGGGCAAAGTCCACCGCTGGCGCACACCCATTGAGTCTCTTACAGATTTTGATTATCTCATCGAGCGTGCTGAACTGGCTGACTTTGCCAGTGGTCTCCAACCCCAGCTGGACCCCTTTTATACCCTTTGCTTTCATTCGGTCGAGCATGTCCCGGCAGGCACCCTCCACAGCCTTAAACGCTGTATCATGTGCTAAGGAGCCGTAGAAGCCTGGGTGGAACACTGCAACATCAGCCCCCATGTGAAAAGCCCGCTCGGCGGAATCTAGAATACGCCGTTTCGATGCCTCAAGCTTTTCCGGTTCTTGCGAGCAGAGGTTGATAAAGTAGGGGCAATGGACGGATAAAATTACACCCAGCTCCTTTGCAACTCTCCCAGCTTCCTCTGCTATCTCATTACTCATCCCAACACGCCTAACAAACTCGACCTCAAGCGCGTTGAGCTTGAGTTCAGCCACGCATCTGATACCTCCAATCGTCGACCGCTCCTTGCTCGCGAGTGGGATGCCAGCGGGACCGAGGTATATCATGTGTTACCAAAACACTTATGGCAGTAGGGAAAAATCTTTTGCGCTGAGGTGGAACCGTGCTTAGCAGAGTTCGAGAACGAGTACAGGAGCTAATGGAACCAGTGGGCAATGCCTTCGCGCGAACAGGCCTTTCCCCGAACGCTTTTACCTTGATCGGGCTGGCTGTCGGCGTCGTTGCAGCAATACTTTTCGCTTATGGAATGCCGCTCTGGGCAGGGTTCGTCCTCCTCCTCTGCGGGTTCTTCGACCTCATCGATGGGGCCGTCGCCAGGGCGACTGGCAGGGTGTCCGCATTTGGGGGGGTGCTCGATTCGGTTGTGGATCGGTATGTGGATTTTTTGATCTTCGCTGGCATCATCTACGCTGGGCTGGCTGAAGCTGGATTTCTTCCAGGTTGGGCCTGGGGAATTTTGGCGATCACCGGAAGCTTGATGGTGAGTTATACCCGCTCGCGGGCCGAAGCCGCAGGCTCTGGCAAGCTCGATGTAGGGATAGCCGAGCGGGCCGAGCGGATCCTCATCTTGGCCATTGGGGCGTTGGTGGGCTATACACAATACGCAGTAGTTTTGATCGTGATTCTGACCCATCTTACCGTGGCTCAGAGGTTGTTCGTAGCGAAGCTCCGCCTGCCCTAACTATTTCCCAAAAAGTTTCGATGAAATTTCTTTCAGGTATTTTGCTCCTTCGTTCAGCAGGCGCTCACCCTTCTTCGTTATTTTGTAATACTTGCGCGCGGGCTTACCTCGTTGTTCTCGCCACTCCACCGTGACGTGGCCCCCACGCTGGAGGCGGTAAAGCACGATGTAAGATGTGACCGTGGCGGGTTTCCACTCAAATCGCTTGATGACCTCCTGCCGTAACTCGTACCCATACATCGGGCGCTCTTTAAGGAGCTTTAAAAAGTAGGGCCAAAGCAACTCTGCAGTCATCTTTTTCTTCAGCCTTCGCATCGCCAAAGGAAACCTCCATTTATAAATTGACCGCAAGCTTTAAATATCTAATTTTTGGATATATTTCACAATTGGAGATAGTCCACAAATGGAGATATATCATGAAAGTAAAAGTCGCGATTGCGGGGGTGGGCAATTGTGCATCATCGCTCGTGCAGGGTGTTGAATACTACAAAAAGGCACGCGAGGATCAATTCGTGCCCGGCTTGATGCACGTGAACTTTGGCGGCTACAATATCCGGGATATCGAGTTCGTTGCGGCCTTTGACGTTGACGCGAACAAAGTCGGCAGAGACCTCGCAGAGGCAGTTTTCACCCCTCCGAATTGCACGATCAAGTTTAGTGATGTCCCCAAACTGGGTGTTGAGGTGGTGAAGGCCCCGGCGCTGGACGGGCTCGGCAGATACCTCAAGCCGGTGATTCCGGTCGACCCCACACAGAAGCCAGTGAACGTCGCCCAAGTGCTCAAGGGCACGGGCGCCGAGATCCTGATAAGCTACCTGCCAGTCGGGAGCTACGAGGCCTCGCGCTACTACGCGCAGCAGGCAATCGAGGCTGGATGCGGTTTCATCAACTGTATTCCAGAGTTCATCGTTTCGGGTAGGGAGTGGGGGAAGCGCTTTGAAGATGCCGGGCTGCCCTGCGCTGGTGACGACATCAAATCCCAAGTGGGGGCGACGATCCTTCATCGCACGCTCGCGAAGCTGCTCATCGACCGGGGGGTCAAGCTCGAGGAGAGCTACCAGCTCAACATCGGGGGAAACACCGATTTTCTCAACATGATTGAGGAGGAGCGACTGAGCTCGAAGCGCGTAAGCAAGACGGAAGCCGTTTCGAGCCAGGTGCCTTACGAGGTCCCCCTTCGAATCGGCCCAAGCGACTACGTTTCTTTCCTGAAGGACAACAAGGTGTGCTACATCCACATGCGTGGGCGAAAGTTCGGGGACGTGCCCCTCACCTTGGACGTGAAGCTCTCGGTTGAAGACTCCCCGAATAGCGCGGGAGTGGTGATTGACGCCATCAGGGCCGTGAAACTTGCCCTAGATCGGAACGTCGCTGGGCCGTTAATTGGCGTTTCGGCATACTTTTTCAAACATCCACCCACTCAGATGCCTGACACCGACGCTAAGCAAGCCGTGGAAGACTTCATAGCCGGCAGGAGGGAGCGATAGCATGCAGTTCGACACCATCGTTGTTGGGCACGTTGCGATTGACGTAAACGTGCTACCTTGGGGCGTCATCGAAAATGCCCTCGGTGGAGCGCCGACCTATGCAGGGCTCACTTTCGCGGCTCTGAAGAAAAATGTTGGGGTTGTTTCGAAGGTGGGTGCAGATTTTCTCGAGAAATTTCCCCCCATTTACAGCAAACTTGGCCTAGATACCGAGGGAATCTTGGTGGCGGGTGAGCACACCACGACTTTTGAGAATACCTATGACGAGGCGGGCAACCGCAAGCAAGTTTGCAAGAACGTGGCACCGAAAATTTCACCCGGCGATATCCCGGCCGCTTACAGCGATGCACAAAGTTTTTACATTTCCCCTATCGCAAACGAGGTAACGCCTGACGTGCTCAAGGCAATCAAGCGAAAATCAAATTTCATCATGCTCGACCCCCAGGGGCTTCTGAGGGAGATAAGCGAGGATGGAAAGGTCGAGATCAAACCCCGCGAGCTCGGTGAGTTCCTGAGGTACGTCGATATAGTAAAAATAGGGAAGGAGGAGTCAAAGGTACTCAGGGGCGGTGCAAAGGAGGTCCTCGAGAGCCTTCGGGCGATGGGGCCAAAAATTGCGATCTTAACCAAGGGAGGAGAGACTTCCCTAGTGCTCAGCGATGATGGGCTGGTCAAAATTGAGCCCCTAAAGGTTGATGCCAAGGATTTGACGGGCGCCGGCGATGTATTCGGTGCTGCATTCTTGGCGAGGTACATCAATACCCACAACGTCTCGGAGTCGGCGAAATTTGCATCTGCTGCAGCCGGGTTGAAGATAAGGTACAAGGGCCCCACTGGCTTCCCTTCTGAGAAAGAGATACTAGGGGCTTTAGCAAGTCTTTAGTAGGTCCGGGCTATCAGCACACTAGCTTTCGCCCGTTTCGAGCAAATCGGACAAGTGCCAGCCGGGGCCTTGCCATCGAATTCTTCCCCAAGCAGATCCCCACCCGTTTGTTCCTCGAGTGCTTTCCCGCATGTTTCTCCACCGCACCAAGGCACGCGGGCTATCCCGCCACGCTTTTCAATCACCCGTTTTGCCGTTTCCGTGTCGGAGGCATCCTTCACAGATTCACGGAATAGTTTCCACGCTCGCTCGCGCAGATCACCGGTGATTCTCTCGAGCAGCCCTCTGACCTTGGTCTTGAGCGCCCCTCTGGCGATCGCTTGCTTTTCACCGGTGTCGCGCCTGACCACAGTCACCTGCCCTTTTTTCACATCTTCGGGCCCTATCTCGAGCCTCAGCGGAACCCCCCGGCGTTCCCAGTAGTAAAATTTGTTACCGGGGCGGAGGTCGCGCATGTCGAGGTGGACCCTCACTCCGGCTGCTGCGAGTTCATTTTTGATCGCGGTTGCAATCTGCTCAACCGGGGCTTCTTTGGCTTTGTAGGGGATTGGCACAATCACGACTTGAATTGGTGCGATGTGGGGGGGCAAACACAGCCCCACGTCATCGCCGTGTGCCATGATCACCGCAGCTATCACCCGCTCGGAGATTCCATAACAGGTCTGGTAAACGTAATGGTGTTTACCACCAGGGGCCTCGTACTTGAGCTTATATACCTTCGCGAAGTTCTGCCCGAGGTTGTGGACCGTGCCCACCTGCAGCGTCCGCCCATCTGGGGCCAGCGTGTCGAATGCGAGCGAGTACTCGGCCCCCGCGAAGGTGTCCCACGGGGGGCGCTTAGTCACGACGTAAGGCACTCCCAGTTCGTCGAAAAAGCGCTTGTAAATTTGCACCGCTTCCCGCACCTGTGCCTCCGCCTCCTCGGGCTTGACGTGGGCGGTGTGGGCCTCCTTGAAAGTTGTGACTTCCCGCAGGCGAATCATTGGTTTGGTCATCTTCGTTTCGTAGCGGAAGATGTTAACGATCTGGTAGAGTTTTATCGGGAGGTCTGCATGGGAACGGATCCAGAGCGCGAACATGGGGTAGATAGAGGTTTCGCTGGTTGGGCGAAGCGCGAGCTTGACATCGAGCTTGTCCCGCCCGCCGTGCGTCACCCAGTAGACCTGCCCCTCGAAGCCCCGGATGTGCTCGGCCTCCTTCTTGAAGATGTTTTCGGGGATGAGCTGAGGAAAGAGCACTTCCTGGTGGCCGCTCTGCTCGAGCAGCCCACGCATGATCGCGAACACGTGGTTGCGGAGCTTCAGCCCGTGGGGGAGCCAGACGAAGAGCCCCTTGACCGGGTAGCGGGTCTCCATGATGTCGGCACTGCGCAGAATGCCGCTGAACCACTCGCTAAAGTTCTTTTGCCAGCGCTCGCGCTTCATTCGCTCACCCGTATGAATCACTTCGGTACGGACTTAAGCGTTTGCGTAATTTTATATTAATCGGTGGGAAGTCCCTCCGGGATACAACACTTATCGGATGTATCGCCACAACAGGCACGGCACTTTTTGAAGCTTATGCCGTGAGCGACTTGCACCCCTTCTTTGTTACCAGCACCATGTCCTCCCAGCGAGCACCGCCTAGAAGCGGCACATATATGCCGGGCTCGATAGTGATAACCATTCCCTCGCGCAAAATGTCTTTTGAATCGGGTGAAAGTCCAGGAGGTTCGTGGATTTCCATACCTACGCCATGCCCCGTGCCATGCGGGGAAAACTTGGCATAGCCAGCACGCGAGATGATCCCGCGAGCGGCTTTATCTACGTCGCTTGTTTTAACACCGTCGCAAACACGGCCGATAGCCGCTTTTTGAGCGCGCCCAACTAGCTCAATCAATGCAAGCTGTTTTTTCAACGGCGAGATGGCGAAGGTTCTAGTCATATCGGAGCAGTAACCCTCGTGTTTTGCCCCCAAATCAATGACGATGAGATCCCCTCGCCGCAATTGTCTTCGTGTCGCGCTCGCGTGGGGAAGCCAGGAGTTTCTGCCGGAGGCGACGATCATCGGGAAGGGGGTGCCTTCAGAGCCAGCCCTGCGCATCTCGTACTCCGCCTCGGCAGCTATCTCGAGCTCGCTTCTACCTGCGGCGATCAGTTCGGCAGCGCAGCGCATGCCTCGCGCCGCTATCTTCGCCGACTTCCGCAAAAGGGCCACCTCCTCCCTCGACTTTATCTTGCGCAGCTCGAGCACGATTTCAGGCAGTTCACGGTAGCTTGCCACATGGGCGCCACGCAGCCTCCGCAAGAGTTCCCTTCTTCCACCATCGTAACCCACGACCCGCGCACAGAGTTCCCCCAGGCAGTCGGCGACGAGCTGCCAGGGTTTGCGGAAGTACACCCGCTCCCCGCGCCGCAAGGGTGCCCTCCAGCTCGAGAACGCACGGACGTCGCGGATCCAGCTTTCCCGCTTCGCCTGCTCGAACTCCAGCCTGCTACAGAGGAGCATGGGAGCACCTTGGGTGGGGACGATTACCGCCTTTCCCGCCTCCGTGCCCGCCAAGTAGCGCGTGTTGCGGATGGCCAGAAAAGCGTCAAGGCCACGCTTGTCAAGTTCTCGCTGTAGTCTCTGAATTCGTTTTCTCAAACTCAACCCGCTCAAGCTTTAGGGCGCCGAGTAAAAAAGTTGTCCGATGGCTATGCGTAAGCTTGAGCTGAGGCGGCGCTACGACGAGACTGCGGGAATTTACGATCGCAGGTACGAAGAAATCCAGCGCGCAAAGTATCAGGTGATCGTAAAAAATCTATCTAAAAAAACCAAGTGCATCCTCGACCTCGGCTGCGGCACGGGGATGTTTTTTGACGAGCTGTCGAAACACGCAGAACTCCTCGTGGGCGTCGACGCTTCAGCGGAGATGTTGCGGATGGCGAACGTTCGCCGCGGGAAAGCTGCGCTGGCGTTGGCTGATGCGGACCAACTACCTTTCGCGGACGGAAGTTTTGATGCAGTTGTGTCGGTCACCCTGCTCCAGAACATGCCGGACCCAGCGGCCACGGTCAGGGAGGTGGCGAGGGTCCTGAGGCCGGGTGGGCGCGCCATCCTGACCGTCCTGAAGCGCAAGCATCCTCAGGGGGAGCTTGAGGGTTGGGTGCGACGGGCCGGTATGGATCCACTTAGCTCCGGCGAAATCGAGGGGAGTGAGGACGTCTTCTGCGTGGCGGAGCGATAGTTTAATGTGGTTCGGGAAGATTTTCAAGTTGTAGGGGGCATCAAGTGGGTGTCCGAACAAATCCAAGAAAAAGCCTCTCGCGAGCCAAACGAATTGTGGTTAAAATCGGGACCAGCAGCCTCACTGATGAGCGCTCGAGGTTGGACCCAAGCAAGGTCGGAAGACTTGTCGAGGAGACGATGAGGTTGCGGGCGCGCGGGAAGGAGATCATCATAGTCTCATCTGGCGCGATAGGGGCAGGCGTGGGGCGCCTAAGCCTAGAGCGCCGGCCACGGGAGATGTCATCGCTGCAGGCGGCCGCGGCGGTCGGGCAGGGGGTCCTGATGCAGGTCTACTCGAAGTACTTCGGGGAATACCAGCAGCCCGTGGCGCAGATGCTGCTGACGGGGGAGGATTTCACGGGCTCCAAGCGCTATCGAAATTTCAAGAACACCCTAGCGACCCTGCTTAGGTGGGGTGTGGTTCCGATCGTGAACGAGAACGACAGCGTGGAGGTCCAGGAAATAAGGCTTGGGGACAACGACACGCTCTCCGCTCACGTAGCGGTGGGCTCTGGTGCGGATCTCCTCGTCGTGCTGTCAGATATTGACGGGCTCTACGAAAGAAAAGCAGGCGGGAGGCGGGGCAGGCTGATAAGAACGGTTGAGCGCGTGACGCCTGAAATCGAGCGGCTCTCTGTCAAAAATTTCCGCGGCTTCGGAGGCATGCTCACGAAGATTAGGGCCGCCAAGATCGCGACGAAAGCCGGGGTACCTGTGGTGATTGCCAACAGCGACGAGGGCCGCGTGCTGGAGCGCGTGCTGGCGGGCGAGGAGATTGGGACGCTGTTCTTGCCGGGGGGAAAACGGAGATGAGCGGCGTCGTGCAGAAAGCGATGGCCGCGCGAGAAGCTTCGCTAAAGCTCGCGAATGTAACGACCAAGACGAAAAATGCAGCGCTCCTGAGGGTCGCGTCGGCAATTTTGAAAAATAGGCGAGCGCTTCTAAAAGCAAACGCCCAAGATGTAGAGTCTGTCAACCGTCTCCTGAAGGTCAGGAGGGCATCAAAGGCGTTCGTCCAGAGGCTCAAGCTCACCGATGGCAAGCTGCGCGAAGTGGCCAAGATGGTGAGGGCGGTCGCCGAGCTTGAGGACCCCGTGGGGAAAACCCTCTACGCGATGGAGCTCGACCGCGGCTTGGATCTGTACAAGGTGTCGTGCTCGATCGGTGTAGTAGGGGCTATTTTTGAGGCGAGGCCAGACGTGTTGCCTCAGATCTCATCGCTCTGCCTGAAGTCTGGAAATGCTGTGATCCTAAAGGGTGGAAAAGAGGCGGGGTTTACAAACGAGAAATTTTTGTATCTGATCCGAGAGGCGACGGAGCGGGCAGGAATTCCCCGCGGGTGGATCCAGCTGATCGAGGCGAGGAGAGATGTGAGGGAGCTGTTGGGGCTCGATGAGTTGGTGGATCTGCTCGTGCCCCGCGGGAGCAAAAAGCTGGTGAAATACATTCAGAATAACACCCGAATCCCCGTGCTGGGCCACACCGAGGGGATTTGCCACATCTATGTTGATGCACGGGCCTACCTCAAAAAAGCCCTAGAGATATGCTACGATGCGAAGGTCCAGTACCCGGGCGTCTGCAACGCCGTCGAGACCCTGCTGGTGCATCGTGCCATCGCCAAGCGCTTCCTCCAGCGCTTAGCCGAGCGATACCGTAGAGCGGGGGTGGAGATACGTGGCGACGAAAGGACCAGAAAAATCCTGCCGGGAGTAAAACGCGCGATGGAGAAGGACTGGCAAACAGAATATCTTGATCTGATAATCTCGATCAAGGTGGTGAACTCGCTCCAGGAGGCGGTGGCCCACGTGAACACTTACGGGTCAAAACACACGGACGCAATCGTTACCCGCGACCGCCACGCCGCGCTCGGGTTCCTGAAGAGCGTGGATTCGTCAAGCGTCATGCTCAACGCCTCCACGCGGTTCAGCGATGGGTACCGATATGGGCTGGGGGCAGAGGTTGGGATAAGCACGGGGAAGATTCACGCTCGCGGGCCCATGGGGCTTGAAGGCTTGACCTCCTCCAAGTTCTACCTGCTCGGGAACGGGCAAATCGTGGCGGAATATCTCGGCCCCAAGGCGAAGCCGTTCACCCACCGCGCGCTGCACAAGCGATGGTCCGACATTGAGCGAGCATTGGAGAAGAAATAGGGGTGGCGTTTTGAAGTTCAGGAAAGTCGTGGTCGCCGGGACGTTCGATTACCTCCACGATGGCCATGTAGCGATACTGTCCAAAGCTTTCGAGCTGGGGGAGTTCGTGCTGCTGGGAGTCTGCTCGGACGAGATGCAGGAGTTGCTCCGAAAGGACTCTGTAGGCATCCAGCCGCTCGCGGTGAGAATGTGGACTGTTTTGGATCTCTTGCACCAAAAGGGTTGGCTTGAGCGCACCGAAGTGAGGGTGCTGTCGGATCCATTTGGCCCTGCCGTGGAAGACAAAGAACTCGCGGCGATAGTGGTCAGCCCAGAGACCCGAGCGCGCGCGGAGGAGATAAACAAGCTCAGAACCTCAAAAGGCATGCCTGCGCTCCAGATAGTTGAGGTTCCGTTTGTGTTGGCCGAGGACGGGCAACCTATTTCATCGATAAAGATACGCTACGGCGAGACGGATTTACACGGTAAGCGGCTGAAACCTTCCCGAATTCAATAGGTAAAATATTTTCCTGCTCAATGCGGGCTAACAAAATCCTTATTTAAACAGAAACTTCGTTTAACTAAAGATGTCTTATGCACCCATCCAACGATATTCAAGGCACAAAGGGCAGTGAGTTGGGGGGCCGGAAGATAGCCCTCTGCATCACGGGGAGTGTGGCCGCCGTCAAGTCTCCCGAGCTGGCGCGAGAGCTCATGCGTCACGGTGCGGATGTGCGATCCATCATGTCCAAACGAGCTACGGACCTAATAACTCCCCAGCTCATGCACTGGGCCACTGGGAACGAGGTAGTGACAGAGCTCACGGGCAGGATCGAGCACGTTGAGCTGGCGCAGTGGGCCGACTTGGTGTTGGTTGCCCCGGCTACTGCGAACACGCTGGGAAAGATGGCGCACGCGATTGACGACACACCAGTGACCTCGGTGGTCTCTGTGGCCCTCGGCCTGAAGAAGCCCGTCGTCGCGGTCCCGGCGATGCATGGGTCGATGTATGGGCACAAGCTGTTACAGGAAAATTTGGTGAAGCTCCGTTCGGCGGATGTGCATGTGCTCGAACCTAGGATTGAGGAGGGAAAGGCGAAGTTGGTGGATGTTGAAGAGATCGTGCAGTTAGTTATCGAGCTCCTAGGTCCTCGAGATATGGAGGGTATGCGGGTGCTAATCACCGCTGGCCCAACAATTGAACCAATAGATCCGATCAAGCTCATCACCAATCGAAGCTCGGGCAAGATGGGCGTGGCCGTGGCCCGGGCCGCGGCCTCGAGAGGTGCCGAGGTGACGCTTATCTATGGCCCGGGGACGGAGGCACCACCCTCGAACGTAAATGTCGTGCGAGTTCAGACCACCCAAGAGATGTGCGATGCCTTCGAACGCGAGTTAAAATCACCCCGCGACATCATCGTTTCAACCGCGGCCGCACAGGATTTCGTAGTCAAGCGACCAGCGGAGCAGAAACTCAGGCATTCCGAGCCGGTGACGCTCAAGCTAGTGCCAGCACCCCGCGTGCTCGACGGGATTCGAAAACTCGCGCCAGATGCTTTTGTAGTGGGGTTCAAGGCAGAGCACAACGTGAGTGATGAGGAGCTCCTGCGGGCGGCGAAGGAAAAGCTTGGCGAGGGGCTTGACATGGTCGTGGCAAATGATGTAGCTAGGTCGGGAGCTGGATTTGATGTCGACACCAACGAAGTCATAATCGTGACCCCCCCCGGCTCTAAACCGATGCGTGCGACGAAAACCGAGATAGCACGAGCAATTCTAGATGCTGCGGTGGCGGGACTTCGAGGGCGTCGCTAATGCGGAAGGCATCGGCTTTCGCCCCATCACATATCTCAGGCTTCTTCCAAGTGTGCGACGAGTCCAGCGAGCTCGAACGAAAGGGCTCGCGCAACTGCGGCCCTTGCATCGACTCCGGTGCGCTCACAAAAATCAAGGTTGAGCCAGCCGTTCGCACCCGCATAACCGTCCGCATAAACGATAAACTGGCACCCCGGGCAAAAACAACTTTGGCGGCAGCACGACAGCTCATACGACTGGCGCGAGAGCCGTTCAAAATCGAGGTGCACCATTCCTGCGAGGTGCCGATAGGCGCAGGCTACGGTGCAAGCGGTGCGGGGGCACTCGGCACCACTTTGGCTTTTTCCAAGGCCTTGGGGTTGCGCTTGCCGCGAGAGGAGATTGTAACTATGGCACATGTCGCTGAAGTGGCCTGTCGCACGGGGCTCGGCGACGTGGGGGCGCAGGCGCTGGGGGGGCTTGTGGTTGGGCTAGAGCCCGGTGCCCCCCCTTACGGCAGGTGGAGGCAAATCCGCCTCCCGAAAGATGTAAAAGTGGTTTGCGGCACCTTCGGGGGGCTGCCAACGGCGAGGCTCTTGCATGAGAAAGAATTTCGTGGGCACTCGAAGCGGCTCGGTAACTTAGCTTTGAAAAAATTGTTAGAAGAACCCACTCCCAAAAATTTTATGAAGGTATCACGTGAATTCGCGGAGGGCCTCGGACTTTTAGATGATGAGCTTCGCGCGTTAATTAATGCCGCCATGACTACTGGCGCGATCGGGGCAAGCCAAGTGATGTTGGGCAAGGCCGTATTCGCATTGGTGAAAGAAGAGAAGCTTGAACAAGTGGCGCGCGCATTTCTCGAGTTCCTCGATCCCAGCGCGGTCATCGTCGCAGGCGTGGCCCGAATGGGTGCCAAGCTACTTGACTAAAATTGATCTTTGTGCACGATCTTGCTCAGCGGCATGCGCTGCGGAGGGCTCGGTTTCTCAGCTGGCTTGCCGATGGGCACGATGGCGACGGGCCTCACGCCCGCAGGAGTTTTGATCACTTCAGCAACCGCATCCTCGTCAAACGCCCCAACCCAGCATGTCGCGTAGCCGAGGGCATAAGCAGCCAAATGGATGTTTTGTGCTACCGCGGCGGTATCTTGGATGCAGTAGAGCTCCTCGCCCCTCCTGCCGTAGCGTCTAGAAGTTCGAGAGACGTTTGCGCACACGACGATTGCTACGGGCGCCTCCGCAATGAATGTCTGACCTAGCGCTGCTCGAACCAACCGCTCCTTCTGGGCTTGGTCTTTCACGACGACTAGCTCGAGAGGCTGACAGTGCCCGGCACTAGGGGCCCAGCGAGCGGCGTCAATGATTTTTTCTAAATCCTTCTCCTTGACTGGCGTGGACTCGAACTCGCGCACACTTCGCCTGCCCTTGATCGCTTCGAAAACGTCCATTCAATCCCCAAGCATTTTAAGCTCAGGTGGACTTAAGAATTTGGTAGAGCAAAATGGTTGAACCCCCTGAACTCGACTGGATAGTCCAAAAGGCCACGGAGCTGCTTGCCGACAAGGTGAAGGACGCCCCGCTCACCGATCACGACATCGAGCTGGCTTTCGAGATGTTTGCGAGGCCCAGGCTCAATCGCCTCTCCGATACTTTTAAGAGCGAGCTCGAGCGGAGGCAGGCGCGGGATTTCATAATGATGAAGCTCCAAGAGCGAGCGAAGCAGCTCAATGCTGAGCAGTGGCAGAAGTCGGAGTAGGGGCAGTGGGCATCACAATTTCAATTTTCAACTACGTGAAAAGAAAAATTGGAGAATATCTTCAGCAAGCACCACAAATTCGTACTTGAGCCAATCTAAATTGTGTTTGGCGCGCCAGTTTAGAATTAGATAACCAACAGTGCTTGCCCGGTCCATAACCAGAAAATTGCGAGAATACATAGCACGGCCATCGCGAAGAGGCCAGCCCCCCACTTGCGCGCCTGAGCCTTGATGCAGATGTAGCCGAAGAGACTGGTACCTGCAATTGCCAAGATGAGCACGATGGTGAGCACGATCTGTCCTATCAACTTGGCTAGGGAACCGAAATAATCCGTGAGGGCGATGATTGGAAATACGATGATGAGGATAATCACTCCCGCCAAGATCAACCATCCGCGCAAACATTCACCTATTTTGCTTATTCGTCGGACTTTTAAAGCTTAACTTCGAGGAGTTCTAATAACTCAGGTGAAAAAATGCCGAGGATTGCCGTCTTAGATCGGGATTTGTGCCAGCCGAAGCGGTGCTCACTCGAGTGCTATCGCTATTGCCCTGGTGTCCGAACTGGTGATGAGACAGTGGTCATCGAAGAGCAAACGGGCAAGCCTGTGATTTCTGAGGAGCTTTGCACGGGCTGTGGAATATGCGTCCACAAGTGCCCGTTCCGTGCGATTTCGATCATCAATCTGCCCCAAGAGCTCGAGGGGCGCTGCATCCACCGCTATGGCCCCAACGGGTTCGCTCTATATGAATTGCCAATCCCCCGGGCTGGCAACGTCATGGGGCTCGTAGGGCAGAACGGAACGGGCAAGACGACCGCTATTGAGATCTTGGCGGGACGGATCGGCCCCAACCTCGGCTTGCAGGAGGTAGCACCACCAAATGCACTGAACGAGTTCTTCAAGGGTTCCGAGCTTCAGGCCTACTTCGCCCGAATCAAACAGAAAAAAATATCTTACAAGCCCCAAACAATCGGTGGACTCCCCAAGGTGGCGCGAGGGAAGGTCGGTGCGCTCCTCGCGAAGGTAGATGAACGAGGTACAGCGAATGAGCTGGCCGAAGCGCTTGAGCTGAACGATATCCTCGACCGCGACATCAAGCTCCTCAGCGGGGGTGAGCTCCAACGCTTGGCGATTGCCGCTGCCTCCACGAAGGAAGCAGATATCTATTACTTTGATGAGCCGAGTTCGCACCTTGATGTCTACCAGCGCCTCAACGCGGCGCGCGTCATCAGGGGGCTCGCGGAAGCCGGAAAAGCCGTGCTCGTCGTGGAGCATGACCTCGCGATGCTTGACTACATGTGCGATTATGTGCACGTCCTCTACGGCAAACCCAGGGCCTACGGCGTAGTGTCATCACCACGGGGGGTCAGGGTAGGGATAAACGTCTTCCTCGATGGCTACCTGCGTGAGGAGAACGTGAGATTCAGGCGGGAGCCGATCCACTTCGAAGTTCGACCTCCATCAAAAGCTCGTGTCGCTGGGCGGGCGATGTTCAGCTACCCCAAGCTCAAGAAGCGCTTTAAGGGATTCGAGCTCGAGGTGGCACCAGGCAGCGTTTATGCAAGTGAGGTGGTTGGGGTGGTGGGCCCCAACGCCATAGGCAAAACTACTTTTGTGCGCATGCTCGCGGGTGAACTCAAGCCGACTGCCGGGGGGGTCGAATTCAAGCTCGCGGTCGCCCACAAGCCCCAATATCTAGAGGTAGAGTTCGAGGGAACCGTGGAGGCCTGGCTGCACGAGCTGATTGGCGAGTTCGACCCAGCGTTCAACCCCGAGATATTGCAGCCGCTCGAAGTGAGCCCCCTGCTCGAGCGAAGGCTGGAGGAACTGAGCGGCGGCGAGCTCCAGCGTGCAGCAATCGCCGCGTGCCTAGGGCAACCGACGGACCTCTACTTGATCGATGAACCCAGTGCTTATCTCGATGTTGAGCAGCGCCTGCAGATGGCGCGCGTGATCAGGCGGGTGATCGAGAAGCGCGAGGCAGCGGCATTCGTGGTCGAGCATGACGTGTTGAGCGTAGACTTTATCTCTGACCGATTGCTCGTATTCGCGGGCGAGCCGAGTCGGGTGGGCAAAACCCACGGTCCCCTTGGGATGCGTGAGGGGATGAACCTCTTCCTGCGCGAGGTGGGGGTAACCTTCCGACGGGACCCTCAGACGGGCAGGCCCCGGGCGAACAAACCCGGGAGCGGCCTCGACCGGGAACAGCGGGAGCGGGGAGAGTATTTTTACCTCGGATAGCGCTAGCTTTGGTGGGGAACACAATGGGAGTCACCGAGGACATTAACTGGCTGAAGGATGACGAAGAGGGCGTGGGAAAAGTTTTCCTTCTCATTGCTGGTAAGGAAAGCGCGAGGCTCCGCGAACTCCGCGAACTCTTCGGCGCTGGGGATTGGTGGCCCGTGAAGAGCCATTTGCGTGCTCTCACCGACCGGAACCTGGTCGTCGAAATTGAGGGAAGTTACAAGCTGACTGAAAACGGACGAAAGGTGCTCGAAGGATTTAAGGCTATGGAATACGTGGAGCTAGTTTAGACCGAGATTGCCGAAACGTTTCCACCCTTTATCAAAACTAATTTGTGTTTGGAGGCAGGACCCTCCTTCGAGAGTTCCTCGACCTCCTCGAGCACGAGGTTCATGTGGGCATCGTATTGAGTCAACCTGCCGCGAAACCTCCGGCGGTCCTTCGTGCTGACGACCACGGTTGCATTCAGGAACTTCTCGAGATCGATTTGAGTTTCCTTTTCTGGTTCTGTTCGCGCTTCCTTCTGCATTAAATGCCCAATTGACGCTCGGCTGGCCCCTTTATAAGCTTTATAAATTACTTTCGGTGACCTCTCTCCCCCAAAGGCGCTTAAAAGCAGGTGAAGGAGGTGCGCATGGAGGTGGTCAAATGACCGAATTTGAGGAACTTGAGGGGGTTGGGCCGACGATCGCGGAGAAACTTCGCACGGCCGGCTACGATTCGTTGGAGAGCCTAGCCGTAGCCACGACCGGCGAGCTGATGGATGCCGCCGAGGTGGGGATGCGAGTAGCTGTGAACGTGATAAACGCCGCTCGCGATGCAGCGAACATGGGGTACGAAAAGGCGAGCGAGGTGATGGAGCGGCGAAAGCACCTCGGGTACATCTCGACAGGGAGCCCAGCACTTGACAAGATTCTTGGCGGAGGGGCCGAGACCCAAGGGATAACCGAAGTGTTTGGAGAGTTCGGGTCGGGGAAAAGCCAAATTGCCCACCAGCTCTGCGTGAATGTACAACTGCCCCTCGAACAAGACGGGCTGGGGGGAAAGGCGATCTACATCGACACCGAAAATACATTCAGGCCCGAGCGCGTGGCGCAGATGGCGCGCGCGGTGGGGCTAGACCCTGAGGTGGTGCTTGAGAACATTTACATCGCTCGGGCGCATACGACCGACCACCAGATGCTTCTGGCCGAGAAAGTCCAAGAGATGACGAAGGATGGCGATGTGAAACTCGTCGTGATAGACTCGTCGTGATAGACTCGCTCACCTCGCTGTTTCGGTCCGAGTACTGTGGGCGAGGCGCGCTTGCCGAGCGGCAGCAGAAGCTGGGACGCCACATCGCGGCGCTGCACAAGATCGCGGAGCTGAACGACCTTGCCGTCTTCGTGACGAACCAAGTAATGGCGAGGCCGGACATGTTTTTCGGTGACCCGACCAAGCCCATCGGGGGGCACGTGTTGGGGCATGCGATGACCGCACGGATCTACCTGCGGAAGAGTAAGGCGAACACCCGGGTCGCCAAGCTCGTTGACCACCCTGGGCTGCCTCCGGAGAGCGCGACTTTCCAGATTGTAGAGGCGGGAATCAGGGACTGAACTTAGGAACACACCCGGTCGGCTCCTTGGCCTTCCACCCCCACAGTTGTCTAATGATTTCACAGGTGTGAAAATGTTTGAAGAGCGCGGTTCCCAAGGTGAATGCCGCAGTGATAAAATTTCACAGGTGTGAAAGATGTTAATGGTCGATTACGATTTGCCACAAAATAACAGGCGGCGGACGTTTTACAACCGAATAAAGCAGTACATGGAGGAGGAGGCCGCGAGCATCAAATTCTCCACCCAAAGCGTCGTGCTAACAGAAGACGCAAAATTTGCCCTGTTCATTGCGGATCAGGCACAAGAGGTCGGAGGAAAGGCCCACATTTATGAGGTTAATGAAATCGATTGTTTTAGTCTGAAAAAGCAGTTCGAGGAGCTGTGACAATTTCACAGGTGTGAAAATTATCGGATGGCGTTAGTGGTGCGTTAGGTTTTTGAAAAGGGCCGCCCCTGTACTTATGGCGGTGATCCGTTGTTCAAGCTAGAGGCGCGGGGGCTCGAGCTCAAACTCGGGATTGAGTTCCTCGATAAAGTCCGCATCCACGAAGAGATCATTCCGGAGCTGCTTGAGGCGCTGGTGAGTGAGATAGAATCGAGCGGCCGCGCGCGAGACCCCGTAATCGTCGACTCGAACACCCGCGTGGTACTGGACGGTATGCACCGCGTCGCTGCGCTCCAAAAAATCGGTTGCCGCTACCTGCCGGTCTGCCTCGTCGATTATCAAAACCCAGAAGTCAGGGTTGGGTGCTGGTATCGAGTCATCCAGGGAGCGGACGGGGAGCCAAAATTCTTAGACATTTTCAAGCTACTCGGGCTCGAGGTTAAACCATCGCCCCCGAAAGGCGCTCTCACGGCCCTAGAGGGGCGGAACGCAACGGCGGCGCTCCTGACCAAAAGAGGCTGCTACGTGCTCAAGGCCCCCGAGACGAAGATCAGGGAGAGCTATGCGTGGGTAAAGCGGATCGAGCGCGCCTTGCGAGAGGAGGGCTTCGGTGTCGAGTACGAAAATGAGTCTGACGCGGAGCAAAGGGTTCAATTAGGGAAGGCCGCAACAGCTTTGATGGTTCCGAGGGTGCGCAAGGAGGAAGTGATTGACGCCGCCCTCTCCGGAAATGTTTTCGCACACAAGACGACCCGCCATATCCTGCCCGCCAGACCTGTTAGGGTCGACGTTTCTCTCGAGTGGCTCTCCGGTGACAGGCCTCTTGATGAAATCAACCGTGCACTCACCGAATCCCTCTCGAAGCGAAAGCTTGAGCGCCTAGCTAAAGGAAGCCTGTTCGAGGGGCGGCGCTACGACGAGGAACTTTTGGTTTTCAGGTAAGAGTTCAGAGCCCGGCGATCGTCCAAACAAAAGTCAACAGTAGCCCTATCCCTAGAAAACAGCCGGCCATCTTGCCCATCGAGGCCGAGAGCGGTGTTCGCGCCTCCCGGATACCATGCCTTCGGAGATACTGGGCGACTTTCCCCTCCCACAAGCCAGCGAAGCCATCGGTGATCGCATCCCCTGCAGCGCCCCCAACTATCGCCCCGAGCACCCCAGCGAAGCTAGCCCCGATGAGCGCCGCTACCCCTAAGAAACTCGTGTCCACTGTGCCGAAGACGATGTCGGCCGAGCATGATTTAATTGTCCTGCCCCCGAGCCTCAGCGGAACCATAGAGAGGAAGCCGAGCGCGAGCAGGGTTGGACCAATCAGCGTTTTGTAGGCGTAGGCGTAAGCTAGCGAGAGACTGCCCACCGCGACGAGCGAGATCACGAGCACGCTGAGGAAACCCGCGAGCAAGCTCTCCCGTTTCACCCCACCACCAGATAATGTCAGCTCCCCACGAAAATCGGGCGCATCGAGAGGAGCCTAGGCAGGGTGCGAGGCCTGAAAGGTATGCCCTTGGTTTGTTTGGCGACCTCGGTTGAAAGCACCTTCGCAGTCATGGGCTTGAGCGCCTTCTTCCCCCGGACGCGCACCGGGAGTTTCTCCCGCTTCAGCTCTTTGTCACCGAGCACGACGACAAATGGCACCCATTCGCGCTCGGCTTCTCGCACTTTTTTCGAGACGGTTTCAGTTCGGTCGTCGATGTCAGCACGAACGCGGGCCTTCTCAAGGAGATCCGCGATTCGCTCACAGGCTTTGAGGTGGCGGTCGGCCAGCGGAATCAGTCTGACTTGGGTGGGGGATAGCCACAGCGGCAGGCTCGGGGACTTTCCTGCCTTCTGCGCCTTCGCCGCTTCCTCGAGCATCGCGTACATCCATCGCTCGATAGACCCCAAGGACGAATGCAGGATGATGCACCCCCGCTTTTCGCCTTTTTTATCCACGTAGCGAATGCCGTAGCGCTCGGAGTCCTCAAGGTCTAGCTGTACCGTCGCAAGCTGGGCGTTTCCTCCCACCGAGTCGATCACCTGGAACTCGTGCTTCAGGACCCAGTAGTGCCTGCGCTCGGAAAGGAGTTCGATAAGGGCCGGGCGTTTGACGAACTTCAGGAGCCGCACGAAGAATGAGCGGTTCTTCTTGTAGAACTCCTCGAGCACGCGGAAAGCGACGACGTACTCCACCTCCATCGCGTCGGTCATCTTCGTGTAGAGCTTGAAGAGCCGCTCGTACTCCTCCAGCCCCTGCTTGAGGTCGCGGCAGAAGCAGTGCACATCGGGCATGGTAAACGCCCGGAGGCGCTTGAGCCCCACGCACTCCCCGCTCTGCTCCAGCCGATAGGAGGGCGAGAGCTCGAAGATCCGCACGGGCATCTGGCGGTAGCTTATCACAGTATTGCGCATCATCTTGAACAGCCCGAAATCCCCCGCGAACCGGAGGAGCAAGGTCCGGTTGGGTAGCTTGATTTTGTAGTCCTTTTGGTAGAAGCGCGTGGCCTGCTCGGCGATGTCCGGCTCGTCCGCGCGGTAGAGCACGGGCGTCTCGATCCTGCTGGCCCCAAGTTCATCTGCGAGCTGAACCGCGAAATCCTCTAGCAGCCCTTTGATGAGCGTCCCGTTTGGGTAGAAGCGGAAGTGCCCTGCGTCGCTGGCTGGCTCGTAGTCGACGAGCTCCAGCCGCCGCATGAGCTTGATGTGGGCGGGTTCTTCCCCAGGCTTGCGCCCTAACTCCTCGCTCAGCACGAATTGCCGGAGCAGGGGGTTCTTCGCGAGCGGTTTGCAGGCGTCGAGGTTTGAGAGGTCGAGCTTGTGTTCCTTCCCATCAGGGGTCAGGATGATTCGCTTGCTAGGGGCCGCCTCGGGCGCGCGGACCTCGGCCTCCGCGGCCTCGGCGGTTATCGTGCGAGAAAGTTCAGATAGCGGGTGCCCCTTGCAGCTGAGCCTGAACGCCTTGTACCAACCGAAGGGGAGGCGGTGGGCCTCGAAGCCAAGCTCGCGCAGCGCTCCAGCGGTAGCATCGAGCAGCTTGACGGCGACCTTTGGACGAGCGAGCGAGGGGCTGAGGTGGGCGTAGGGGTAGAGGGCGACGCGTTGGGCATCGACTTTTTTAGCGACCTCCGCGATTTCCTTGGCAGCATTCTTAGCTATCTCACCGATGTTTCCCTCGTCCTCCTCCTCCGCCGCGGTGAAGACGATGAGCACCTCCTCCAGCCGCCCCGAGCGTTGGTCGGGTGGGACCTCCTCCGCGACCGGGGTACGCTGCTTCACCTCGAACTCTAGAAAGTCGGCGTGAATCAGCAGGATTCTCAATCGAGCACCGCGCGAACTTGAGTCCCCAAATTTAATAAACTATCGCTGGGGCGGAGCGATGATTTTTTTAGGGAGTTAGGTTAAGCGGCTGTGGTCGAAACGCCGCCTATCTTGGGGTAGCTTTTCGCCTAGCCGACATAGGTATGCCGCTTGAGGGCAGCGAGTTTAAGCTCCCAAGTAAAACAAAATTTGGTGTTTATGAAGCGATTCTGCTACCGATGCGGCGCACTCGAGTCGGACGCCAGCCCGCTAATCCAGGGTCTTTGCCAGCGCTGCTTCGCCGAGGAGGTCAGCCTCTTGCGCGCCCCTCGCGAGGTCGAGGTCGTGGTCTGCAAGCGGTGCGGCGCATACGCGCTCGGAAAGCAATGGCATACACCCACGTCCGCTGACCCACTCGAAGATGCCGCCCGCGAGACGACCTTGGGCAAACTTCGCGTCGCCCGCCTAACTAAGTCGGGGGCGCAGCTCCTCCGTCCCCGGGAGGCCCACGAAGTCGAGATCAACGTCGAGCCGGACCTCAAGGAGGGCTCGATACGGGTGCGGGCGCGGGGCAAGGTGCACGAGCTCCAGGCTCAGCCCAAGGTCGAGGAGGCAACGGTGAAGTTGAACCTGACCCACAAGACCTGCGAGGTGTGTAGCCTCAAGCGCGCCCGCCATCACGAGGCTATCCTACAGGTCCGGGGCGGGCTCACGGATGAGAGACTATCTAAGCTAAGGGAAGCGCTTGAGGGCCTAGCATCGGAGGCGGGTAAGCGCGAGCGGAGGGATTTCATCGCTGATATAAAGGAGCTGCGAGGGGGTTTGGACTTCTACGTGAGTTCAGTGGGTCTAGCCAGGCAGATGGCGTCCTTGCTCAAGGGCGAGTTCGGGGCTGAGCTAAAGGAGAGCGCGAAGCTCGTGGGACAAACTCGGGACGGGCGAAAAAAGTACAGGTTTTCCATCCTTGCGCGGCTCGGGGAAGCTTGAGCCATCAATTTTAAGCGGGAGGAATCCCAGCTTTATGGCGTGGTGTGAATGGTCGAGCTAACAGGATCGAAGGCGCTGTTTGAAGCCCTGAAGGTTGAGGGCGTAAAGCACATCTTCGGCATCCCCGGCGGCGCAATGATTCCCGTCTACGATTCCCTATACGACGAGAAGGAAATTCGCCACATCCTCACGCGGCACGAGCAGGGTGCGGCCCATGCGGCGGATGGCTACGCCCGCGCGCTAGGAAAAGCCGGTGTGTGTATGACTACTTCGGGCCCCGGGGCGACAAATTTGACCACGGGAATCCTAAACGCCTACATGGACAGCTCCCCCGTCGTGGCGATTTCCGGGCAAGTCCCAACCAGGGCTATTGGGACCGACGCCTTTCAGGAAGCCGACATGCTCAGCGTGATGCTACCCATAACCAAACACAACTTCATCGTCCACCGCGTCGAGGAGCTTCCGGGCGTCGTCAGGCTAGCTTTCAAGGTCGCGATCACGGGTAGGCCTGGGCCCGTCCACATAGACCTGCCGAAAAGCGTGCAGGTGAGCAAGGCTGACCTCAAGATCCCCGCCGAGGTCAAATACGAGAAATCTCTGAAGTTGGAGCCCGATGCGGGAGACATCAAGAAAGCCATCGATATGTTGACTCGTGCTGAGCAACCTGTGCTTTACGCGGGTGGTGGCGTGGTATGGTCGGGTGCCTCTGCCGAGCTGGTAGAACTCGCGGAGCTACTCGGTGCCCCAGTGACGACCTCGTTGCTCGGGAAGGGGGCGATACCCGAGAACCACCCGCTCGCGCTAGGAATGCTTGGGATGCACGGGCGGATGGCAGCAAACCTCACGGTAACTGAGTCAGATGTACTACTCGCCGTTGGGACGCGCTTCAGCGATCGTTCGACCGGAGATGTGCACTACTTCGCCCCGGGAGCCAAGATCATCCACATTGACATTGATCCAGTTGAAATCGGCAAGAACGTTCGCGTTGACTTGCCGATAGTTGGCGACGCGAAGCGATCACTCGCCGCGATAATCAAAGGACTTCGCTCCCACGCAAGGCGAGGGCGGGCAAGCAAATGGCTCCAGCGGGTCAAGAAGTTTCGGGAGGAGCTGGCGCCACGGACGGACTACGACGAGGTCCCGATCAAGCCACAGCGCGCCATCAAGGAGATAATGAGCGTGCTCGATGAGAATGCCATCATAGTGACCGAGGTGGGGCAGTGCCAGATGTGGGCTGCGCACTTCTGCGTGGTGCGGAAGCCGAGGCACTTTATTTCTTCTGGCGGCTTGGGCACGATGGGTTTTGGATTCCCAGCTGCGATGGGCGCAAAGGTTGCCCGCCCGGAATGTGGGGTGGTTAACATCGCGGGAGATGGAAGCTTCCTGATGAACTCCCAAGAGCTCGCAACGGTTGTGGAGAATGATATAAACGTCGTCTCCTGCATCTTCAACAACCGCTACCTGGGGATGGTCAAACAGTGGCAGGATTTGTTCTTCGGGAAGCGCCGCTCTGCCACCTGCCTAGGCAAGGTGCCCGACTTCGTGAAGCTCGCCGAAGCATACGGTGCATGGGGTGATCGAGCTACTAAACCAAGCGAGGTTGCACCAAAGCTGCGCGAGGCTCTGCGTTGCGGCAAGCCAGCGGTGCTCGACATCCCAATCGACCCCGACGAACACGTGCTGCCGATGGTCCCGGCTGGTGGGCGGATCGATAGGATGTTGACTTAGGTGAGCCAATGAAAACACGAATCTTCTCCGTGCTCTGCGAAAACGTTCCCGGGGTGATGATGCGGATCTCACGCGATTTCACCCGACGCCAGATCAACCTAGATTCGATCACCGTGGGCATCGAACCCACCGGACTTGCGCGAATTATCCTGATGTTCAAGGCAGACGATCGCATGGCCGAGTTCATGCGTAGGGTGCTGACGCGCTCAGAGCCCGTTATCAATGTTGAAGTCATTGAGCCCGAGCAAAGCATCGTCCGGGAGGTGGCGCTGCTTAAGACGCAGAAGCTGAACGAGAAACAACTATGGCGGGTGGTGCAGCAGATCGAGAGAGCGGGAGGGCGGGTACTCGAGTCCAAGGGCCACATAGTAATTGCTGAGCTCAGCGGGAAGCATGATGATATCGAGCGCGTGATCAAAGCATTGGGTCCGGAAGTGCTGAAAGAGGTCGCTCGTTCAGGACAGGTTCTTATATCGCGTAAGGTGAGTTAGGGAGGTGTTGACATGGTGAAGATTTACTATGACCGGGACGCCGACCTGAACATGCTCAAGGGCAA
Source organism: Hadarchaeota archaeon (SeqCode) (assembly GCA_964575725.1). Lineage (GTDB taxonomy): Archaea > Hadarchaeota > Hadarchaeia > Hadarchaeales > Hadarchaeaceae > DG-33. The sequence continues at coordinate 27,303 of CAZNRG010000001.1, forward strand.
GACCATAGCGATCATAGGCTACGGCAACCAGGGGCAGGCACAATCCAACAACCTTCGCGACTCAGGGTGCAAGGTGATTATCGGAAGCATAAAGGACCCGAGCTACGATAAGGCCGTGGCGGATGGGTTTGAGGTCTATGATATCGCAGAAGCTGCAAAGCGCGGCGATATAGTCCACATGCTGATTCCCGACGAGTACCAAGCCCAGGTCTACCGCGAGCAAATTGCACCAGCGATGAAAAAAGGTAAGGTGCTTTGTTTCAGCCACGGGTTCAACATCCACTTCAAACAAATCGTGCCGCCGCGGGATGCCGACGTGATAATGATCGCCCCGAAGGGACCAGGCGCGATCTTGCGGCGCATGTATCAGCAAGGCTCTGGGACGCCGGGGTTGCTCGCGGTCGCCCAAGACCCAAGTGGCCAAGCAAAACAGATCGCCTTGGCGCTCGCGAAAGGGGTCGGGTTAACCCGCATAGGTGTGGTCGAGACGACTTTCAAGGAGGAAGTTGAGACAGACCTATTCGGGGAACAGGTCGTCCTTGTGGGCGGAGTCTCGGAGCTGATGAAGGCCGGGTTTGAGATTTTGATTGAAGCAGGGTATCAGCCAGAGATAGCGTACTTCGAGTGCATCAACGAGCTCAAGCTAATCGTCGACCTCATTTACGAGCACGGAATCGAGGGGATGATGAAAGCAGTCAGTAACACCGCGGAATATGGTGGCAGAACCAGGGGCAAGTGGGTGATCGACGAACGCGCCCGTGAAGCGATGCAAAAAATCCTTACGGACGTTCAGAGTGGCAAATTTGCGAAGGAGTGGGTCGCAGAAAGTCAGGCAAAAACCCCGAACCTACGGAAAATGCGCGAGGCGGCGAAGGAGCACCTCGTCGCGAAAGTTGGGCGAGATCTGCGGAAGTGGGCCGGAATCGAGAAGTAATAAACGCGTTTTTACATCGCGGAAAATTAAATATAGCCCAACGATGAAGCCTTCTCGGAGGCTTGACCAATGAAGCTTCGTAGTCGAGAGGTCGTTTCTGGTCTTGAAGGTTTACCCCGGCGAGCTCTTTTGAAAGCCGATGGTTTAACCGACGCCGACATCGAGCGCCCGTTCATCGCGATAGCAAACTCTTACAACAATATAGTTCCCGGGCACCTGCACTTGCGCGAGCTGGCCGATGCTGCGGCAGCTGGCATCCGAGCTGCGGGAGGCACCCCATTTGAGTTCAACACGATTGGCATCTGCGATGGGATTGCGATGGGAACACGAGGGATGTGTTTCTCGCTCCCATCACGAGAGGTTGTGGCTGATAGCGTGGAGCTGATGCTTGAGGCCCACCGTTTCGACGCCGTGGTTGCAATCGCAAGTTGCGACAAGATCGTCCCTGGGATGCTGATGGCCCTCGCGCGGGTCAACATCCCGGCAATCGTGGTCACTGGCGGCCCGATGATGCCTGGTGAACGGCAGGGGCAACGCCTGGATGTCATAAGCGCGTTTGAAGCGGTGGGTGCCGTTAAAGCTGGGAAGATGAGCGAACGCGAGGCGAGGGAGATAGAAGATCGATGCTGCCCAGGCTGCGGCTCCTGCGCGGGTCTTTTCACAGCCAACACCATGGCGTGTTTGACCGAGGCACTGGGGATGTCTTTGCCCGGCGTTGGCACCTCTCACGCTATAGACGCAAAAAAGAGGCGGCTAGCGAAGCAAAGTGGGGCGCAAGTCGTTAAATTGCTGCGCCAAGGCATAACGCCACAAAGGATAATGACACGTGCCGCTTTCGAGAATGCTGTCATCATTGACATGGCTTTGGGGGGCTCGACCAACACGGTGCTTCACCTGCCTGCAATCGCCCACGAAGCAGGGGTGAAGCTGTGTCTAGATACATTTGATAGAATCAGCAGGCGCGCGCCCCACATCTGTAACTTACGGCCGGAGGGAAGCCACACGATGCTCGACTTGGAGCGAGCCGGAGGGGTGCCGGCGGTGATGAAGCGGCTCAGCAAGTTAATTCGGGGGAGCCCGCTCACGGTTACCGGCCGGCGCGTCCGTGAGAATTTGAAATTTGTGAGGGCCAACGGTTCGGACGTAATCAGGCCGGTTGCCAAGCCATATCATCGTCAAGGTGGCATAGCGATTCTTTACGGCACCCTCGCCCCTGATGGCGCGGTAGCCAAATATGCAGGCGTGAGGGCGCGCATGCTCCGTCACCGTGGACCAGCGCGAGTTTTCGCTAGGGAGGAGGATGCGGTCAAGGCCATCTTGGGCGGGAAAATTAAACGGGGCGATGTTGTCGTGATTAGATACGAGGGGCCGAAAGGTGGCCCGGGTATGCGGGAGATGCTCGCCCCGACCGCCGCCATAGCCGGGATGGGGCTGCTTGAGTCGGCGGCTTTGGTAACCGACGGACGATTCTCAGGTGGAACACGTGGCGCCTGCGTTGGTCACGTGTCGCCAGAAGCAGCTGAAGGTGGACCGATAGCTGTTGTGCGAGATGGGGACAAAATCCTGCTCGATATTAGGCGCCGCAAAATTGAGCTCCTCCTGCCGGAAGCTGAAATCAAAGAAAGGGTGACGAGGTTCAAGCCGCCTCAGCCGCGGGTTAAAAAAGGTTATCTCGCGCTTTACTCCCGCATCGTGAGTTCGGCTGCAGAGGGAGCGATCCGCAGATAATCATCTCTTCCTTCGGGGGCGCTTTCGAGAAGTTGTGGCAGCACGTTGTTGGAGCATCGCCACCGATACAACAATCCCAACCGCCACTGTAGCACTTATCCCCAACTTTATTCCAGCTATCGCCTCCGGGCCAGACTTTGGCAAAAGCACGATGAACTTCGTGTCAGCGGGTGCTATGTTGACATTGTTTTCAATTTGCCGCAAACGTGCCCTGAGCTTTATCTGCCCGCTCGAGCCGGGGGTTAGCTGAAGGTCGGGCCTCACCGTGAGACTGAGAACATACGTTTTTTCATTCTCATTCTCGTCCAAGCTGATGGCCATCTCATTTGGGGACCAACCCCCCTCGTTCACGTTAACGATGTTGGAGAACTCGGGTGGGGGATATGCCACCACATTCGTGTAAGTGTATGCATAGGTTCTCAAGTGCCCCTCAATCACCTGCCCGCTTTGATTTACGACCTTAACTGTCATGGTGAATGTTTTGCCCACCCAGACTTCGGTCGGAAAATCCACTAGTTGGATACTCAAACCCTGGATAAAATTATCACTCGCGGCACCTGTCATGCTGGGTGAAACCATGAACACAAATGCGACGACTAACACCGCGCCCATCAAAAAACTTGTAGCTTTCATAAGCCCCTGACCACCTTTAATCCGTTACGTTCTCCAATAAACTTAAAGATTAGCCAGCACTAATCGCGTTGGGTTGAGCATGGCGATGACGATAGCTGAGAAAATCCTTGCCCGGGCCTCAAAACGAAAGCGAATTTCACCAGGGGAAATCGTCGAGGCCAAGATCGACATCGCGATGGTGCACGACCTCACCGGCCCCTTAACCGTCGATAGCTTGCGCGAGATAGGCGTGAAAAAGGTCTGGAACCCGCGCAAAATCGTGATGGTATTTGATCACCAAGTACCAGCGAACTCGATCGAGGCAGCACAAAATCACATCATATTGCGCGAGTTTGCAGAAAATCAACGAATTCCAAATTTCTACGATGTTTTCGAAGGCATATGCCACGAAGTCGTCCCTGAAAAAGGGTTCGCTTTGCCGGGGCGCCTGATCGTCGGGGCGGATTCCCACACCACGACTTACGGCGCGTTTGGGTGCTTTGCGACGGGGATAGGTTCTACAGACATGGCTGCAGTGTTCGCCACAGGCAAACTGTGGTTTCGCGTGCCGGAGTCCATGCGGCTGATAATCAGTGGTAAGTTGCCGAGGCGTGTCATGGCAAAGGATTTGATTTTGCGAATAATTGGCAATGTGGGCGCGGACGGCGCGACCTACCGCTCGGTCGAATTCACCGGCCCGGGCGTCCGCAACATCAGCATGGACGGGCGCATGACCTTGTGCAACATGGCGGTCGAGATGGGCGCGAAGACGGGAATCGTGCCGGCTGATGGGGTGACCACGCGCTACCTCAAAAATCGGGCAAAAGAGCCAGTCAAGCCCGTGAGGGGCGACCCCGGCGCTACCTACCTCGAAACGCGCGCCTACGATGTGAAGAAGCTGGAACCGCAGGTGGCGTGCCCGCACTCCGTAGACAACGTCAAGTCGGTCAGGGAGGTCGAGGGCACCGAGATCGATCAGGCCTTCTTGGGAACCTGTACGAACGGCAGGATGGAGGACCTAGAGGCGGCGGCGAGGATCCTCAAGGGCAGGCGGGTCAGCAAGCGCGTGAGAATGATTGTCGCACCAGCGTCGAGGGAGGTCTACACGCAGGCGCTCGAGAGGGGCCTTATCCGGGTATTCGTGGAAGCAGGCGGGTTGGTCGAGTCTCCCAGCTGTGCGGCCTGCATGGGGGCGCACGTCGGAGTTCTTGGTCCGGGAGAGGTGTGCATCTCATCCTCAAACAGGAATTTCAGGGGGAGGCAGGGGAGTCCTGAGTCGAAGATTTATCTAGCTTCGCCCGTGACCGTTGCGGCCTCGGCGGTGAAGGGAGCGATAACAGACCCGAGGGACCTGTAATGGCGCGCGCGTGGGTTTATGGGAGCGGCGTAAGCACGGATGACATAATCGCCGGTCGTTACCTGGTTAAGCATGACCCCCGCGAGCTCGGCAGACATGCGATGGAAAACATAGACCCAAAATTCGCGTCAAGGGTTCGCGAGGGAGATGTCATCGTAGCGGGTCGGAACTTCGGGTGCGGCTCCAGCCGGGAACAGGCCCCCATCGCTTTGAAGGCCGCGGGGATCTCAGCGGTGGTGGCGGAATCCTTTGCAAGAATCTTCTATCGCAACTCCGTCAATCAAGGTCTGCCAACTTTGACTTGTCCAAATGTGCGAAGGGGATTTAAGAATGGGAATGGTGTCAAAATCGATTTGGAGCGCGGCGTGGTGCGCAACACTACTACGGGCAAAGTCTTCAAGACAAAACCGCTACCAGAATTCGTCCTGACTATACTTCGCGCAGGCGGCCTTATCCCATACCTAAAAAGAAGTGTTAGCCAGGCAAGAAGTAAGTCTTAAATTCTCGCGTGGAAATTGAGGAAAAAATAAATGGGCCGGACGCATGAAAACCAGACGTTTCGATAAGCTGGAAAATGATAGGCGCAACCAAATGAAGAGGATAAAGAGCCTGAGCTCCGGACGATTTGGCAGAAGTAAGTGGAATGAGTTGAAGAAAATTTTATACCCGGCTCGCCGGCTCGATGTAGATGTCATCATAGACGATACGACGTTGAGGGACGGGGTTCAGATGGCAGGGTTGGTTAACCCCCGCCCGGCCGACGCGTGCAAGATTGCCTGTTTGCTCCGGGATATAGGGGTCGAGAGGCTGGAGGTTCTAACATACGCGAGGTCGGATAAGGTAACCATCAAAATGATGCAGGACGCGGGCCTAGGTGACGTGCTGGCCGCTTGGTCGAGGGCAACAAAGAGCGATGTGGATTCCGCGCTGAAGCTGGGTTTCAAACAGATCGGGATTTCCCACCCGGTCTCCTACATCCACTTCGAGAAGTGGGCGGACCAGCCACTGGAACAATTGGTCGACAGGGTCGCGGAGACGGTTGAGTACGCGAGGGAACATGGGCTGACGGTTTTCGTTCACGGTGAGGACAGCACCAGGGCGGACTGGGAGTTTGAGAAGGCATTTGTAAACGCTGTGGCCGAAGCCGGGGCGAGCGTGTACAGGATCTGTGACACGATAGGATGCGGTTCACCCGACCCCAAAGCTCCCTTGCCGCGGGGGATCCCGGCAAAAATCAGGCGGCTGAAGGAGGAGACCAAAATCCCCCATGTTGAAATTCACACGCATGACGACTTTGGCAACGCCGTCGAGAACACGATGGCGGCGATCAGAGCTGCATCAGGCCTCTACGACAAGGTATACGCCAGCACGACTTTCTTGGGGATAGGTGAACGATCCGGGAACGCTGAGACGGAGAAGATCATCATGAGCTGTTACATGCACCATGGCATCGACAAATGGAACTTGGAGCCACTACGAGAGCTTGTTAATCTTATAGTTTCCTCCACCAACTACCGTCTCCCCTCGAATAAGGCGATAGTCGGCAACGAGGCGTTTGCGCACGAGTCGGGTATACACGTTCACGGGGTGGGGCTCCTCCCGCTGATCTACGAGCCCTTCCCGCCGGAGTTGGTTGGGCAGACGAGGAGGATAATCATCGGGAAGCGATCGGGAAGGCATGGGATAAGGTTAAAACTTGAGCAGGTCCTGGGGCGAAAAATTGATGAAAAGGATCCGAGGTTTGTTAAATTCGCAAACATCATCACGAAAAAATTCGCAAGGGGACGAAGGCGGCGCCCGATGGAAGAGGGGGAGCTCAAGCGCTATGCCAAGCGGGTCGGGTTCAAGGTGAGGTAGGTCGACATGCACACGGTTACCTTGATTCCCGGTGATGGGGTGGGTCCAGAGGTCGTCGCGGCGGCAAAAAAGTGCATCGATGCAACGGGCGTCTCGATTCGATGGGAAGAGATGGAAGCGGGGGCCGGAGTCATGGAAAAGTGTGGCACCCCCTTGCCCGAGGCCGTCCTCGAATCCATCCGTAAAAACGGGGTTGCACTTAAGGGACCGATAACCACGCCCATCGGTTCCGGGTTTCGAAGCGTCAATGTGGCGATAAGGAAGGCGCTCGACCTATACGCGTGCTTGAGGCCCTGCAAGTGGTATGCGGGGGTACGCTCAAAGTATTCCAATATAGATCTCGTGATGGTGCGAGAAAATACCGAAGACCTCTACGCCGGGATAGAGTTCGCGGAGGGGCTCCCCGAGACGAAGGAATTTATCAGATTCGTGAGGGAAAAGAAAAAGGTTGAAGTTAGGAGCGACGCGGGAATAAGTTTGAAGCCGATCTCCCGCTTCGCATCCGAGCGAATTGTACGTTTCGCCTTCAACTATGCCAAGAAAAACGGACGCAAAAAAGTCACCGCCGTGCACAAGGCCAACATAATGAAGTATTCGGATGGTATTTTTCTAGAGTCCGCCCGCAAGGTGGCGCAAGAGTTTCCTGATATAGCATTTGAGGAGCGAATCGTGGACAATATGTGCATGCAACTCGTGCAGAAGCCGCACCTGTACGACGTGATAGTCGCGCCGAACGTGTACGGGGATATCCTCTCAGACCTCTGCGCGGGGCTGGTGGGCGGTTTGGGCGTGGCTCCGGGAGCGAACATCGGCGACAAATTTGCCGTTTTTGAGCCGACCCACGGCAGCGCCCCAAAATACACGGGATTGAACAAGGTCGACCCCACCGCGACAATTCTCTCTGGCGTGATGATGTTGCGCTATTTGGGTGAAGAAGCGGCGGCGAAGAAATTAGAAGGTGCAGTGGCCAAGGTAATAGCTGAAGGAAAATACGTGACCTACGATTTCAAAGAAGACCCCAACGATCCTTCGGCCGTGGGCACAAAAGAGATGGCCGAAGTGATAGCGCGAGCAATTTGAAGTCCAGTTCTTCAGCATCGGTTATAGAAATAGGATGGTAATCGACGACAGCCCGGTGAAGACCAGAAAAACGATTGAAGAGAACGCTAGCAGGATTCGATTAATTTTTCTTGATTGCTCTACCGCAGGCAACATCGCTTTCGAACATTTAACCCACAAGAGTGAGATGGTCGAAAATAACAACATGAACCAAGCGGCGATTACAACGGCGGTACCAGCGAGCGTGTGCCAAGGCATCAACGCCCCCCCAATCAGATAAGTGTCTGCGAGGAACGGTAACGTCAGCAGGCCGAACGCTACTGCCGCAACAAACCAGAACTTCACCCACAGGGTAATACCCAACACACTCTTCGCCTTCAGGATGCGCTCCTTGATTACGCGCAAGGCGTGAATACGAAAGACCATTATAAACATGAGGGGTCCAGCAAAGTTCCAAGACGCAATGGCCCAACCCCAGTCGTCCAGACTCGTTGGGAACGGGAGCCTTGGTAGAACGGTAAGAACCAAAGCGAGGAAGAAACATGCTATTAGCACGATGGACGCTACATGTGCGGCACGGTTGCTTAGCTTAAACTTTTGAACCGCGTTCAACTGCAACACCTTCGACGTTTAAGCTTAAGAGGGCGCATAGATAAAAATAATTGCTCAAACGAGGCGTCTCGATGAAACATAAAATTGCAGTCATCCCGGGTGACGGCATAGGCCCCGAAGTCATCCGCGAAGGCGTGAAGGTCCTCCGCGCGGCGGCCGAAGCGACATCGGGGTTGAAGTTTGAGTTCGTTGAGTTCCCATATGGCGCCGAACACTACCTTAAGACCAAGGAACTCGTGCCGGAGGACGGGCTGAAAAAACTTTCAAAAATGGATGCGATTTATCTGGGGGCTCTTGGTGACCCGCGCGTGGAAACGGGAGTGCTCGAACAAGGCATTCTCCTCAAGCTCCGATTTTACTTTGAGCAGTACGTCAACCTGCGCCCCATTAAGCTGTACCCGGGCGTCCCGTGCCCTCTCAAGGGGAAGGGGCCCGAGCACGTGAACTTCCACGTGGTGCGGGAGAACACCGAAGATTTCTACGTTGGGATAGGTGGACGTGCGAAAGGCAAATCGAAAGCCGAGCTTGAGGTGCTTCGCTCAATTTATCGAGCGAAATTTAGCCTAGATATCGATGTTGACCGAGATGAGATTGCCTATCAGATAGGCGTACTAAGCCGAAAAGGGGCGGAGCGAGCTATCCGCTATGCATTCGAGCTTGCCCGCAAAAAGGGCAAAAAACGCGTGACTTCAGTTGACAAAGCCAACGTTCTAACACACATCTACAGCCTCTGGCGTGAGGTCTTCGAGCGGGTTGCGAAAGAGTATTCTGAAATCGAGACGGAGTTCGCGTTTGTTGACGCGATCACAATGTGGTTTATCAAAAATCCAGAGTGGTATCAAGTCGTCGTCACACCTAACATGTTCGGCGATATCATCACCGACCTCGGGGCCATGATCCAGGGTGGCCTGGGACTTGCTCCAGGAGGCAACATCAACCCCGAAGGAGTAAGCATGTTCGAGCCCATCCATGGTTCCGCTCCCCGGCATGCGGGTAAAAATCGCGCTAATCCACTTGCTACAATTTTGGCCGGGCAGATGATGCTCGAGCACCTCGGTGAGCAGAAAGCTGCGGATAAGGTCGAGCGAGCGGTTATCGATGTGCTGAAGGAAGGCAAGGTTCGAACCTATGACTTGGGCGGCAAATCTAGCACTTCAAACGTTGGAGATGCTGTCGCAGCGAAAATAAAAGAAACATAAATCCGTGATAAAGGTTTGGGGAGAAAAATCCCCATATGGGGGCAAAATTCCCGAGTGGAAAAGCACGCTTTTAAGGTAGAAACTGCGATGGGGTGCATACAACTATTTATGCATGTGCTGCTGCTTTTGGCATCTTGATCTCTTCCTTAGCCAATTCTCTGGCCACAACCTTCTCACTAAGCATGACCACCAACTCTAACTCAAACGCGGCGAATTTTTGAATCAAACTCGAATTTTTGTTAATCCTGAAAAGCTGTGCTGGACCAAGCCTTCGGGTTGGGATCATAAGCCTCAACTCCTCTATCGTGGGCCACAAACGAAGCAAAGTCGGGTACGAGACCTCGGCGGCTTCGGCTATTTCCAACTTCGTGTACTCGTGGTCGGATTTTCGAATTGTCGATAAGAAGCTCAGTACATTTATCATTGGGGAAGTGATTATTTCAGTTGCAACTGGGTGATTTTTCTTTTTCATTTTTACCACCATTCCTTACCATTTTATCCATAGTTCTATAGTTTTAAGCATTTAAATATGTTTATTTTCAAAATAAAGTTTATTTATACATCAGGATTTTTATACCAGACAATCAGATGGGATATACATGCAAAAGCTAGCGCTGATCCACCGCGAGATATTGAGGAGGATGTTTGTCCATCATTATATTGGTGGGCGCCACACCGACGAAAAAAACGTGATCAAATTTCTGCCAAAGCACGAGCGTGGGATCGGTAAGGACGCTCTCGATGACTTAATTAAGTGGGGGTTTGTAATGGAGAAGATTACGAGCTATGGTAGGCATGTCTCGTTAAATCCCAGAGCAATAGGGGAGGTTCGCTCTATTTTAATTGAGGAGCAATAAACTTGGTGAGCGCATGCACTTGGTTATCGCTATCACGGGATCCAGCGGCGTTGTCTATGGCGCGAGACTAATCGGGGCATGCAAGGAACTGAATATTGAAACTGATTTAGTTGTTTCACGTGCCGCTGAAACCATTCTGAAATTCGAACTCGGAAAAAGTGTTGAAGAGCTTTGGGGGTTAGCAACACGGGGCTACTCGCCCGATGACCTCGCGGCCCCCCCGGCTAGCGGCTCCTACCTCGTCGACGGCATGGTGATCGTGCCCTGCAGCATGAAAACACTGGGGGCTATAGCCAGCGGCGTGACGGCTGACCTCATCTCGCGAGCGGCTGATGTCACGCTAAAACAAAATCGTCCCCTTGTGCTAGCCCCTAGGGAAACGCCACTCAACCTCATCCATCTCGAAAACATGGCCAAGCTCCGGCGCGCCGGGGCGACAATCCTGCCAGCCGCGCCAGCATTTTACCACAAACCCAAGGCGATTCCTGACCTGGTCGATTTCATCGTCGGGCGAATCCTCGATGTGCTTGGGGTCGAACACCAACTCTATCAGCGGTGGCAGGGGTATCAAAAGTAGGCGGGGATGGAGATGAAGGAACCCCCGGTTGCGAAATTTGAGTGCCCCAGCTGCAGGTACTCTGACTACCGGATGTCGACGCGAGAGATAGGTGAGCTCGCCCTTAACGAATGCCCCAAATGCGGTAAAGATCTAAAAGTCGTCGCCAGAGAGCCGCCCAAGTGGCTGGCTGAACCGCTGGGGCTCGTGGCAAAGCATTTCGAGATTTCGGATTTCGCCGCTTCAAAAGACCGGGTAGAACTCGAGGTGGCCGCGCGCGACTCGAAGCGATCATTTCGTTCTTTATTAGACTCCGCCAAGCGGAAAGGCTACCTACCCGTGATGCGCGGACGCGAGGGCGAACTCAGGTTGATGATGATGAAGTATCCGCGCATTAGCAGGGGAAACGTCGCAGTGAATTTGATCCTCTTGGGTGCGACTTTTCTGACGACCTTCGCGGCTGGCTACTTCCTGATCTTTGGGGGGGAGGTTCTATACGCTGCCCTGTTCTCCGCTGCGATTATGCTGATGCTGGGGGCGCATGAGCTCGGTCACAAAATTGCGGCGTGGCGAAATGGGGTTGAGTCGACCTTGCCTTATTTTATTCCGGCGCCAACAATACTCGGCACTTTGGGGGCAGTAATTAGAATCAAGAGTCCAATCCCAACAAAAGAGGCATTAGTTGAGATGGGCGCATACGGACCCTTATTTGGATTTTTGGTGGCCCTCCCACTCACCACTATCGGTCTGATGCTGTCCAAACCCGACCCCGGAGGCTTCTCCCTTTGGTTCACGCCGGCGATATTCGCCGTGCTGCAGATACTCACTTTCGGTCATGTGCCTACTGGCATGCAGATCAACCCACTCGCATTCGCAGGATGGGTGATGCTTCTCGTGACGATGTTCAACTTGCTCCCTGCTGGGCAGCTCGATGGGGGGCATGTCGCGCGAGGACTGATGGGCCGGGAGCGGCACTACGGGGTCACCCGCATGCTCGGCTTCGGCCTCCTTATCTTTGGCTTCTTCTTCCCCCAGCTCCCCCTCTGGATATTCGGTTTACTCATCCTCCTCCTGTTTAGGGGATATCATATAGGGGCACTCGACGATGTTTCAAAGCTATCGAAGCGCCAGAAATGGCTCGCCGCGGGGACCTTCATCGTATTCCTGCTGTGCATGCCAATACCAATGGGTTGACCGATAATTACATAATCTCGTTGATACAAGGGCTCTGGTGTTTGCATGAGGGGGAAGTTCGTCACAGTCGAAGGGGTTGACGGTTGCGGTAAGAGTACTCACGCTAGGCTGCTTGCGGGGTGGCTCCGCTCCCGCGGCTACAAAGTGGTCATTACAGATGAGCCAACGAACGCCACGATTGGGAAAATTATCAAGAGGGTACTAAAGGGAGAGCTCAAACTGCCTATTACTGCTGAGGCGTTGCTATTCGCCGCCGATAGATTACAACACGTTGTAGATGTTATCGAACCAGCCTTAAAGGCGGGGAAAGTGGTGTTGAACGAGCGGTACGTTTACTCGTCGCTTGCATACCAATCCGCGCGGGGGGTGCCAGTGAGCTGGATAGCCTCGATAAATAAACATGCCCTCAAACCAGATTTAACTATCTTACTCAATGTGCCCGCTAGGGCAGCGTTTGCTCGGATAAAACCATCCCGCAAACTGGACGAATTCGAAAGAAACCTGCGGCTTCAAAGGCGAGTGCGTCAGAATTACCTGCGCATCGCCAAGCGAGAGGGACTAAAAGTCGTTGACGGCACTCGCCCACGTGATGAAGTCCAAGCAGACTTGAGGAAGCTCGTCAGCGCTGTGCTGTGATTATAAGGAGTGGAAATTGTTGAAAGTAGTTTTAGATACGAATGTTTTCATCGCTGCCTATTTTAACCAAAAAAGCGCTTCGGCGCGAATCATTGACCTCTGCCTCAAGAACGAGCATGAATTAATTTTTTCCTCTCGCCTTCGCAAGGAAGCGGAGTTGATTTTGAGAAACGTGCGAGCTGGGAGAGAGTTTCAGGAGAGAATAATAGAACTTTTCACGAACGCCTGCCACGTTAGGCCAACTCAAAAAGTTTTCGCAATCAAGGAGGACCCAGACGATAACAAATTCTTGGAATGCGCCCTCGAGGGGAAAGCGGACTACTTGATCACCTCCGATAAACACTTGCTAGAACTTGGAGAGTTCGGCCAAACAAAAATCCGCAAACCAACCCAGTTTTTTGAATCGCAGCGTGCTTGATGTTTACATGCTTATTTGGGCCGCAAAAGGAAGCTTTTTGAAAACACCTGCAGCCGCGCGCTCGACCTTGGCTCGATGTTCGGGAAGGGTGTAGACGCGAATGATGTCTATGTAGCCCTTGAGTACGTTGATCAAGCGGGAGTAGCTCGAAAGCTGCACGAGCTCCTTCTCCCCATTGTTGGCCACTCTGAATACTGGCACTTCCATCGGGTCTATCTCTCGTGGGTAGTATGGAATCGAGTCGAGCGTTGGAACATCGACGACCACGTGCTCAGGGTCAACGCCCGCGCGCTTCGCTATGTCGAGCTCCTTCTGGTGGCGTACTGCCTCATCGCTGAGCAGCTTCGCCACGTATGGGTCACGGATGTGGACATCGCGCTGGTAGGCTGCCTTCAACAGGTTCCTGTTATCAAGCCTTGCCATCGTGGCTTTTGCCAGCTCAGCCAACTTGCGCTTCTCTGGGTCCTTAAGCTCCTTAGTGTAGAGCTCGCGCAACCTTGTCGTTACGTATGCATCATCCATCAACAAAAATTCGTCAACATCTTTGAAAGTCGTGAGTCCGATGAGTTCGTGAGCGTAATCCATCGCCTTGTGGAGCAGAATTTCAGCGGCTCGGACGGCGCGATGGTAATAAACTGCGAGGAACATCTCGTAGCGGGCAATCATGAATGCCTCAAGCGCGTAGAGTGCCTTCATATCAATCGCAATGTCCTCGCCACAAACGTCCATCGCTTGAACTAGACGACTTGTATCGATGCGCCCGTACTCGACGCCCGTAAAGTAGGAGTCGCGCACGAGGAAGTCCAGTTTATCGGCGTCGACTTGGCTGGCGGTGATCTGATGCAGATAGCGCTTGCTCCCCGCCCCCTTGCCGAACGTTAGCTCGATTACATCCTTCGGTTCAAACCCGCACTCCTTAAGCGCGTCCGCCAGCTCACTTTTTTCTATAATCTCTTTCCCCATCTGCTCGTGATTGAGCCCGCGATACTTGATGGCGACCTCCTCGTATGAATGCGAGAAGGGGCCGTGGCCGATGTCATGCAACAAGCCAGCCAAGCGCACGAGCTGCCACTCGTCGTTCGAGATTTCGATGCCGCTTCTCAAACTATCGGCTATCTGTCCTGCAACGTGCATTGCGCCAAGCGCGTGAGAGAATCGTGTGTGGTCGCCGCCAGGGTAAACTACAGAGGCGATCGAAAGCTGCTTAATCCCACGTAGCCGCTGGACTGGCCAAGTATCGATGATGCAGCGCTCTATATCGGTCATGCCAACGTAGCCGTGGATTGGATCCCTAACGTGTTTGACTAACATCACTGTAGCTTAGAGCGACGACTCTTTAAACCTTTTACAGGGAAAAAGGGAGTTGCGCGGCCTGCTAACACCCTGTGGTAAGTCTTGAGCAGTTTTTTAATCAGAAACGTCCAGTTAAACCTCTTGACTTTCTCCTTGCCCTTTACTCCAACGCGCTCCATCGCCCGGGGGTGATCAAAGAGATAGTTTATTCCACACGCTATTGATTTTGGGCGAGGGCGAACTTTAACTCCATTCACCAAATTTTTAATGTTTTCCCCAAGACCGCCAACATCCGTTGCTACGACTGGTCTTCCTGCTGCCCACGCCTCGAGCAACACTATGCCGAAGGGCTCGTTCCTGCTCGGGATGCAAACGATATCGCATGTATTCAGGAGATCGACGTATCGCCTGTAAGGAATCCACCCCAAAAACCTCACAGCACCCGTTATGCCAATCTTTCGGGCCCTGCGCCTAAGATAGTTCCCCATCGTCCCCCTCCCCGCGAGCAAGAATTTGACATCGGCTCGATTTTCGAGAACCCTAGGAATTGCGTCAATCAGTAGGTCCGGTCCTTTCTGGTATTCCAGCCTGCCGATAAACAAAACTGTGGGAGCAAACGAGGGGATACCGTATTTCTTCTTTACCTTATTTAGGTCCACATCTTTTCGATATTTTCGGGGGGAGATAGCATTTGGGATGATGTCGACTTTTTCACGTGGAACCTTATACAGTCGACACAGCTCTTTCCTCATAGTTCTTGACACCGTAATAATCCTGTCGGAAATCCGCCCACCTAGTCCCTCCCTAGCGGAGATTTCCTTAAATTCACGTTGGGTGCTGAGTGTCCCACCCAGGCGACCATACTCGCTTGAGTGGTAGCTGAGCACGACTAGATTGCCCTCCTTTTTGAGCTCATACAGCGCATCCGCAACGTGCCAATCATGCCCGTGAATGATGTCGAACTTTCCGCTGTGTCTCACCACAGCGTGGAACTCCTTCACTATCGCCTTCGACATGTTCGAGAAAAATGATACGATGCCTTTCCCTGGATCAAACTTGCACCTACAGTAGTTAACATCGTTGATCTTCGCATGCTTGCTCTGGCCTTCGGCCGCCCTCGTGAATAAGTAAACGTCGTGCCCCTTTTTTGCAAGCTCTTCGGCCATTCGGGTGACTACTACCCCAAGCCCCCCCACGTGGACTGAGTGCAGCGACTCCCAAGCGAGAATTGCTATTCGCATCCCAACCACTGCCAGTTTAAATGAAACTCAAGATTCAGTTACGCCTGCCACCTGTTCGTATATGCTCGCGGTTTCAGCTGCCACCTTATCGAGAGTGAAATTTTCAAGTACCCTCTTTCGTGCGTTTTTTCCGAGCTTCTCCTTCAAATTTTCATCTTTAAGAAATTCTATTGCAAATTTGGCTATGTCGTATGGCTCATACGGATTGATGTGGGCCCCGCATCTGTCTGGGCCCCCGTCGACAACTTGCTCCCTGAGGCCCGATGTTCCCGTTCCTCCGACTATCACCGGCTTTCCCATGCTCATCGCCTCGGTGCAGACGATACCAAATGGTTCATACTTCGATGGAGTAACCACGAGATCACTCGCCGCGTAATAAAGCAATCGATTTTTTTCGCTCACATATTCAAACTTCAATATCACGTTATCTTGGATGCCCAGATGCTCAACGAGGTGTTTGATCATCCCTTCCTGCTCCCCCTTCCCGATGAGCACGAGCTTGGCATTTGGTACCTCTTTTAAAATTGCCTGCATAGCGTGCACCAACGTGTCCGCCCCTTTTATCCAAGAGAGCCTCCCGACGAACAAAATCAGCTGGGAATTTCCCACCCCTATTTTCTCCTTGAACGCGCGAATTTTTTCATCCGAGAATTTTGCTGGATTGTACTTTTTGATATCTACTCCGTTCCACACCACCCGAATTTTCCTCTCCTCATATCCTAGCGAGATGAGTTCATCGCGCATCGCGTAGCTCACAGTTATTATCACATCAGCACCCTTGCCCGCCATTCTCTCCACAGTCTTGATAGTCGGGGACCCGTCACCAGTTCTCCCATGTTCGGTGGAATGAAAGTGGAGGATGAATGGTTTGTTGAGGGATTTCTTACATGTAATCCCAGCAATTGCAGACAACCAATCGTGAGCGACAACCACATCGAAATTTCGCTTGTCTGATTTCACCAAGAGGTTTATCGTTTTTGTTGCGGCGAGGATGTTGTACATAAACACTTCCGCGAAGAAGTTTTGCTCCTTCACGGGCCATCTCTTCACATCTTCGGGCACGATCACTGGGAGCAAGTCAGTTAAATCTGCAAGCAGTGGGCGATGCACCTCCACGCCTTCGTACAAGTCCCTGGTTATCGCGTCGCCTGGGTTTTTCGAAAAAATTGTAACACTGTGCCCTAGCCTCGCAAACCTGCGCGCCATCTCGAAAGCGTAAGTGCCCAAGCCCCCTACAAAATGGGGTGGGAACTCGTACGATAAGTACAGGATGTTCATTCATGCCCCCATACATCCAGAGCTAATGGGGATAAAATCCTTTGGTTTCGAAAGATGTAAAAGTGAGGCAGATAAATTGAGCATGCATGCGAAAGATATCATTATGTGTGAGCTCTCAAACCCCTCCGATACGATTTAAGCTAGATTCTGACGCGCTGTTCGAAAAATACGGAGAACTCTCGGAACCAATGCCGCTAAGAGCGCTTTTGGGGGGCGAGGACTTTGATTACACACCTGGCGGGGTCACTGGTATGGTCGCCCCCATGCTACAATGGATGTATAAAGAAGAAAAAATCCGGGCGCCTCACTGGGTGGCGATAAACCCTATGGGGCCTGCGATGACATCGTTCGGCGGGATAGTACTACACCGAATCGAGATGGAACCTGGCGAGCTGGCCGGGTATGGGTACTTCAAAGAGGCGATGTGGAAAAATGTGCATGGATTGGAACAAACGTGGATCCCCCGCAGGCACTTCGCCGATTACGCTTTGTTCAACTGGCTCTACGCTAAGAAGATTATGGATCTGCACTCGGAAATCGAGTTCGACTTATTTTATGTGCACGATTTCCAGTTGCTTTTGGTCGGATCGATGACCGGCCCATCAGCGCGCAAGATCTTTCGATGGCACATCCCCCTTAACATGAAAAAAATGGCCCCGGGATGGAGGACTCTTTTGCTCAGGTATCTGGATGACTACGACGCCATCATAGTGAGCTGTAAAAAATATAAGCGGAGTTTGTCGAAAGCCGGTTTCAAGGGCAGGGTATATCAAATATACCCCCACATCGACGAGCAAGCGCATGGTCAAGTGTCGGATGCAAAAGTCAGACAGTTTTGCGAAAGATTTGGGATCAGCGATGACGATAAGATAATTCTGGAGGTTGCTCGCCTCGATCCAATAAAAGGTCAAGATACTGCAGTGCGGGCCTTAGCACGAGTCGCCAAACGTTTCCCCCGCACGAAACTCGTGTTTGTCGGCAATGGCAGTTTCTCAAGTGCCCGCAAGGGAGGGTTGGGGCTCCCAAAAGGGATGAGGTGGTTAGACAGGTTGGAGCGGCTGGCGAGCAAGCTCGGCGTTCGCCAGAAAATCATCTTCACCAGATACTTGACCGGAGACGAGTTAAGGGCTGCTTACACGCGAGCCGATGTGGTTGTCCTACCCTCTGTGTTGGAAGGTTTTGGGCTAGCCGTGCTCGAGGGGTGGCGGTACAAAAAACCCGTCGTGGTAAGTTTGGGGGCCGGGGTATCTGAGCTCGTCACCGACGGGAAAAACGGCCGTGTCTTCCCCCCAAACGACCACGAAGAACTCGCAAGCAAGATAATCGGGGTGTTTTCGAAACCCGAGATGGCGGACGTGATGGGGAAGGAAGGATTCGAAACTGCGAAAGGGTGTTATCTCAAACGAGGCGCCCAATCCATTTTGAATGTCTTTTCTGAAGCACTCGGCAGATGATCACGCTATTTTGTATCCTGCCCTCTTTAAATGTCTGAGGATTGCCTCGCAAACATCCGACACTTTGAAAGGTCTCCACTTCAGATTCGTCGCACATATCCCCCATGGAGCGTGGTGCCCAACATCCTTGTTTTTTATTTTTGAATATTTCCACGTCCACATATGGGCTAAAGCAGTATCGATATCTGTGAATCCATGATCGCTGATGATCAACGCATCGTCTTCATCATGTATGTGGGTTAACAAACATTCAGCCACTTTATCGTATAACTTGAGAACTGCCTCTTTACGATGCCAGTTGTGGTGCTGAAAATGGTCGCTTTCGCTAAAGACGCTTGTGAAAACGTCGAAATCTATCCTGCCCCCCAATAAGCGTCCCACACACTTACACCACTCATCCAAACTATCAATCATATGGTTTGTCTCAACGCCGCTGCATCTCCAGCTTAGGGGAGGTATCATCGCAGGGATGTGCCAAACCAAAAATTTTGCTCCTCCTTTTTCCCAAATGAACTGTGCATTCGCGTCACCAGGGTGTGTCGCTCGTCCGTCTATGCCCTCCTTATACCCCCATATCCCGTGCTCCTCCGGCCTTTTTCCCGTGAAAATCGATGTCCACAACATCGCCGAGTCAAATTTCCAAGGTCTCCTCGAATTCTCTATGTCGGCCCACATGATGGTTAGTGGGAATCTCTTCACCAGCTCTCTCCAGAATTCTAGCTTATCTAAATTTTTCCTGATTGTGAAGTAGTCCACGCCGTCTAGCCCGAATATTTTTAGCTTGCGCACGTTCGCCCCCCAGTTGCTAATGTTTATGATTGTTTTGTATCGTCCCCGACCTAAAAATACTTCCTCAGTTTTTCGGCAACGTTTTCTGGCATCGTCTCGACGACCGTCTCGTGTTGGAGTTTCTCCATGAAGCCATCGTCGCTCGTGTAAAGGTGCTTCGGGCTCGGTCTAGAGACCAACTTTGCGTTGAGGGAGTAATACTCACTTAGGTCCTCGTCACACGGGCCGGAAAACGTCGTCATGTTGAAACTCTGAACTCCGAGAGCATGATAGCCCTTCAAAATTTGAGAGAGTCCATCACAGAAATCTCCGAACCCGCGTTTTTTGAGGCTGATTATCGCGGAGGCCCCAGCGAAGACTGCTATGACCTCGTTGTTGCCCCCGGGAGCAAAACTCGTGAGCCAGGTGACGGGACCAGTTTTTCCGATGAACCGCTTCCCCTCCTTTTTTTCTGTATCCACCAAATCTGACCAATAATTGCTTCTCTCTCGGTCGAAGTAGGACTTGCTGCGTCCGATAAGCTCTTGGAGCTGCGAGGTCGGTTCAGGGTCCGCCGTGAGCTGAACGTGCGGGTGGATTATGCTGGCCCCAGCAGGTGGCATGTGGTTCCAGTTTATGTGCCAGTACTTAATTTCGGGATGCCTCTCGTGCACCTGTTCGAAATACTTCAAGCATCCCTCGAAACAATCCCTGAGCAACTTCGGTGAAAATTGATTGAGGTGTAGGTGGTGGGCCTCCGAGAAAACCCCGATTGCATGAAACCCGCCGAACGGGAAGAGATTGGGAAATAGGCACGCTGTCCCGACCTTTATCCTCTTCTCCGGAAAATCCTCTGGGAACATGGGGGTCATTTTTTCCAAATTTTCTGGGCAGAAAAAACATTTGGATCGAGAGGCTTCAACAATTTTTTCAATTTCAGTTGCTTCGGCTGCTTGCTTCGGCCTCTTCGTCCGCTCAAGGTTTATCCTGCACCGCCCTCCGGTCAGCGGATCCCTCCTGACCTCGATAGGCTGAGTGACCTGCTTGAATCCTTGGAGGGGGCTCAGTAGTCTAGCTTCCTGAACCATCTTCTCAAACTTGATCGCCATAGATATCCCAGAATAACCAAAATTTTTCGGCTTTTAATTTTTTGGTATAATCACCCAGCTAACCTCTTTCGCCGTATTTTTCAAAAACGCACACGAATATGAGATCCTTGTCTGAGGTATTGTAAACGCGATGAAACTTATCAGGCCTGATCGGTACGACGTCTTTGCTTCTCACCCTCATCCGCTTTCCATCGAGCTCGATCTCTCCTTCACCCTCGACGAAAAAGTAGACCTCGGCCACGGGGTGGGAGTGTCCAGTGGTGTGCTTGCCCGCATGCAAAATTGTGATGGAAAGCACGAGGTTTTTGCCTAGAGGTTTATCGCACACGATGTAGCGGTCATCGCTTTTAACGAGCCTCGCGTCGCTAAATGCCTGCAGATAACTCTTGTGGGAGACATCGTACCACTCGCCACTAAACAGATATCCTTTGACTTTCTTGCCTCGCTCGATCAAATGCTGAATGAAAAATCCGGGAGCATCCTGCTTCTGCTTTTTGCAAAATTCATCCAAGATCGGAAACACGCGCTTGGGGAGAATATATATGCCAGCCCCCACGTAATCGCTGAGCGGCGGGCTGACTTTTTCCTTGAAATCGGTTATATGGAAGCTCTCCCTTGGCGGCGGATAGCCATTGCTCCCCCCAAATTTCATCGTCGCCATCTCCTCCGGTTTCATGTCCGGCTTTTTGCCAACGTAGTAAACGCCGACGAGTGGTTCGCCCGTGTAACTGGAGATAAAGCCCTTGAAATCGGATGAAAAGTAGTTATCAACACAAACCACTAGAAGATCCTCATCAATTTTGAGTTGCTTGATTGCGTTGTTGATTGCCGAGACTGCCCCAAGCTTCTCTTTCTCAGCCATCGCCTCTTCGATGAGAACATTATCATACTTTTCAAAAAAACTTTCAAACCTTTTGTTTGTGGAAATGATGTGTTCAATTTTTTCCGCTTTGAGCTTCTTGACCAAATGGTTAAGGGCCGTATCCCCTTCGACGACGATCATCGCTTTAGGCATCTGCTCGCCGATGGGCCCAAGCCGAGTTGCAAACCCGCCTGCTAAAATCAATGCTTTCATTCGCTCCCGCTCCTATTTTCGTGTTTTCAAATTTATTAGTCTTTCAAAAAATACCTTAACCTCGCCAACATTTTTTACGAAGTATTTTGCGTTCGATTCTATCGGCCTTTCCGAAACCAAGATGGTTATGCCCTTTTCACGCAGGGCTGAGAATGCATCTTCATCCGTTCGGTCATCCCCCACATAAACCGGCTTGAGCTCCCCTTTGGGGTCAACCACGCTAGATATCCAGAGCACCGCTTTTCCCTTGTCCCACTCAACGTTCGGCCTTATTTCAAAAACTTTCTTGCCGTGGGTAACCCTCACCGCCCCCGAATCTATGTGCGGCTTAACTGCCTCTTCGAAAATGTTTTTCAAACGCCCAAATTCTTCCTGCGCGACCAATCGATAGTGGACGCTCGCCGTCGACCCCTTGTCCTCGACGATCGCGCCTTTGATGTTGCTCAGTTTCGATCGCAGCTCCTCGCAAAGTTTGACCAAGATCGGGCGCGCTCGCTCGGCTTCGGGCTTGACGAGCTTAACCCCCGGGCCACTTATCTCAAACCCGTGGTTTCCGGCATAATAAATCCCCTCCAACCCGACCAGTTCCTTGACGCCAGCGAGTGACCTACCGCTTATTATCCCCAACGTGTAGTGCTGGGACGCGCGCTTGAGTAGTTCCCTCATATCGGGCGAAAGAACTGCAAGCTCAGGTCTTTCGACAATAGGAGTGAGAGTGCCATCGTAATCGAGCAGCAACATGGCGCCGGGCGCTAGAGCTCGCTCTATGTCCCCCCAGCGATCGAAAAGATATTCCATTCAAATCACGAGATAAATTTCGCACCCTCGCAGATGAAATCCGCCAACCATTTGAAAACGTTGTTCCGCTTTACATTGCCCCTCAAACTCTTCATCCTTCGACGTTTTTCCTTTGGCGGCATCTCCAAGGTATCCCTTAACGCGTCCGCAAATCCCTCTATATCATAAGGATTGACGACCACAGCATCTTTCAGCTCGTCCGTGGCTCCCGCAAATTTACTTAGTATTAGTGCACCGGTGCAATCGACGTTTGCGGCGATGAACTCCTTTGCGACCAAGTTCATCCCATCCTGCAGGGGGCTCACAATGCATACATCGGCAGTTCTGTATAGTGCAAAAAGCCTATCGGGGCCCAGCTTACTCTCGATGTAAATAATCGGCTTCCAATATCCCCTCATGTATTTCCAGTTGATTTTGTCGACGGCTTTGGAGATCTTTTCATTCAGCTCCATGTAGGCTGGGATGCGGTTGCGACTCGGTGCCCCTGCTTCCACAAACACGAATTTGTTCTGGTACTCCGGGTATTTCTCCAAAAATCTATCTATGGCCCGGAACCTCTCGATGATTCCCTTTGTGTAGTCGATCCGGTCGACGCCGACGCCGATGTATTTATACGGGATGTATTGGGGGGCTCGAACGCGCCTCATCTCGCGCCTCACGTCAGGTTTTTTTGCCCGCCTGTCAATCGTGTCAAAATCTATGCTTATCGGGAAGGGCCTCACCCGAACGGTGCGCCCCCTGTATTTCACGTTGAATGTCATATAATCGGCTTTAACCCCCACCAACTTCTCGACACTCGCTAGGAAATTGATGCAGTAATTGGGGAGGTGAAAACCGATGAGGTCGTTCGCGAGCATGCCCTCGAGCACCTCCTTCGCCCACGGCAGGAGCGTGAAGGTATTCCAAGTTGGCCAGGGGATGTGCCAAAAGTGAGCGAGCACGAGCTTTTGTTTCTTTGGGGCCCCGTTCCTAACCATTTTGGGCGCTAGGGCCAAATGGTAGTCGTGGAACCAAATGAGAGCTTTATCGACTCCTTTTGTTTCTTCCCTAATTGCCTCCGCGTACAGTTCATTTGAGTGCTTATACCCGCACCAGAATGATTTCTTGAAAATCGGCTCCCTAAACACGTTATGACAGAGGGGCCAGAGAGCCTGATTCGAAAAACCGAAATAAAACATGTCCACCTCATCCTTCGACATCCACACCCTCTTCAACGTATATTTCGGATTACCGGGAGGGACCCTGCACCGATTTTGTTTATCGACATTTTCCCGATCGGCATCCCCGCTGCCGCCAGCCACCCACGTGCCGCCGGTAGCCTGCATTAAAGGGTCCAAGGCTGCCGTCAGGCCTCCAGCGGGGGTCTTGACACTGACTCCATCAGGAGTGTACATGTGGAGGTATGGCTCGCGGTTTGAAACGATGAGGAATTTATAGCCCCTCAACTTCGTTTTCACCAGCTTCTGAACGTCCTTTGCAGACAACATAGGAATACGTTGCACCGATGTTTTAAATATCTTTACCAGATACCGAGAATGGTGCATGGATGGCGTTAGAAGAATTCTGGCAGTTCCTGATGCCTATTTTAATATTGGTTGGGTTTGTCGTGGCAGGTTATGTGCTGAGATTTGTGTTAAACGTTTACATCACTAGACTCACCAGAAAAACGAAAACCAAAATTGACGATATTATTCTCGATGCGATTAAGGTACCGATAGTTGTGATATTCTTGATTATCGGCATTCGATTTGCACTGGAACATGCAACGTTTGTCCCATATCATGCATCGATCATGCAATATATTCCGACTATCTCTCACCTGTTGATCATCTTAATAGCAACGTGGTGTGCCGCGAGGATTATAACTGGGATATTGAAATACTACGGCACTGTACGCCCGAGCATAAAGACGCTCGTGCCAACGCTCCAGAAAATCATGAAAATCCTCGTCTTTTTTGTTGGCTTCATCTTGATACTCGACGGGCTCGGCATCCAAGTAACTGCGCTGGTCGCTGCTTTTGGCATAGGGGGCATTGCCATTGCCTTTGCCCTTCAAGGGACGCTATCCGAGTTCTTCGCGGGCATGTACATCATGTCAGATCGGCCCGTGAGGGTTGGGGATTACGTCGAGTTAGATTCTGGCCAGAAGGGCTATGTCATAGATATCGGCTGGCGTAGCACGAAGATACGTGAACTCCCAAACAACATAATAGTGGTCCCGAATTCAAAGCTGGCGGGGACCATCGTCACCAACTTTTACTTGCCCGAGCAGGAGATGTCCGCCTTGGTTCAGGTGGGGGTCAGCTATGGCAGCGACCTCGAAAAGGTCGAACGGGTGACAATTGACGTTGGTAAGAAAGTGTTGAAGAAGGTGACCGGAGGGGTGCCTAAGTTCGAGCCATTCATTCGTTACCACACCTTCAGCGACTTCAGCATAAACTTCAGCGTCATCCTGAGAGTCAAGGAATACGTGGACAAGTACCTGCTCATCCACGAATTCGTCAAGGAGCTGCACAAACGCTATAAGAAGGAAGGCATCGAGATCCCGTTCCCGATCCGCACGGTCTACATGCCCAAGAGACGGGCTTCCTAGCCTCCTTGTTTATTTAATCCCCCGCAACAAACGGTTATCGAAAGTGGTGTTCAGATGGTGCTCGATAGACTTGGTAGGGCTCTGCACGGCGCCCTCCGGAAGCTGACCCGGGCAACCCACGTCGACGAGCGGGCGATCAAGGAACTCGTGCGGGACATCCAGCGCGCCCTGCTCCAAGCCGACATCAACGTGGAGCTCGTACTGGAGCTAACGAAGCGGATAGAAAAGCGGGCGCTCGAGGAGAAGCTTCCCCCAGGCATGGCGCGCAAGGAACACATCATCAAGATCGTCTACGAGGAACTTTCCAATCTGATGGGTCGGCCAGCCCAGTTGCAGCTCAAGCCCGGGAAGCCCACGGTGCTACTCATGGTCGGCCTTCAGGGGAGCGGGAAGACGACCTCGGTGGCAAAGCTAGCGGCCCACTTCAAGAAACGGGGTTTCAAGGTTGGCATCGTCTGCGCGGACACCTTCCGCCCGGGTGCGTACGAACAGCTTAGCCAGCTTAGCCAGCAGGTTGGGGTAGGATTTTTCGGCGACCTCAAAGCCAAAGATTCGATCAAGCTCGCGAAGGGGGGCGTCAAGCAGTTCAAAAAAGAGCGCCTTGAACTGATCATCGTCGACTCGGCCGGCAGGCATCGCAAAGAGGAAACCCTGATGAAAGAGATGCGCCAAATCGCCAAAGCAATAGGGCCGGACGAGATCATGCTCGTCGTGGATGGGACGATGGGGCAACAGGCGAGGGAGCAAGCTGCCGCATTCAAGGCTGCAACTGACATAGGCTCTATTCTGGTGACCAAACTGGATGGCACCGCGAAAGGTGGTGGTGCTCTCTCCGCAGTCACGGCCACGGAGGCGCCGATAAAATTTATTGGTGTCGGGGAACACCTTGATGACCTCGAGCCGTTCATACCCGAAAAATTCGTGGCCCGCATGCTCGGAATGGGCGACATAGAAACGCTGCTCAAGCGAATCGAGGAAACCGCAAGAGTCGAGGAAATGAAACCCGCCGACATGAAAGCGATCCTTGCGGGTAAGCTTACCCTGCGGGATGTCTACAGCCAGCTCGAGATGATGGGCAAGATGGGGCCCCTCAAGAAGCTCATGCAGATGATCCCGGGGATGGGTGTCGCGGTGCCAGATGAGCAGATGCGTGTCGGAGAGGAGAAGCTGAAGCGATTTAAGGTAATAATGCAATCGATGACCCCTGGGGAGCTCGAGAACCCCAAGGTGCTCAACGCCTCTCGAATCCGCAGGGTAGCCCAGGGGTCAGGTACGAGTGAGGCGGATGTGAAGGAACTTTTGAAGCAGTACGAACTCGTTCGAAAATTCATCAAGACGATGGTGAAGGGGCGGGGCCCCAAGTTCGGCCCTTTTGCGAAGCTCATGAAGGAGCTATCGAAGGGAGCACCACCGGATTTTGACATTGGTGGTGGGAAAGCTCTTAAACGTGGGGACGAGTAATTTAAAAGCGTGGTGTTGAGGCTGATTTCTTAGGTGTTCGTATGGCTAAAAGATCGAAGGGTTATCGAAGTAAGAGCAGAGGAAAGCTCACTAAGCATGTTCGTGAGCGTGGGCTTTCGCCCGTGAGCCGGGTGATCCAAGAGTTTGGGCCCGGCGCTAAGGTTGCGATCATCCTTGACCCAGGAATGGTGAAAGGGCAGCCCCACCCGAGGTACCACGGCAGAATCGGGGTCGTTCAGGAGCGTCGTGGGCGAGCCTATGTGGTCGAGGTCAAGGACGGGGGGTCCATCAAAAAGATTATTTCCCGTCCAGAACACCTCAGGGCGTGGGGGTAAGATGATAGGAAAGGAA
Organism: Hadarchaeota archaeon (SeqCode); assembly: GCA_964575725.1. Classification (GTDB taxonomy): domain Archaea; phylum Hadarchaeota; class Hadarchaeia; order Hadarchaeales; family Hadarchaeaceae; genus DG-33. The sequence continues at coordinate 53,743 of CAZNRG010000001.1, forward strand.
GTAAAGGGCGAAAAACCCGTGCCGTTGGCCAAAGTGCTTGAAATCCTCGAAAAACAAAAAAAACGAGGCGATCTGGAGTACGGACAGCGGCTGACCTACGACTACGCACAGAAATTTGCGGGGATGGACATTAAAAAAACAGAGGAACTGATCGGTGAGCTGCTTAAGCTCGAGAAGATCAGAGAACATCAAGCGGTCGCACTCGTCGATTTGATGCCGGGGAAAAAGGAGGATGTGGAGCTCATTTTCGCGAAGGAGCGAACGAGGCTTGAGGAAGAAGACATCAAGAAAATTTTAGAACTGATAAACAAGTACCGGAAGTAGTTCCTAGCTGATTGGAGGCGTGTGTTTTTGGTCGATAAGAAATATGAGGACCGAGGCATAGTGTTGGATTTCCTACCACAAGGGCACCCCAGCGACCCAAGGCCTATTCACCTACGCGAGCCCATGGCCCAAATTCTCGGTGACACGTTCTTTACCCTGCTCGAAATCGTTCCCATAAAGGAGGTAACGTTTACTCCTCACGAACGCGTCTTTATAGGTAAAGGTGAGCGCGACAAGGTCGAACGAATCAAACGCCGCGTGGGCTACGAGGAACTCACGGCCGCGGCAAAGGCGGAGCTACCGGTCGCCATAGAGGGGCTGATCAATGAGGCCCCGGAGCGGTTCATCGAGTTCTTCAACCGCGCCGCGCCTCTGACCACGCGCTTTCACCAGCTCGAACTCATCCCGGGGATAGGGAAGAAGCTCATGTGGGCGGTTATCGAGGAGCGAAAGAAGGGACCATTCGCGGACTTCGATGATTTAAACAAAAGGGTAAAAGGGCTGACCAACCCGAAAAGTCTGATCGCGAAACGGATAACCATGGAGTTGGAAGGCGTCGACAGATACCGCGTCTTTGTGCGCCCGCCATCTAGAAGGGCTTCCGCCGAGGACGAGGCACCTTAGCTATCAGGTAGCTAACGAACGCCACCACAGGGATTATCTCAAGGCGTCCGACTAGCATTTGAACTGTCATACTTATCTTCCCGGCTAGGGGCATCGCTGCTGAAGTTATCCCAACAGATAAGCCAACGTTTCCTTGGGCTGATGCCGACTCAAATACCGAGTTCATGGCTGGGTTGCCCACCGCCATCAGTACTATTGCGCCGGTTATCAGCACGATAATGTAGAGGAATGCGTAAATGGCGGTTTCCATCATTTCCTGTTCGGTGTAAATTCTACCTGATATTTTCATTGGAACCACCGCCCGCTGGGGTAAGAAACTGCGTTTGATCATCCAGTGGACCGACTTCACGATGATCACAGTTCGGATGAGCTTGATCGCGCTCGAGGTCGAGCCATACCCCCCGCCTATGACCATAAGGATCGCGAGCAGGCCTTTCTGGGGGTCCCCCCACGTTGAGAGGGTGGCCGTGGAGAAGCCGGTCCCAGTCAGGGCAGAGGTAGATTGAAACAGGGCATGTCGCAACCCAACGCTCCAGATGAGCAGAAGCGTCGCCAGCGCTATCAGCACGAACATCAGCCGAACCTCGATGTTTCGGAAGAGATCCCGCCATTGCCCAGCCATTACCCTGCGGTGGATCGCGAAGCTAATCGCGCCCGCCATCATTATCAAAATCGTAATCCCAAGCACAGGGGAGCCGTACCCGGCGAAACTCGTGTTGCGCACGGAGAAGCCACCGGTGGCGATTCCCGTCATCGAGTGGTTCACCGCCTCAAAAAGCGATATGTTTGGCGCCCCTGCGAAGTACAGTCCGACGATGCCGAGAAGCGTGAGCAGCACATATATTTTCCATAGGGAACGGGCGGTCTCCCGGATGCTTGGCTCGATGCGCTCAGCCCGTGCCTCCGCAACGTACATCTTTCGAGCCGCTCTCCCCGCACCAATAAGAGCTGCTAAGAAGAGGACGATCACACCCATACCGCCTACCCACTCGGTCAAGCTACGCCAGAAGAGGATTGTGCGGGGGCACGCCTCGACATTTCGAATGGGTGCTTCCCTCGCGCTAGATGAATTTTGAGGGGCGCGAAAACCACGGTGAAACACAAAATCGTTGGCGTTGTTGTTAGTCTCGTACCCGTTGCCTCTGCGTGAATCTAGTTTCATCATTCTCTCTGCGGTGGAGACCCCCCATGCCCTTCGTTCTAGGCTATCCCCCGCGGTGAGGTTGTTTGACACCTTTGTACCTTCGGTGGCATTGGTAACCGCGCCCGCCCCCCAGCCGACTCTATCTATTACCCCATTAGCGAGGTCGATGTCATTGTCAATTATCACTCCACCGCTGTTGTCGAATTGCGCGAAGAAGGTCGCGTCTGCAGCAATATTATCCACGGCGTTGTCGCTCGCAAACAAGAAGTATCCATTGGCTGGTATGGTAAAATTCATCCAAGTGATGTTCAGGGTAGAAACGTTGTCGGATGAATTTACCAACCTCACCCTTAGCTTTTCACCGCCACCGTAGAGGTTTTGTAGATTGATATCTGAGCCTGTTGGATTGTAAAGCTCTATGAATCCACCGCCTGCTGGGCCCAACAGGCCGACCTCGCTGATAACCACGTTGGTCGCTATAGGGTCACCCGGAATCATCGTCAGGCCAGTCGCTGTAAAACCAGACATGCTCTCGAAGTAAGCATCTTCGGCTGACATATTGTTGCCAAACACATACGGCACTGAGCCGAAAGCTGCAAAGACGACCCAAGCGGAAGCGACGAGAACCATTGCCTTGCCCAGGGTTATCTCAGTGGGCTGAAAGCGTCGCCTGAGAAAAAACCCCAGCGCGAGGGCGATGGCTGCGGGGACTATGAAATACGGGAGCAAGTGGGTCTCGTTAGCCAGAAACGCCACTGGGATCGGCGCCAGCATTACCCCGCCTAGGATGAGCAGGATGAAACCCAAGAAATGCAGCACCTTTCAACCCCCAGCGGTAATACCCTCACTCAACGTATTTATAAGGGATTGCCACTTGGGGCCCAACCGTAGGTTTAAAACTTGAACATCGAATGCTTAATTGTGGTGGGATGATGGAAACCCGGCGCGCGCTACGCGAAATTCTTAAACACCTACAGGATTCCTCGAAGAAACTTAAAAACAAACAAGTGAACGGCTTTATAGATGCATTGCTCAGCGCCAAGCGAGTCTTTGCCATAGGGGCCGGGCGCTCGGGCCTCGTCACGAAGGCCTTTGCCATGCGCTTGATGCACCTGGGCATCGATGTCCACGTGGTCGGGGAGACAATAACCCCTGCCATACGGGACGACGATCTCTTAGTGGTCGTTTCCGGTTCAGGTGAAACCAGTTATGCTGTGAGTGCCGCAAAAATCGCTAAGGGAATAGGTACGAAAATTGCTGTCGTAACCTCCTATCCACGATCCACCTTGGCGAAGCTGGCCGACCATGTAGTCACGCTCCCTGGCCGAACTAAAATCGCATCCATCAAGAGCTACTTAGATCGCCAAATCGTTGGTGAATATGAATCGCTCACGCCCTTAGGTACTCTTTTTGAGGTTACAGCGCTTGTCTTTCTGGATAGTGTGATCGCTGGCCTCATGGTGAAACTCGGTCGGAATGAAGAGGAACTCTGGAAACGCCACGCCACCATCGAGTAATCAGACTTTTTCCCCAGAGAGTTCTTGGAGTACCCCAACCCACGCGGTGTCGAAACCCTGTTCATCCTTAGGTCTGAACTTTCTCGAGAGTCTCGCGTGTGCACCCTTGATAAGTCCCACGACCTGCTCCTGTTTGTACTCCCCACCCACTACGCGCTTGATCACCGATAGCTCGCCCCCTGCCTCGAGGGCCGCAAGCATGCCCTGCAGCGCCAGCAGGTAGCCTCGCCCGAACTCATCGTTTGGGTCAAATCTGCTCTTGGTTTGCTCGAGCCATTCCCTAGCCTTTTTTGTATCTCTTTCCCTGAGAGTGCGGGCGAAGGGTTTCAGGTCCAACTCCATGCTGTCACCAGGACTTTACCTCACTCTCGAACTGTCTCCAAGACGCTGAGGGCGCCCCATATCGTCGTCCGGGTATGAATAGGCATATTCGGGTCGTTGCTTATCTCATCTAGAATCATCATCGCCGTGGAAGCATTGACCACTGGGTCGTCCTCTCGCTTCAACAGAGCATCCCTAGCTTCGTTTGCAGCTCTTCGGATGTTGCGGGGGACTGAGGTATCCTCTGCCACGCGCGCCATAATTTCCGCTACCTGCCTTAGCTTGGCATCTGAGGACACGGTTATCACCCGCTCGCATATCTAATCCACTTAATTTTAAGGAGGGGGCTTCATAAAGGGTTTGGGGTCGGATGCAGGACGATAAGATAGCAAAAATGACGGAGATGCTCCTAGCGGGGGGAAAGATGCTCTCGGTACACTGCGGTACCTGTAAGGGGGCTCTCTTCGAGTTCAAAGGGAAAATTGTGTGTCCCGTGTGTGGGGAGAAGGCCGAGGCTGCAAAAGCCGAGGCTAAGCCCAAAGTTGCCCCCCCTGAGAAAGTCGAAAGCGTCCTGCGTGCTAAGCTCAACTCGCTGTCCGATCAGCTCGAGCGCGAGACAGACCACGCCAAGACCTTAGAGCTGCTCGATCGCATCAAGTCCATCCTCGAAGTGCTTGAAAAGTTAAAGGAGGGGTGAAATGAAGCGGGAAAAGATCCTTAAAGCACTGAAGGAGTCTGGGACGCCACTCGCTATCGAGGAGCTCTCCCAGCAAACCGGGATTGACATTGTCCACCTGCGAATCGACCTCTTCAGGCTGGCTGAGGAGGGAAAGGTCGAGCACAGGCAGCGGGCGAACAAGCACGTCTGGACGATAAAGGTGGGCACGGCTTTGGAACGACGCTATAAGAAGCTATCTAAAAAATATGCTCCGTGATTAGTTGCTCTGGCTCGACCTAGCTAGGATCTTGGTGGCCGGCGTCGTGCTCGGCCTCGTGGTCGGCAAGCTCGTTGTACTGAGGCCCTCCTACCTCGAGCGGATACGTCCACGTCATTGGTTACCCATCGCGCGGCGAATGCGGAGGCGGGAGTGGGTCAGGCTCATCTCAATTGCGCTCGCGTTCACCGCTGCGACCCTCGTTGTCGCGACCATAGTGGGGCAGGCCCTCCAAGGGGCCGGGGTGCAGCTTTACTCGAGGGAGGAATACCCATTCACGGCACTCGAGGAGCAGTACCCGTGGCTGTTGCTGATAGTGGTCAACGTGCTCCCCATCTTTGAGGAGTGGATATTTAGGGGCATCATTCTGGAAGAGGTCGCGCGGCGGGCCCGATCGAAATGGTTGGGGGTAGTGGTCTCGACCTTGGTCTTTGCTGCGTTCCACCTCTCAAATCCTGGAACCTATCCGGCATTTGTGGTGCCCTTATTGGGGGCTGGACTCCTCTTGGGGGCTTGCTACCTGCGGAGCGGGCTTGCTGGAGCAATCATAACCCACAACGCCTACAACTCGATTTTGGTAATCCTTCCCCTGTTAAGTTGAAGTTGAGAGTGATTTTGCTAGGAAAATCCCCGTGCCGCGATGACCGCCTGCCCCACAGAAATGCCTCCATCTCCAGGGGGTAAAAGCTCGTGTTGGATGAACCTCAATCCGGCTTTCTCGACCTCCTTGCGCACCTCCGCGGTAATCGCCCGGTTGTAGAACACTCCACCTGACCCCCCGACCACATCTATCTTTCTTAAGGAAGCTGCATCGATGGCAATCAACGCCAACCCTCTAGCGATGGCTCGCTGTGCCGCGGCAGCGATATGTCTGCGGGGAACTCGTGCCCGGAGGGCGCCGAGGATATCCACAAGCAACTGGGAGGTGTCAACGACCTTTTCCCCGTCAGCCTTTTCGATCGCGGGTTCTAACTTTACCTTTTTCACATCACCCTTGTTTGCCGCCGCCTCGAGCTTAATTGCAGGCTCGCCCTCGTAGGTCCGCTCACCGCATATGCCAAGCGAGCAGGCAATCGCATCTAGCACCCTGCCACAGCTACTCGTGCGGAAGACGTTTACGTCTCGCTCCAGTTGCTGAAGGACCACACCCACTTCTCGCGCGCCATGCCTGAAACCATTCGTGCAAAACTTGCTAAGAACCCGCTCGAGTTCCTTACGCTTGAGGTGCTGCCATAAAATGCCTACAACCATGCGCGCCGGAAATTGCGTTGCTAAATCGCCGCCAGGCATACGTTGTTTTTTTAGCCCTCCTGCGTGCTCGAATGAGCTGAGTTTTGCGACCATGATTTCACCACCCCATATAGTGCCATCGCTCCCGTAGCCAACACCATCCGCCGCAATACCGATGAGCTCCCCGAGCCCGCGCTCGACCATGAGCGAGGCTAGGTGAGCATGATGATGCTGAACCGCAAAAGTTTTCGCTTTTAGTCTCCTCGCCATGCGCGGTGCAATCCTCGTGGTGGCGTAGTTCGGATGTAGATCGTGAGCAATCACATTCACCGATTCCAAATTTAATGTATGCATCAATTGCTCGGTTGCAGCCTGCATGTACTCAAGCGTCTCAACTTTTGTGGTGTCGCCGATATGCTGGCTGACAAAGCACCGATCACCCACCAAGACCGAAGCCGTGACGTTTAGCTCAGCCCCGATCGCCAGCACGTTTCGCCTACTCTTGAATGCTAGTTTTACTGGTTCTGGCACATATCCGCGTGAGCGTCGCAGAAACGTGGGTTTTCCTCCGATGAGCTTTACCACCGAATCATCGCACCTATTCACCACCACCCGATCGTGGAGCAGAAAATAATCGACTGCTTTATTCAGATCCATAATTGCCTCGACGTTATCGATTAGCATGGGTAAACCAGCAACGTTCGCGCTAGTCATTACGTACGCTGGGTCTTCGCCGTGACGCAGGAGGAGATGGTGGATGCCTGAGTAAGGCAGCATCACACCAATCGAGTCTAAGCCTGGAGCGACGAGTTCGGAGAGCATGTACTCTGGCAAACATTGGAGCACGAGAATCGGTCTTCGATAAGAGGTCAGTGCCCTTGCTTCCTCCTCGCTGACCTCTGCAAAAGTTTTAACGGTTTTGAGATCTTTTGACATAACCGCTAATGGCTGCTGTGGACGATTGAACGCCTTCCGAATCCTGACGATAACCTCATCGTCGGTCGTCTTGGAGGCGACGTGGACCCCGCCGATTCCCTTCACCGCTACGATGTTACCCTCGTCGAGTAGCCTTGTGGCCTCACGAATGGGGTCGGTCGCATCAACGCGGCGCCCATCACCGTTGTAGAGTTCCATTCGGGGACCGCAAACTGGACAACAGGTTGGCTCAGCGTGATAGCGTCGGTCTGTGGGGTTTTGATATTCGTGCAAACAATCAACGCAAAGAGGGAATGCTTTCATCGACGTGCGGGGGCGATCGTAAGGGAGTTCCTCGATAATGGTAAAGCGCGGACCGCAGTTAACGCAGGTTATGAATGGGTAGTTGTGAC
>CAZNRG010000002.1:0-39858 GCA_964575725.1 Hadarchaeota archaeon (SeqCode)
AACTCGCTCGACTAATAAAAAGAGAAAAATTAAAGTTCAATTTCTTTGGACAAGCCAGGGTGGATATCTCAAGCGAAGCTTTGTACAAAAGCATGAAAGACATGGGCGTCACCGCCCTCAGCTACGGCGTCGAATCACTCAAACCAGAAGTCATCCAGTGGTATAACAAAACCAAGTATCCTCAAAAATGGCCAACCTATGTAAGAAAAACTTTGAACCTATGCGACAAATATGGAATCATTTTTCTCGGGAGTTTGATTTTTGGGGCCCCGATGGAGACAAAGGAAGACATGGAATATTCGATAGAATTTCTCGAGAAGAATGGGGCTGACTTGATCAACGGAAACGTGTTACTTTGCATCGTTGGCTCAGCTATCTGGTACTCGGCAAGGAAAGCGGGTAAAATCGATGAAAATCAATTTATGGTATCGGCTCCAGAAGCGGGGCTAACACCTTATTCGTACGAAGAGCTAAACGAATTTTGCATTCGTTGTACAGATATGTGTAAAAGTGAGGGGTGGAAGCGGCTCTTCCGTAAACTTCTAAAAAATCGGAAGTTCGGAATTATTTACTGGGGAGCGAGAGAACTTATCAGGCACTACCCAAGTGTGAAAGCGGTGCGTCGAGAGCTTTATGATTATGGCTATGGAAAGGAACGCGTGGTTGAGTAATGTAGCAATTTTTATTACAATATTTTATCATCTTTTCATTAAATACTCGTACACTCCCTTAAGTTGTGCGCCAACTTTTTCAAGCGAATGTTCTCTTGAGAGCTTGTACGCACCCTCAGCCAATCTGTGCCTTAGGTGTTTGTCTTCCACGAGTCTCCTCAGTTGCAATTTGAACTCCTCATCAGTTCTTGCTTTTAAGCAGTTCACTTCATTTACTAACTGGCCGTCGTACGCCAAAATATCCCTGACTAATATCGGTCTTCTGCACGCGCCCGCCTCCAATGTCACGATCCCCTGATTCTCACAAAAACTCGGGAAGAAGAAAATATCGCATCCTGAATACCCCGCTATTATGTCCTCCACATAATCGGTAAAAATCACGTTTGGCGGGGCACGCTTTACAATTACTGATGTGCGGGGGTCCTCGATGACCTTATACCTTCTGCCAATCCAGACAAATTTATTCTGGAATTTTTTTGCCGTGTTAATGAATGTGGTAATCCCTTTTTTGATAAATAAGTGGCCAACGCTGAGTGGAACAATCCCATCAAGATTAAATTCTTCTCTAAATTGTTTCCTCTTCTCAACCGAAAACTTGAACTTGCCCAGATCGATGCCATTGCTAACAACTTTGATCTCTTTTTTAACCCCATATCCAATCAACACGTTTTTAGTATACTCCGACGGGCACAACACCAAGTCCGCTTGATTGTGGAAGTAAGTCAAATACCTGCGCAAAAATGGAGCGACCTGATTGCTGAAGCAAAAACTATCCCTAAAATCATCAGCAGTCACATGTGCATGGGTTATTACTTTTTTTCCTTTTGCCCTCGCTTTTTTTATTGCGCGAAGGGACCCCGGACCTATCATATAGAGGTGGAGAATGTCAAAATACTCTTTTAGATCGTGGGTGTACTCAACTCCGCTTAATTCGAGGGCTCTCCTGTGATTGCCTATGGCTGAACCCATCCCGCTGTGTTTAAGCCAACGCTCCAACTCCAAGTAAATGCAAACTTTCACGCACATCCCCCAAGTCAGACGCTCACATCATATTCTTTTACGTGCTAAGCTTTTGGAATTTGCTTAGCCCACGCACGGATACCAAGATAGGATAACGCACCTGCCCCAATGAGGGTGCCAAACACTAGCAAAATGACTCGTTCAATAAGCGTGGCGAGTATCGCGATATTCAAAGGGGCGCCGAGTAAGACGAACACCGACACATAAGTAACGTCCACGAGACCTAACCCAGCTGGGAGCAGAGGCACTAAGCCTGCCATTGGGGGCAAAGTTACACCTAGCAATAACATTGGAAAAGACGGGTCAAAGCCAAGCGCTCGAAAAATAAAAAACAAGCGTGTTAGTACAAGAGCCCACGTAATCATAGCGAAGATAAATATAGAAAAGGCTATTTTTGGTTTGCTGGTAATCGCCTGCGCGCTAGCGTAAAATCTCTTCACTCCACCCATTACTTTCCTCCGACTGACCGGCCTTCGAAAGAATTTAAGAACACGCATGATGCTTCTGCCCAGCCAACTTGCTCCAGTTCTTTTGGGGAAGAAATATAGGATAAGCGTTAACAGCAGAATCATCACTGCAATCCATATCGTTACTACGGTTAATTTGGCCAGCGGAGTCCTGCAAAAGTATAACAGAATGCCCGCCATCAAAAGGGAGATTGGAACGGGTAAATCCAACAAGTACTCGCTCATGATAGAAGCGGAACCTGAGGAATAAGGCACGCGTTGAGTTTTGCGTAAAATAAATAAGCGTGCTACCGGGTCTCCTCCAGAATACGTGAATGGTGTAAGGTTGTTGATGAAGATGCTTCCAAAGATTATTAACCATAAATTGTGTATTCCAACGCTATGCCCAGTCGCAGAAAGTGAGATGTGCCAACGTGTGGCCAAGGTTAAGGTAGTAAAAACGTAGACTCCAAACGCTAGGAGTATGAAAAAATAGTTTGCTCTACTAAGCGCATCCAGCAAACTTCCGAGATCTGCACGTAAAAAAACAAGAAGTACTGTCCCGACCACTATGGCTATGAAAATTCCAAGAATGAGTGCCCTCCGCCCAAGCCTAGATTTGCGTCCAGTCACAACCTTCCCTCACCATCGCCATTCGTGAAATTTGTTGGAAAGCTTTAAAGTTTGTCGAAGTTCCGTCAGAGCACACACCACCAAGACAGTAATCAACTTTTGCAAGTACCTTTAAAACCATATAAGCATTTAATGGTGCACCAACGAGCAACTTGGGGGGCGCAGATGAAGAGGTGGATGAAACTCGGCTTGCTGCTCGTCTTGGCCACGCTTACTTACTTGGCATTTCCAAGGCTTCTTTCCGAATCTTCCACGCCAGCATCATTCGGTGGAGAAGATGTTCTTTTTCTCCAAAGCAATCTGCGAAGCCCAGCGATGGATTGGTTTACGGTGATAGTGTATACCGCTGGTTATTTAGTGGTGATTTACGGGACTGGTGGCTTTCTCCTGTGGAAGCGGGACTACAACGGATTTACCAACTTCCTTTTAGTCTTCGTGGTGGCTCAAACTTTGGGTGTAATTACTTGGGCATTGCATCCAGTTGCCCCTCCACGACTTGCTGTTGAAGGGGTGGCGCCGATAAGGGAATCCCTCTTGGGGTTCACACTGAGTTTTGACCCCTATATTCATGGTGCCTTTCCCAGCCTTCACGCAGCTAATGGTCTTACCGCTATTCTTTTTGTGAAGCGGCACGGCAAGAAGATAACCACGGCTTGGCTCTGCCTTTGGGTCCTCTCCATCTTCTCGATGATTTACCTTGGGGAGCACTACTGGGAAGATGCCCTCGCGGGGTGCTTTTACTCAATCGGTCCCTATCTCCTAGTCACGAGGATTGTTGGAAAGAGATTAAAGTGGACGAATCGAAAATAGATTGAGTACGATGACGAAAACAATCGATCCGAAGTTGCTTGAGATACTGGCTTGCCCCGTCTGTAAGCACGATGTCAAACTCAAGGGTAACGAGCTCATTTGCGTTAACTGTGGTCGCCGCTATGCCATCGTGAACGGCGTCCCCCACATGCTGCCCGATGAGCTGCGGTAATCATCGCTCAACTTCTATTGTAACTTTAACCTTTATTGATGAATCACGCAGTTTCGCCACTAAAGCCTTGGACAAATCTGCTGCCGCCTTGTCCGCGCCTACCGCAAGCGTCCGCTCACATACGAACATGCTTTTTCTAACGACAATATCTTTGGGGTGCGCAAGGACTAGCGATGGGTGCCCAATAGCATGAAACTCATCTATCTCGCCCCCCGCTTCGATCGTTATATTTACCGCCGCACCGGATCTGAGGGCTGATTTCAACTCCATGCTCAGCCCCGCTGCCCCTTTGTTCGCGGCGACTCCAACTATACAATCCCCTTTGGGGCCTACTTCCTCGTCCTTCGTGATCATCAACGTTGTTGGGTGCCTCGCCGTGATCCGCGGATGCCCCTTCGCCGTGACGACCTCGACGATTTTTCCCATGATTCCCTCACCCCCTTAAGCTTGGAGGTAGATAATTTATTTTGATCGCATGTACGAGCGGGAGCGCGAGGGGCTGGTAGAGCGCCTCGTTCGATGGGGCTACTTGAGCAAGCGAGAGATCATCGACGCTTTCAAAAAAGTACCGCGTCATGAGTTTATCCCCGATAACATCCGGGACTACTCCTATGCCGACCAGCCGCTCTCGATAGGCCACGGGCAGACGATCTCGGCCCCCAGTATGATCGCCATCATGCTTGAATCGCTTGATCTCAAAGCCGGGCAGAAGGTGCTTGAGGTGGGCACGGGGTCGGGGTACAATGCCGCTCTCATCGCCGAGGTGGTTGGGCAGAAGTGGGGGGTATTTTCGATAGAGCGGATTGACGAGCTGGCCGAGTTCGGGCGCACGAACCTCAAGCGAACTGGATATGGCTGGGTTCAGGTTGTAGTTGGGGATGGAACATGCGGCTACAAAAAAGAGGCCCCTTGGGACCGCATCCTCGTGACCGCCTGCGCCCCAGAGCTACCGAAACCCCTCGTCGAACAACTGAAGGTCGAAGGGAAGCTGGGCGCACCTGTGGGAAAACACTACATGTTCCAGACTTGGGTGGTCGCGAAGCGCAGCAAGGGGGAGCTCAAAATTGAGGAGCGAGGTGGGTGCTCCTTCGTGCCCTTGGTCGGAAAGTGTGGGTGGAAGGCGGAGGGCTAGCCGAACCATTTCTCGAGCGAAACTTGTTCCCGCTCGCGCTGCCCCTTGAGCAATCGATCGATGCCCGTCTGAACCCTTGATTCCGAAAAATCGTGCTCCCTGCACAGGAACCCCTTGATCCCCTCTGGATCCGGTTCACTCCATTCCAGCTTGTACTTCCCTGTGACGTTCGGCTTCAGGAAGATCTCGCGTACTTCGTGCGGGTCCACCTCAAATTTTTTACCTAGTTCGGTCTTCGCGATCTGCTTGAGGGAACCTTGCTCACGGACGAGCTCAAGCGCCTTCTTCGGCCCTATACCCTTTATCCCCGCGTTGTAATCGGTCCCGATCAGGATGCCGATATCGACGAGCTGCTCCCGGGTTATCCCAAGCTCCTCCAGGAGTGGCTGAAGTTCGATCACCTCGGGGGAGACTTCAATGTACACGTCCTTTCCCGGCAGCTTCCGCCTACCTGTGATGGCTAGGTTGCGCACGAGCATTGGGGCTCCGAAGAGGAGACTATCAAAATCCTGGCTCGCGGCCGCCCAAGCATCAGCCCGCTGAACGAGGTGTGCTGCCTGAGCCTCGCCCTCCCCAGGTGCCTGAACCCAAGGCAGCCCCATGTGGCCTAAAAGAGTCTGCGCCTGATTGATCATCCGCTCGTCCACCCGCCCCGCACGCTGTGCAAACTTCTTGGCCTCCTTAATCCTGCCCTCCTTGAGCGCGGCTGCCCACTCCTCGGCCGCCTCCTTTCTCACCGCGCGACGCTGCTTGACGGTACGCAGCTTCAGCTTGGGTGGCTCCCCATCAAACACGTACACCGGCTTGATCCCCGCCTCGATCAAGTTTGCGGTTCTGTAAAAGAGGCCTGAAAGATGAGAGGTTATTCTTCCCTTGGAGTCTTTGAGGAGCTCCCCATCACGCTGCCTGATTATGGAGAGGAACTGATAGAGCGAGTTCATCGCGTCGATAGCAATTACTTGCCCGCGAAGCTGCTCCAGCCCAACTTTTTGCTTCGACACGATGTCGCCTAGCTGGACGCCCATATCGCCACCAATAATAAATCATCCCGCAAAGCACTTAAATTTCAAACTATCAACACGGATAAAACTGGTTGAGCGATTACTTTTCACTGTTCATGCTGCCTCGCCCGGCAGCCTTCGAACGACGGTTATTGGGATTGCTTCCTTCTCGAACTCCAATAGCGCAATATCAATGGGATTTCCTACGTTCTCAGGCACCTCAATCAACACCGGCGCCCCCATCGATATCTGAAGCGCTCTAGCCCCCACAACGCGGGCCTTCTCGAAGCGGGTGTATTTTTTTGGAAAAATGGGTGAGCCCCCATCACATCGGTGGCATGCCACCCATTCCTGCACCAGGTCCGACCGGCGGTCCCTTCTCAAGTTTTCCGGCAGCAATGACGTCGTCAATCCGCAGGATCATCTCCGCTACCTCGCTAGCCGACTTGATGGCCTGTGTCTTAACGCGCAGGGGCTCTACTATGCCCAGCTTTGGGGTGCCCGTCACCTCCCCGCTTATCACGTCGATTCCTATGTCTTTGCCGCCTTTCTTCTCATGGGCGGCCCGCAGCTGCACCAAGATATCTATCGGATCCAGCCCGGCATTCTCTGCTAAAGTTCGCGGGATGATCTCAATCGCATCGGCGAACACATTTATGGCAAGCGCCTCACGCCCTCCGACCGTGTCGGCGTACTCTCGCAGGCCCTTCGCGACTTCTATCTCTGGAGCACCCCCGCCCGCTATGATCTTGCCGTCCTCAATCGCCGCCGAAACCACCGAAACTGCATCGTGCGCCGCTCGCTCAACCTCATCGACCACGTGTTCGGTGCCGCCCCTTACCAGCAAGCTCACGGCTTTCGGGTCCTTGCAGCCCTCGATAAACATCATCTCCTCGTCCGCTATCTTGCGTTCCTCCACCCGCGCCGCCACGCCAAGATCCTCCGCTGCGAGGTCCTTGATGTTCGTGACGACCTTACCCCCAGTCGCGCGAGCGAGCTTCTCCATGTCAGACTCTTTGACCCTTCGAGCCGCTAGGATTCCCGCCTTAGCAAGGTAGTGCTGGGCAATATCGTCGATTCCCTTTTGACACAGAACGACGTTAGCGCCAACCTCTTTCACCTTCTTAACCATTTCCTGCAACATGCGCCGCTCCTCCTCCAAGAAGCTTCGAAGCTGCTCGGGATCAGTTATGTTGATCTTGGCGTCGGTTTCGGTTCCCTTAACCTCGAGGGCTAGATTGAGCAGGGTTATCTTCGCCTTTTCGACTCGCTTGGGCATTCCTGGATGAACCACTTCTTTATCAAGCACCAAACCCCGAATGAGTTGGGAATCGGCCGACCCCCCTCCGCTCTTCTTCTCGACCTTGATGTTGTCGATGTCCGCCTCGAGCTTGCCGTCGGATTCCTCCGCGATTTGCTTAACCGCCTGGACGCAGAGCTCAGCGAGCCTCTTCCCCCGCACCTCGGAACCCTTGCCGCTCATCGCGGTGATAGCGATCTGCTCCAACACTTTGTCCTCCTCCCTCGAGACGCTGATCGCCATCTTATCCAGAATCTCATTTGCCTTCTCGGCCGCCTTCCGATATCCCGCTGCAATCACCGTGGCGTGGATGTCCTGATCGAGCAGCTCCTCGGCTTGCTTCAAGAGCTCACCCGCAAGCACAACAGCAGTGGTGGTACCGTCCCCCACCTCATCCTCCTGCACCTTCGAGATCTCGACCATCATCTTCGCTGCAGGATGTTCGACATCCATTTCCTCGAGGATGGTGACCCCATCGTTGGTTATGGTAACATCGCCCAAGCTATCGACCAACATTTTGTCCATCCCGCGCGGCCCAAGCGTCGTGCGAACCGCCTGCGCGATTACCCGCGCGGCCATGATGTTCATGCGCTGGGCATCCCGCCCCAAGTAGCGCTGGACCTTCTCGGGCAAAATTAAAACTGGTTGTCCTCCCAACTGGCTTGCCATAAAATCCCCCCTAAATCTATCTACTGGATGATTTCCTACCTAACTCAGAAGATTTGCTTATTAAAGCTTTACTTTGGGCCCTTCCACTCGCTCAGCTGACCCCTTGGCCTACCCTTTATAAGCTTTATAAATTACTTTCGGCCACCTCTCTCCCCCAAAATCGCTTAAACTCATCTTCTCATTCATCGAGCGGGGGTGAAAATTTTGCTCCAGAGGAAAGTAACGATAACGCGTGAAGAACTTCATAACATGTACTGGGCCCAGCGAAAATCGATGAGGCAAATAGCCAAGCTGCATGGAGTAACTCTGGGGGCTGTATTCTATCGAATGACGAAGTATGGGATTCCACTGAGAAACAAACCCAAAATAAGGTTAACACACGTGCGAAAGCCTTTTTCTGGTGACAAAAATGAAAAAGCTTACCTACTGGGGCTGAGGGCTGGAGATATCCATGCGCGAAAACGAGCGACAAACACCATTGGTGTAAACGTGACCACGACACATCCAGCCATGTTTAAGCTTTTTACCCAAACATTTGGCAGGTACGGCCGTGTAAAAAAGTATCCCGTTAATGCCCAATTAGGGTATGAATGGTATGTCTATTGTGACTTAGATACATCATTTGAATTTCTGATTGAAAAACCAATGAAAGTGCCAAACGACGATAGATTTTACGCATTTTTGGCTGGATATGTGGATAGCGAAGGAACGTGGAGCTTTTCAAGACAAGTGAACAAAATAGTATTTCACTTTTGGATAAAATCACAAGACATAGACTTGCTCGATCAAATCAAGAGAAACCTCGAAAAGGATGGCTTTCACCCGAGCCATTTAAAGCTAGCCCATAAAGGGCAGCATCAGCATGAAAATTCAGCTAATGAAAATAGAATTGAAATTGAGTATCGTAGAGATTACTGGCAACTCCGCATTTGTAGACAGAACGAAATATTTTTACTTGCTAAGAAATTGATTCCATTCGTTCGGCATGAAGAGAAAGTAAAGAGAATGCGTTTGATGTTCAAAGCGGAAGAAAGGGAGTGGTCAAAACATGGCGATAAAATAAAAAAACTAATTGCGCAGATAAGCGAAGAAGTTAAAAAGTGGGTTAAAGAAGCTGAAATTAAATACAAACAAAAACACGTGTAAAATCAGCTTTTCTTTAAACGTTGCCACTCTTCGATTGAAACCGAGAACTTGCGCTCAACTTTCGGACGATGAATACTATTGTAAGTACAAAATGGGATAATTCTCCCATCCGGCAAAGCGTAGTGGATACCACATCGCTCAATTCTCCCCAAATCGAAATTATAACTATCCATGAAATGCATTGCCGCCAATAGAATCGCCCTTTCGTGGAACTCCGCCAGCGCGTCATAACTCCCAGTGCTCAGGACCTTGAGCAGGATTTTCGGGAGGTTGAGGCCCTTTGGCACCTTCGACATGTTAATGGTGCCAGGCACGTCCTTAACCATCTTCGCTAGCACCTTGGCTTTGACCGCAAAACCTCCTTTCTTCAGCTCCGCCGCATATTTATCGAGGATCCCAAAAAGCTTCTCCGCATCCACGAACCGCGTCACCGGGATGATGTTCCCGTCTTCGACAAAAACATAAGTTGCGGCACCGCAGTGCTCGTGGCAGGTGAATTTCACGAGTTCTCTGCCTGAGTACGCGCTGATGAAGCGTGAAATCGGTACCGTGAAGGGGACGGGATAAAAATCAGAGGTCTTGATCTGCCCATCCGTCTGTTGTTCAACTGCCTTCATAAAATCAGGAATGGTTATGCGCCACCGCTTGCGTTCCTCCTGCGAAATCCTACCGGCAAATGATACTGGCTGCACGTTCACGCATCGTACGATATCTTTGTTTTTTGCGGCGAAGCGGATGATGCCTCCTAATTCGCCGTCGTTCACCCCCTTGACAAGCGTGACCACTAACACTACACTCGTGAGGCCGGCCTTGCGGCAGTTCTCGATTGCCTTGAACTTCAGCGGGAGGATGTCCACCCCCCTTGCCTTGATCGTGGGCTCAGGGGTAACGCCGTCGAATTGGAGATAAAGAGTACTCAACCCCGCTTTCACAAGCCGTTTCACGAAGTCCAAGTCCTCGGCGATCCTTATGCCGTTGGTGTTGACTTCAACGTGAGGGAATCCCGCCTCTTTGGCGGCACGCACGATGTCTGGAAGGTCGTCGCGGAGGGTTGGCTCACCACCGGAAAGCTGAAGCGCTGGCGCTGGTACCGGCTTGTTTGCGCGAAGGTTACGGATCATCTCAACCACCTGCTCGAACGTGGGCTCATAGACATAGCCAGCTGCCGCGGCGTTCGCGAAGCAAATCGGACAACGCAGGTTACAGCGGTTGGTAACATCAATTATGCCCAACGTCGTGTGCGACTTGTGGTTAGGGCAGATGCCGCAATCGAGTGGGCATCCACGATCCTCCTTCGTGCGGGGGTTTTCAACGCCTCTGCCGATGTGTGCGAACCTCTGGGCCCATTTGTACAATTGCGCGTCGGACCAATAGATGTCCTGGAATTTACCGTGCTCAGGGCACTCCTTTTTGATTAGCGCCTTGCCGTCCTCCTCGACGACATCCGCCTCGATGACTTTCATGCACTCGGGGCAGAGACTTTTGGTCTTTTTAAGCAATTTTCCGCTCATTCAATCATTCACCATTAAAAAGGGGAATATTTAAAACATCGGTATAAATCTTAGCGGTGCCCAAACCCCTGTGGAAGGAGCAGTGAAAAGTTGTGTAAAGAAGTCCTGGAATTGATCGCGTTAGCGCTCTGGTTCATCCTGCCCGCCTACGTGGCGAACGCAGCGCCGGTGGTGCTGGGTGGGGGCAGGGCAATCGATGGCGGTAAAAAACTTGGTGACGGTCGCCGGATCTTCGGGGCTGGTAAAACGTGGCGTGGGTTCGCCGCAGGCCTCATAGCGGGAATCGCGGTTGGGTTAGTTCAGGGTCTTATCGATGGGGGGGTCCCGCACTATCTTTTGCTCGGTTTTCTGCTCGCTTTAGGCGCTTTGCTCGGTGACTTGCTTGGAAGCTTCGTCAAGCGCAGGGTCGGAATCAAACGTGGTGGTGCTGCGCCTGGGTTGGATCAGCTCGGCTTTGTCGTCTTCGCCCTGCTCTTCGCGAGCCCCCTGATGCTGCCGGGCTGGGAGGTTATCTTGACCATCCTCATCATCACACCTCCCATCCACCTCGCCACGAATTTTGGCGGCTACAAGCTCGGTTTGAAAGGCAAGCCCTACTAGCAGGTGAAATTGTGGGGGGGAAATACGATGTCTTCGGAATCGGAACGGCGCTCGTTGACTACTTTGCCAAATCCACTGATGAATTCCTGGGGAAAAATGGCTTAATAAAAAGCGCCACAAATTTCCTTCCCCCAAAGAGGCTTGATGAGCTGCACTCTGGGCTTTCCGGCTTGGTTTTCAAATGCATTCCGGGCGACAACGCCCGCAACGTTTGTGAGGGGGTCTCCTTCCTCGGGGGTAAATCCGCCTACGCGAGCTGCATAGCGGAGGACGTGGAGGGTAAAATCTTTGAGGAAAGCCTGCGGGCCCAAGGGATAGATTCTTTTCTCGAAAAAAAGCCAGGTCGCACAGGGAAGCTCATCTGCCTGATAACGCGCGACCGTCAACGCACCTTCGCGGTTGAGCTGGGGGGCAGCAAAGACTACGATGCGCTTCCTGCCGAGGGGATTAAAAACTCGAATTTCCTTTACCTCACTTCAATAACTCTACTCGAGACGGGGGCGATAGCAAGGAACGCGCGCGACGCGATGGATCTGGCCCAGGAGAATGGCGTGCGAATCTCAATCTCACTCGAGAGCCCGCCGATGATAAATGAAAACAAAAGCAAATTGCGGAAAATCATTCCGCGGGCAGACGTGCTATTCGCAAACGAGGAAGAACTAGAAGCACTTGTCGGCTCAACCCAGGATGACGTGGCGTGTGCACTCGCAGAAGATATCAACACGGTCTGTCTGAAGAAGGGGGAAAAAGGTTCAGTCATTTTTTCGTGCGGCGAGCGATTTCCAATTCCGTGCTATTCCATAAAAGTAGTGGATACCACGGGGGCAGGAGACTTCTACGCGGCCGGTGTTCTGTTCAGCTTAAGCAGAGGGCAATCGGCTGGAGCGGCTGGTAATTTGGGTGCAAAACTCGCGGCAAAAACTGTCGAGACTTTTGGCGCAACCCTGAACCGGTAAACCACTTCAAAACTTCGCTTGGAATTATAAGGTGTTTTATACCAAGATCAATTCGTTCATTAATAAATCCGGGTTGGATCCTCGAGAGGCGCGCGATTTGCTAACGCTTTCGGAGCCCTTTCGACTCCGAAGATCAGAGCCCAATCGGTTTTATCCAACAGGTGAAAAATCAAAAGATTTGTAAAAAGTCGTTTAATTTTCCTTCCATCAATTTTCCAAACTCAATACGAGTAATAAAAAGCGGCCGATCCTGCTACTCTCTTATGCACGGCTTGCCGAGTGCCTGGAGAAACCCCCTAGTCGCCTCTCCATCGATGATGGATTACCGTACAAAAACTAACACCTTAATTAACAGCCTCCACAACCGAAATGTTAAAGCTTTAAAGACATAAAACAAGTCATTAACGGAGGTAAATATGGGAAAAATGGATTATCGAGGAATAGCTAAACCAACCGTGGCTATAGTAATCGTCGTAGTCATTGCCGTGGCAGCATTTGGTACATGGTATGTTACACGACCAGGTCCGATAGCGGAACCAGTCGAGGTTACAGGTTTAGAAGTGAAAGCCCAATGGTACGAAGACGACCCTGGTGCGAGAGCAGGTTGGAGCCCTTGGGCGGTCAATCCTGGCGAGGACGCTAGCATATACGTCGAAGTTACAAACAATACCGACACAGATCAAACCTATTCGCTGAATCTGAAAGTCGCGGGCGTAGTGTATGAGAACCGCACACTTGAACTGACCCCCAAAGAGAAGAAAACTGAGAAATTCACTTACACAACGCAGACGGGCGTTGATTGGAAATATATTATTGACGCTGCGGGTGTGCGAGGCAACATTATATCGGGTAATCCTCCGGTCATCGTTGTAGTTTCAGACATCGGTGGGAGGGGGGATCTGTCATTTAACGACATGGCCTTCAAAGGAGGGGAGGAAGCAGAGGAGAGATACGGTTACCACATGATTGAGCTAATAAGCACTACAGAGGCGGACTACCTTCCGAACCTAAGGGCAGCTGCAACCCATGAGCGCGCCAATCTCATCGTGGGGGTTGGATACTTACTAAGTGAGGCCCTCGCGACGGTGGCAGAAGAATTCCCAAATAAGAACTTCGCTGGCATCGACACTTACAGCCGGTTTGTTATACCTTCGCCCAACATGTTGGACATTGTGTATGAGGAGCACAAGGGATCTGCCCTAGTGGGAGCACTTGGCGCTTTATTGGCAGCAGAGTACGGGAAACCGCACATCGGGGGAGTCTTTGGAATCGAAATCCCCGTCCTATGGAAGTTCGAGATAGGTTACAAGTGGGGCGCTAAGTGGGCACTTGAAGAGTGGTTGCCCGCAAATAAGCCCGAAAAGAAGATCGACTACACCAAGGAATTCGTTCTCTGGGACTACACTGGAACTTTCTCCGACGTCGCCAAGGGGTATGAGTTTGCAAAGCCGATGTACGAGAAGGACGCTGTGACCGTCTTTAACATAGCTGGGCCTCTAGGACTCGGAATAAACCGGGCAGTAAAGGAGGTTGCTGAGGTTAAAGGCTTGGGGAGTGGGCCACCCTTCTGGACTGGCGTCGACGCTAACCAAGACTGGATAAACCCGGGATTTGTCATAGCCAGTATGATAAAAAGGGTCGACTATGGTGTCACTTATGCTGCTGCTCTGGTCAGAGAAAACAAGTTCAGAGAGGCTGTGGAAGACACGGGCGGAGCGATTACGCTAGGGATCGGTACAGAAGTGCTAGGAGAACCGATAGAAGGGATATCCGTAAGCACCCTCGCAGATCTTGATGAGTTCATCGATATGGGTGTGAGGGCAGAGCAAGTGCTTGGAAAGAAAGTGCTTCCAATGCCAAAAGACGAAATAAAAGAGCGCGTTGAGACGATGAGAGAGGCTCAGGAAAGCTGGATCTGGGAAGCGATAGCGGAGCTTGAACAAAAAATACGCACGGGCGAGCCAATCGCGGACTTGGACGGAGATGGCACACCAGAAACAGTTCCACTGGCTGAAACACAAGAACCAGTCAACTACTGGCGGGGTATTCTCGGTTAAATTTTTTATTTTTTCTTTTTTCTTTTTTTCCTTTCATTTATTTATCCTATTAGAATGCTAATACAATGTGGGGGTGATTTGAGATCCCCAGACTATTGAACCCGAAAGAAAAAAGACCCCAGAAGATAGTGCGGGCTTTGAGAAGGCTTGTTAAGCCTATTGCGGAATCGCTCTTCGCCATACTTATCGGGTTACTAATCGGGGCTTTGCTCATGTGGTTGTATGGCTACGATGTGGGGGCGGCGTATTACTGGCTATTCAAAGGTGCGTTCGGAAGTATAAACAGCATGTTGGAGTCGCTGTCATACGCGATACCACTGATGCTGACCGCAATAACCTTCTTGGTGGGTTGGAAATCTGGACTTTTCAACATCGGTGCTGAAGGGCAGCTTTATATGGGGGCCATTGGGGCGGCTTGGATAGGCGGCACCATAGCTCTTCCTGCTGGTGTGCATGTAGCTGCTGCTACGGTGGTCGGGATGCTTTTCGGTGTCCTTTGGGCCCTTCCGGTGATTATTTTAAAATTGAGGGGGGCCCATGAAGTTGTGACGACCATCATGTTAAACTGGGTGGCTTACGCTTTGGTGGGGTATCTAGTCATTTATCATTTGGCGATGCCCGGCGCGCCTTTCAGGACCGTCGAGGCGATGGAAAGCGCTCGTTACCCATTTTTAGCAGCGGGGACGACCCTAACTGCCGCGATATTTGTAGCCTTGGCTTTTTGCATAGCAATTTATTTACTTTTGTGGCGCACGAAACTTGGTTATGAGCTTAGATTGGCGGGCGACAATCCAGAAGCCGCAAAGTACGCGGGAATAAGTGTACGACGTGTAATATTTTTTAATTTGATTATTGGGGGTTTGGCCGCAGGATTGGCGGGGGCCACTCAAGTTCTGGGAAGGCCCCCTATTTGGGGAGTATATGAAACTATGGGCAATCTTTACATGCTAGGGTTTACAGGGATTGGAGTCGCCCTAATAGGAAGAAATCATCCTATTGGGGCTATCTTTGCAGCTATTTTTTACGGTGGATTATTGCACGGGGGTACGGATATGCAATTATATGCAGGGGTCATGGCTGAAATAGTGATGGCCATCCAAGGCATCATTGTTTTCGCCCTGGCCGTGCCAGAACTCTTACCTCTCATCAGAAAAAAATTGGTAAAGTTTGGCAAAGTTGTTAAAAGAAAAGGAAGGTAAAAAAGAAAATGATCAAATATCTCAAACTTCTTGCAAAAACGCTGCGGAAAAAATCTGTCGGCTATTCCGTCGTTTTTGCTGTCCTCGTAATATTTATTGTTCTTATAAAATACAGCTTGGACTTACATTGGTCTCAAGTAGGTGCACTCATCGGTACAGCACTAACCGCAATGACACCGTTGGTCTTTGCAGCTGTTGGGGAGTGCATAAATGAAAGGGCTGGTACTATAAATATAGGACTCGAGGGAATCTTTCTATTCACGGCCTTCTTGGGGGTTTACGGAGCAGAGCTCTTTGGGGGTTGGTTAGGCGGACTCTTGTTTGCAACATTGATTGGTGCTTTTATAGGTCTCATCTTTGGACTGATTAGCGTTTACCTGAGAGCCGATCAGATTATAGCTGGAATGGCCCTTAACATATTTGCCGTGGGGATGATCGCTTTTCTCATGATGGCCATCTGGGGCCAAGCGGGACAGTATACGCCGCTTGCGAAGGAAACCTTCATGCCCATGGTGGGTACCCCATTCGGATCTCTGAGCCTTTTAACCTTTGTGGCGGTGGCGATAGCTGTTCTAGCTCATGTCATTCTGCATAGAACTTTGTTGGGGGTCAAAATAAAAGCGGCAGGGGAGAAACCAGAGTCCGCTGATGTTGCCGGTGTTCAAGTCGGTCATATTAGGATTCTTGCTTGTGTCATCGGGGCGTCGTTATGCGCTATGGGTGGAGCGTTCATGTCGCTGAGCTGGATTCATGCTGTAACAAACGAGATGATCGCCGGATACGGGTTCATCGCCCTTGCCTGCGTGGTATTTGCGGGCTTAGAACCACTACTTGTTCTCATTCCCGCTTTCCTCTTCGGCCTCGGCAGGGCCCTCGCTCCCTGGGCGGGAATAACACCAGCAGTTAAGGCTATCTTCCCTGGAATAACTTACTTCTTACGCATGCTTCCATTCATTCTCGTCCTAATTGCTTTAATCATTGTTGGGAAGAAGTTATTCCCGAGGGCTCTTGGCAAGCCTTATGTAAGGGAATAATTTTACTCCACTAAAGTTTTACTCTCGCAGTAATTTTCATTCGTGAAGAATTTAGCTGTTATTCAAAAGTTACCGGGATTTTTTCTGAAGTTAAGCAAAACGAGATGGGCCTATCACTTCCTCTTAATCTTTGCGCCCGCCATCATCAGCCCTATCTTCTCCACTCTTGCCTTTGCGGCGTCCATGGTGCCCACGATCTTTCCCTCAAACATAACAGCGATGCGGTCGCTCAGGTGGAATAT
Organism: Hadarchaeota archaeon (SeqCode); assembly: GCA_964575725.1. Lineage (GTDB taxonomy): Archaea > Hadarchaeota > Hadarchaeia > Hadarchaeales > Hadarchaeaceae > DG-33. The sequence continues at coordinate 16,600 of CAZNRG010000002.1, forward strand.
CTCCTCCAAGTCCTCGGAGACAAGCAGGATTGCAGTCCCCCTTTTCTTCAGCTTTAAAAACAGCTCGTGGGTATGCTCAATCGCCTTGAGGTCTAGCCCGTAAGTCGGGTGCGTAGCCACGATCAAGCGCGGCTCCCACCAAGTCTCCCTAGCTAGGATTAGCCTCTGAATGTTCCCCCCAGAAAGTATTCTAGTTTCAGTTACCCATAGATCCGGCACTAGTATGTTGTACTCGGAAACCATTTTTTCAGAGTGTTTGGTTATGAAAGAGGGCTTGAGGAACGACCTTTTGGAAAAGGGTGAACGTCGGTAATCCTTCATGATAAGGTTCTCGGCCACGGTCATCCCCTCGGCGGTCCCAACCCTCCTGCGCTCCTCGGGGATGTGGGCCACACCCCTGTCCGCGATATCCCTAGGCGAGCGATTAGTCATATCCTTCCCGAAGATGACCACCTTGCCCTTTGCAACCTTCCGTAAACCGGTGATGGTCTCTACGAGTTCGCTCTGACCATTGCCGGCTATGCCAGCTATACCTAACATCTCCCCCTCTCGCACAGTCAAGGATATGCCCCTCACGGCTGGCACTCCTCGCTCACCGAGTACATGGAGATCCTTAACCTCCAGCGCTATTTTTCCTGCCTTGGCGGGTTTTCTCTTGGGGAGCGATATCTCGGCGCCCATCATCATCCTTACCAGTTCCCGTCTATTCGTCTTGGAGATTTTCCTTGTCCCTACCAGCTTGCCCAGCCTGAGCACAGTAACCCTATCCGCGACCTCCAGCACTTCTTCGAGCTTGTGGGCGATGAAGACAACCCCCTTGCCTTCTGCAGCCATCCTGCGCAGAACCTTGAACAAGCTCTTGGACTCCGGGGGAGCGAGCACCGAGGTTGGCTCGTCCAAAATGAGTACTTGGGGTTCGTGGTAGAGAACCTTGAGTATCTCAACGCGCTGCTGCTCCCCAGCTGATAGTTCCTCTATCCTCGCCTTTGGGTCCACTTTCAGACCGTATCTCTCGGATAATTCCTCAAGTTTCTTCTTGACCTCAGAGAGGGGAAAGGAAAAATTGGATCTGGAGAGGCCCAGAGCAACGTTTTCCGCGACGGTAAGCGGGCGGGCCAGCGTGAATTCTTGGTGTATCATGCCTATTCCGAGCTCCAAGGCGTCTTTTGGGGATTTTATTGAGGCGAGCTTCCCCTTGACGTAAATTCGCCCCTCCGTGAGGCTGTAGAATCCGGATAGGACGTTCGCCAAGACGGTCTTGCCAGCCCCATTTTCCCCAAGCAGCGCGTGAACTTCGCCGGCTTTCACGTCGAAGTTTATGCGGTCAAGGATGAGATGTTCCCAGACACCGGGGAATCCCTTGGCGATCCTCTCCGCCCGCACGAGGGTCTCCCCTCGCCTCGGCTTTCGGGCAACGACGGGTTTTCCGCCTTTTCTTTTTAGAGGTAAGAGCTTCTTTAGAGGGTTTATCATACAATACAATGATGGCCCCACACTCACTTATCTTTTACTAGTGTATGTTAGACCGCGTTGCAGAGACCCACACTTAGCTTGACTACTTATCTTCGCCCTTCCCTGAGTTTGAAGTGTTCGAAAGGGTTCACGCTTTCCGGCTAAGCAAAACTTACGGCGATGCCCCTCATGATGTCAGAGACATCTTCGCATCGATCGGCCACGTTTTCCATGTTGTCGATTATCTCCCTTAACATAAGGGAAATACCCAAGCTCCTCGAACGATCGCAGAAAGCGAGGATCTCAGGCAACATCACCTCCGCCCGGAAATCATCTATTTTTTCCTCCATCTCCTCAACGGCCTGTGCTAGCGCGAGGGTCTTGCTTGGTTTCTTGATGAGCGTTTCAAACACATCCCTTGTCAACTCAGCTATTCTGAGGAGGTTGTCGGAGAATTCCTTTAACCTTCCCCTCAAACTCTCACCAAGCTTTTTAGGTGGGATGAAGTTCAACTTTCTTGATGCCGCCTTCGCGTTATCGGCAACGTCCTCGGCGGTTAGAATAAGTCTTATGATTTCTTCACGGTTTATTGGGTGAAATATCCCCTTGGAAAGCTCCTTGAGGATCCCCCTCTTGACCTTGTCGGCTTCTCGCTCTTCCTTGAAGACTTCCTTGTAAGCAATGCTCGCCTTCCTCGCATCGAGGTCGCAAAACGCGTAGATGGTTTTTCTCATCCCCGCAACTGTTTTCACGACTATGCCCAAATGATTCTTACAAAACCCGAGGACTTTTCTTTCTTTTTGCCTTCCCAGCCACACGGCGGAGCTCGTGGATTTAAACATCGCGTCATCCCCTTCTAGATTAATATCGAAACGAGCCCATATAAAGCGGCACTCATTAGGGCCACGATAGGAACAGTCAAAATCCATGAGGCTGCTATTTTGGTGACGATCGCCCTATCGACGCCGCCCATCCCTCTGATCAAACCAACCCCAATGATGGCCCCTATGCTGCTGTGGGTTGTAGATATCGGGATCCCCCACCCAAACAGGATGAATGGAATCGTCGTAAACAGTAAAACCACTATCACGTTGGAAAACTCCGCAGCAAGGCCCGTGAGTGGCGTTAGTCGCGTGATCCGCCTTGCCCCAGTTATAATTACCCTACGGCCCCAAGTGAGCCCCCCAATGGCAATGCCGACGCTCCCCAAAGCTGCTAATAAAATCATCGCGCTGTAATCGGGAATCCCCCCAAGCTCTTTAGTGACAGTTACAAATATGCCGGTGGAATTTGCGATATCGTTTGCCCCGAAAGCATAAGCGGATAAACACAGAGCGGCTATTAGCATATACTTGATGAGTCTCTCAACAGACCTCACGCTCAAGCGGCCCGACATTTTACCGAAAAATGCCTTGAAAACGGGATATAGTCCAAGGGCCAAGGCGATGGCTAAGATGGGCGTCACGGCCATGGTTACGAGGACTATCGAGAGCACCCCCCATTCCAGGCCGTGCACACCATAGGTCAATAGGCCGTAGCCGATCACGCCCCCGATGATCGAATGCGTCGTCGATATCGGGATGCCCTTCCATGTGCAAAGTGTAATCCATATGCCAACTGCCAGGATTGTGGTGAAGGCGCCCAAGACCTCGATTCTGGGGACGATGCCCCTGTCGATCGTTTTCATCACCATGAAACCCTGGAGCAAGGCACCGATGGCCACAAAGATCGCGAATAGAAGCACCGCCCTCCGCAGGGTGATAACGCCGCTACCGACCGCGCAATCGGTGGGGTTGGCAGCGTCGTTCGCCCCCATGCTCCAAGCTACGTAAAAAGCTAGCGCAATGCCGACGACATAGATGATAATCATTTTCCACCCCAATTCTCAAAGCTACGATGCTTCCTTAACTTAATATGGGGTCTTGCAGTATAATTGACGTGAAATGATGCGAGAGAATGTAAAAGTCGGCATCGTTTTAGCTCCACGATCGTACTTTTGTCAGCCCCCCTCTTCGCGGATTAATTTCCTGCATTCATCAACAGCTTTCATAAAATCACCGGCGTAGGAATCCGCACCCATCTCCTTAGCTATTTCCTCCGAGACAGCCGTGCCTCCGATTATGACTTTGACATTCCCCCTCAGGCCCTCTGTCTTCAGGCGCCTGAGAACCCAGCTCATCGCATAAATCGCCGGCGAAAGTCTAGCTGACATGGCGAGTATATCGGCCCCCTCTTCTCTCACGACTTCGATAAATCTCTCTGGCGGGACGAGGACCCCTAGATCAAGGACCTCAAACCCCGCTGACCTTAACCAAGCAGCCACCATATTCTTTCCAACCTCATGGATCTCGGGGCCGACTACTCCAATAGCTACCTTCCCAAGCTCTCCCTTAGGAAAATCAAATTCCTCTAAAACCTCTTCAAAGATTTCAGATGCGATCAAGGCTCTCGGGAGGTAAATCTCTCCGTCAACATATTTTTTGCCGATTTCCGCCATTTTCTTTGACAGGCTCTTTTTGATGTCAGCTGGTGGAACTCCCGTCGCCAACTTTTCTTTGATGGCCTCTCCCAAGCCTCTTGGATTTAGCTCTTCTAATTTTTCCCCGATGCCTGCTAACGCTTTATTGCCCATGTTCCTCTATCTCCTCTTTTATCGCTCTAACCTTCAGCATCGCTCCAGCTTCCGTGAAACTCCTCCCGGGATAAGGTCTATGTGTATCTGAGAAGACGAGCCGCCTCTTACCGTGCTTCGACAAAAGTCTCCTCACTATCTCCCTAATTTGGTCGGGACTTACCTCCTCCCTAAACATGATTTCTATCGGAATTCCCGTAAAGAAGACTGTCTCCTCGACGAGAGCCCTAGCCTCTACGATCGAGTCTATCCATCTCAGGGAATCTGCCAACGTGGGTTTCGGCATGAAATCAAGGGGATGGATGGCGTCGTAGATATCCGCAAGTTTCTCCATCAAGCCTCCAACTAGAAGGTTACCATCGGTGTGCAGCTTGGAGTACTTTTCCTTTCTCTCAGCTGCGCGTGCAAACTCTCGATGCCACCTCAAATAATCTGCCTCGATGAATTCCCTCGAATAATTTGGCCCTACATGGCTGCAGAGGTCATCTGCCACCCTGATTGCGTCCACGTAGTCTATTTCTGCTCCCGCCTTCGCCAACTCCAAGATGTATCCGGCGACCCTGTCGTATAACGCGCGGGCTTTCTCGGGTCTTATCTCCCTTAGGGTGGAGAAGTCAAAGCGGTGGCGTGAAAGGGACGGGTAAGTAATGCCTAGAGGAAAGGAAATCGGAGGGGGCGGCATGCAGAAAAATTCGCACTGCTCGGTCGGGCCGAGAACCTCAAAAATGACGAACCTGTCCTCGGCATATTTTTTTACATCAATCCGCTCCAGCGTGTTTTGAACTACCTCATCGGGCCCCGGCCATTTGTATTCATTTATATCTAATTTTTCGGCCCACTTGAACCGATCGAGCTCCTTCCGGGCGAATGGTCCACCTTCAGCCATGAAGGTGCCCCAATCTGGGACCCATGCGTGGCCCACCATGATATCGCCTAACTTGTACTCAACGTTCTTTTGTTCGCTTTCAAAAAGAAATGGGGGCCTTTTCGGCTCCACCCCCTCAAAAACCTGTCGGACGAGATCTCTTGAGTTTATTTCATCCCCTCGTTCCTCTCAAGTCGACTATATGGGTGAGAACATCCACTTCTGCCGAAAGACTCCAACTTTGATGCACACTCATTTTACAGTTCTTGCTGAACGCCCTTTAGGGTAGGGTGATTAAAAACATGATTGGAGCACGCGGGATGCGGTAAATATTTCGGCCGGACGCCGTTGCCGTGCTCAAGGATGAAGTGTTCCCAGACACCAGTGGGCCCCTTGACGATCCCCTCCGCCCGTACGAGAGCCTCCCCTCGCCTTAGCTTCTGGGTGGCCAGCTCTTCGCCTTTTTTATTTGGTGATAAAAGTTTCTTCAGAGAGCTCATCATCAAATACAGCAAGTGTAGCATCTATTTATTGCCACTATCCTAATTCTTCCGTGAACAGAACATTAGAGTGGGCGGGTCCTGTATGGGTGCGGTTGAAATCGAAATAATCGGGATCCTTGCTGCTTTTTTAGTAAACGCGGCAACGATTCCGCAGGTACTGAAAACTGCCAAGACAAAGCAGGTCCGGGGCATCTCCTTACTTTTTTGGGTAATATTGTTCACGGGCGCTCTTCTCTGGGCCGTTTATGGAATTTTGACTCACGGGGTTGCCCTCATTTTGTCTAGTGTTGTTACTCTTAGTTTGTGCTTGACGATGATTGCATTCATTTTGAGGTATAGGTGACGACTGTTTTTATCGCCAAAAATTTTTCTTCAAGAGGTTCATCACGGGTTTATATTTTTATCTGACTTAAATTGTGCTGGGAATGATCCTGCAACCGAAACTCGACGTAATTGCGGTCGGCAACCTCAACGTTGACTTGATCGGAAAAGTCAAAAAGCTCCCTGCCCGGGACGAAAAGCTATTGCTGGAAGAGTTCGCTAGGCGGCCAGGTGGGGGGGCGGCAAACTTCGCCGTCGCATGTTCCAAGCTGGGCCTAAAATCTGGTTTCATAGGTTGCGTAGGAGACGACGAGTTCGGGAAGGAGGTCCTCACCGACCTAAGGCAGGAGGGTGTTGACACAACACGGATCAAAGTGGTCGACGCACCGACCGGGCTCGTCATTGCCCTCTCTACAGCTGAAGGCGATCACTTCTTACTCGCGCATCGAGGCGCAAATTTGTTCTTAAAGCCCGAGGACATCAGTGCTGATTACATTAAGGGGGCGAAGCTATTGCACGCGAGCAGCGTTGCCCCCAAGATAGCACTCGCTGTTGGATCAAATGCCAAAAAACATAAAATCCGAACCTCGCTCGATTTGGGGGCTGAGTTGGCTGAGCTCAGAAAAGGTGAACTCCTCGACGTTGTTGAGCTTTTCGACATTTGTTTCATGAATCGGAGGTCGTATAAAAAGATCTTTGGAGAAATGCCAAGGAAGGAAGAGATGTTGAAAAATTTTCCCAAAAACTTAGAGGCCATGGTCGTAACCATGGGCGCCAATGGTGCGATAGCAACGGATGGCTCGAGAGTCATCATTCGCCCATCATTTAAAGTCAAAGTTAAGGATTCGACTGGCGCCGGTGATGCTTTCGCGGCTGCTTTCGATGTCATTTGGCTGCAAGGAGGAGATCTGGAAAAATCAATTAAGTACGCGTTGGCTGAAGCCGCGATCAAGATTCAGCATATCGGAGCGAGGGCAGGATTACCCACCATGAGGGAACTCGAGGAGTTCGTTCAAACCCATTAGCCCTAGCTGGTTTTGGAACAACGCTCTTCCTTTATAATGGGCTGGTATTTTTTTACTCGTTAAGGAGATGATCACGGTTTCCATCAAAAATTTCATTCAACGGTGGAGCTTTTGGGTGCCTCTTCCCAGGGGAAGACGACCCACTTGTCCGTCTCGTACACGAAATAATCTGGTTTCAGGCGCGACCCCGGCTTGTATGCAATGGTGGCTGTGCGTGTCTCCTTTGCCCCCTTTCCCTTTAGGTGATTAAGCACGAACTCTAAGCTCGTTCCAGTATCGGCGACATCGTCGACAACCAGTACCCTGCCCTCGACCCTTTCGACGTCTGCAAGTAACTCCAGTTTTTTCAAACGTTCATTTGCCCCCCCGTAGTACTTCACGTGGATGATGCGCAGCAACTTATCGCCGAGCAGGTGGGAGAGCCGGACCGCGGGGATCAAACCGCCGCGCGCGACCCCTACGATAACATCCGGGTCAAAATCGCGTTTTATCGAGTTGGCTAAGGTTTTTGCTGCCCTCTCGACCTCCTCCCAGCTGAGCGTGAACAGTTCCACTTGGGACACCTAGGAATTAGACTCGGAAGGGAAAATTAAAAAGATTTCTATCGAGTGATCCGTGTTTGAAATGGTAACGTTTAATCACTCGGATTTCAAAATTAATGTGGGTCAAAATGGGTAAAGTTGCTGGCGTTTGCGCTATGTGCGGGCGGGCGACCACCGAAGTGTACCGATGCGGGGTTTGCGGCGCCACGGTTTGCTCGCGATGCTTCATGCCGGACATCAAGGTTTGCAAGCGATGCCTTAGAAAGGGGCTCTGGGTGAGCGACCGCGGGCCTGAATAATTTTGTAAAAAATAGATTTGGGGATACTCCGTGCTCACTGAGGAAACGCTTGAGCAGGTAAAAGAACTTCTCGATGAGTTGAGAGAAAGCTCCGGCGAAGGTGTGCCGATTTTGGTCGAGGGGGCGGATGATGAAGGGGCCCTACGTAAGCTCGACGTAAATGGACGGATTTTCAGGGCGTCAGGCAGCAGTAAAACTCTGCTAAATTTCCTCGAGAGTTTGGTGGGCTTCAAACAAATTATTATTTTAACCGATTTCGATCGCGCCGGGGACAAACTCGCAAAGTTCTGTACTGAGCACTTGAAGAGGCTTGGGGTGGAGCCGGTGGTCGAATTTCGGGGGAAACTCAAGGCGCTCCTTCACAAGGATGTTAAAGACATCGAGGGGCTCGCGAAGTTCCTCCGCGGCCAGAGAATTGCCCTCAAGCGTTAGCCACTAGCCCTCTTCAGCGAGAATTTGGGAGGCAAACTTTTCGATGAGGGGGGGCTTCATGCCAGTCCGCACGAGCTCTTTCTCGATTTCCTTCCGTGATTTGCCCTGCCCCTTCAACCTCAAGATTATCTTTTTTATGGTTTCATAGATTTCGTGGGGAAAGCATATCCATGCGTCGGTCTTGCGTGCGGAAAAATCAGGGGTCACGATCGACCACGGTTTGTAATAAAGCGCACAGATTTTGACGTCCGCCGCGCCCTGCTCGGCTAGGTGCTCCTTGACGAGTTTGAGACTTTTTCCGGAATCCGCAATATCATCCACGAGCAAAATTCGCTTCCTCTTGACCTCGATGGGTATTGGTTGAGTTATTTCCGGCTTTGCGTGGGTTTTATAGATATCGATGTAGTGCTCGACCTTGATGGTGGCAATGTTTGGGTTTTCAAGCAAGTCGGACAAGACCCTCCCCGGGATCCACCCGCCCCGGGATATCGCCACGAGCAGATCGGGTTCATAACCGCTGCGCCGGATTTGGTCCGCAACCTGAATGCAGAGCTCGTAGATGTAGTCCCAGCTCGGCGCCTCATATTTATTGGGTTTCTTGGGGGATGGCATGGACACGCGTCTTATTGGTTGCGCTGAGGTTTTTAAAATTTCGTATGTTGGATCCGGGGCAAATTATAGGTAATCTAAAAGCTGGGGGAGATGCTCAAAATCGTGGATTACGACATCGGCGACCTTCGCAAGTTCTGAGTCCACTCCTATCGCCACCCCCAACCCCGCGTGCTTCAAAAAATTCACGTCGTACTTGCTATCGCCGACCGCGACACACTGCTGCATATTTATGCCGAGCTCACTCACCAGCCCCACCAACACTTCGTGCTTGTACCGCGGCTCAACGCGGAAGATGCCCTCGCCAGTCAAGCGGCCATGTTCATCAACAGCCAGCCCGTTCGCGAAAACATTCCGAATGCCGAGCCTCCGCGCGACTTCCTCTGCCAGTAGGTCAAGCCCGCCCGTTATGATTGCCGTCTGATATCCCCTCTGATGGATCTCCCCGACGACCCGCTCGACGTTCGGCGCCAGCCCATGGGGGGTAAGCACGCGCCTGACCTGCTCACGCATCGGCGCCGGGCGCCAGAGCGCGATGTCGCGGCGCATGAACTCCGGGTAATCTATTTCACCCCGCTCGTACGCCACGAGGTTGCTGCGCGCGGCCTCTTGGGTGCCGAAGTGGCGATGGAGCGTGCCCCAGCAACTGTCCTCTTCTACCAGTGTGCCGTCCATATCAAAGGCGATGAGCTTGTAGCGCATTTGCACCCCAGTAAACACTGATTTATCTCCCCAGTAATATTGCTTGGAGGTGTTAGGGTGATGGAGTGGTTGGTATTCCTAATTTCGGTGGTGCCCTTCATCGAGCTGCGTGGCGCCATTCCGCTCGCCATCGCTGCCGGATATGGCCCTGCCTCTGCGTTCACGATATGTGTATTGCTGAACCTGATGGCAATTCCAATTGCGTTTATTTTGCTAGATTATATCCTACCGCCGATTCGCCGAAGGGTGAAGCTCGTCGAGAAAATGTTCCGGTGGTCAGTGAAACGCGCGCGCAAACATCGAAATTTGAGCTTGGTGGGGCTTGCTCTGTTTGTCGGCATCCCCCTCCCAGTCACGGGTGCGTACACCGGGGCGCTCATCGCTTATGTCGCGGGGCTTAACCGAAAGCGTGCGGCGCTCTCCATTGGGGCGGGCGTAGTCATAGCGGGGGTGCTAATATGGATTCTAGCGACCCTCGGGATAATCTGGATTCGAGGGGTATCACAGTAAGACCAAATAACAAGCCAACAACGAGTTTGTTTTAAGGTGCGGGCACAAAAATTGAGTGGGTTGCACTTGATAATTGAAATCGTCACGATCGGCGAGATCCCCACCGAACTTCTGCATGACCTGCCCCCCAAGATCGAGAAGGCTTTCTCGGGGTTAGTGGGTGGCTGTCTCATATGCACCTCGCTAGGGATACCTCCCGCCGCCTACAATGCGCGACGCAAGCAGTACGACGCTGACCTCATCCTCGATCGGGTGTTTCACCGAATAACCGGCGAAAATCGGGTGCTTGGGGTGCTCAGCGTTGATCTCTACACCCCGTCCCGCAACCTCAACTTCATCTTCGGCCAAGCCGAATTCCTAGGTAGGATTGCGCTGGTCTCGCTTCATCGGCTTGACCCAACCTTTTATGGCGCCTCACCCAATCGTAAGCTGTTCCTCAAGCGTGCGACGAAGGAGGCCGTCCATGAGCTCGGGCATACCTTCGGGCTCGGGCACTGCTTAAACCCAAAATGTGTCATGTCCTTTTCAAATTCCATCCTTGATGTGGATAAGAAATCCGCGGTTTTCTGTGAAGGTTGTAAAAAGAGACTCCGTTATTAGATGACCTCCACCATGCGTGTCTGGAGATAACCGACGATAACAGGGATGTAGCCACGAAGCTCGTTGTCTAGATTGACGTCACCCGTATCGACTTTCAAAGTTGGGGTCAGTGAGAGTTTGTGAGGCGTCGCAAGCACCAAAATATTTTTCTTCCCCACCTGTTTCACCACCGCGGGGCTTAGCTGCTGGTTTCCGCGCCCTAGAATGAAACCCTGCCTGCCTATCGGGCTCACCACTATCGCCGCTGGTTTGCCCTTAATCGCTTCCAGAATTTGTCGCTCGTTGACATCGCGTGCGAGCAGCTTATAATCGCGGATGAGGTCGACCCCCAGCAGGGTTGAGTCGTAGATGCCCAGCTCCTCCGCCACCGCTCGCGTCGTCGTGCCAGGGCCCAGTGCGTATATACGTCCCTTTTCCACGAGTTCAACCATCCATCGTGCAATCGCCTTCTGATCCGCCAACTCAAACCCGGCACTTCCTTCTTTAGTCGCCTGCATCATCACTGGCTCATAAGGAACTTGCGCGTAGCCCTTGAGCTTCGCCACTAGGCGGTTTTCGCGGTAGGCGTCCTCGTCTATGTCCATGACCTCCGCCTCTCGCAGCGGCAACCCCTCACTCAAAAAACGTGCCGCAACTTGCCCTGCCGCTTCGGGAGTGTTGGCGAATGCCGCGGAGTGTAGCTTGACGCCAGTTGGGATTCCTAAGATTGGTGTTTGAGTTCCTATCGCCCCGATCACGTCGCTCATCGTGCCGTCCCCGCCAGCGACGAGGGCGAGGTCGACCCCCAGTTCAAGCATTTCCTTAGCCGCACGTTTTGTGTCCTCCGCCGTCGTCTTCCCCTGGGTTATGCGCCCGATCACCCGAGCTTCCAGACCCGCCTCGCTTGCCTCCGCCGCCCCCATCTCAACCGGGTAAGTTATCAGCTCGAAATCCGCCCCGGCCCGCTTTAAAACCCGCAGCGCTTCCACTGCCCTAGCTGGAGAAACAGGCTCTGCGCCGAGTTCTAGGGCTTTTGCAACGATGTCCGCGCCATTAGTGCCCTTCAGCCCTACGCGTCCCCCCATGCCTGCTATGGGGTTCACAATCAGACCTAACTTCTTCATCTCTTCGCCAGTCTACGATACATCTTCCAACTCAAAATAGATTCGCGCGATGCCTTGACCTCGTCGAGCCTGCCTATCGCCGTGGCGGTTGGGGCTGCGTGAAGTTTCTCCGGGCTCGAACGTGCTTCCTCAGCGATTTCCTTTAACGCGTTTATGAAACGGTCGAGTTCCTCACGCGGCTCGGTCTCGGTCGGCTCGATCATGAGCGCCTCGGGCACTATCGGCGGGAAGTAATAGGTGGGGGCGTGCGCGCCGAAATCGAGTAGCCTCTTGGCGACTAACTGTGCCTTAACGCCCCATTTTTTCTTCATCGGCTCTGCGCTGAAGACGACTTCATGTTTGCAGGGGCCGCTGGCGTCGAACTTTAGCTCGTAGCCCTCAACTCCGAGTAACTTGCGCATGATATAGTTAGCGTTAAGCACCGCTGTTTCCGTTACCTCCTCCAACCCCTCAGCACCCATCAGCAAGATGTAAGCATACGCCTTCACCAGAACGCCGAAGTTCCCGTAAAACCCTTTGATTTTGCCTATCGAGCTGGGTCGGTCGTAGTCTAGGTAATAGCGCTTGCGCTTGCGATCGTACTCAACCGCGGGCACGGGTAGGAATTTCTCGAGTTCTCGTGTCACCCCGACCGGGCCTGCACCTGGGCCGCCTCCACCGTGGGGAGTCGAGAAAGTTTTGTGTAGGTTAAAGTGAACGATGTCGAAGCCCATGTCGCCCGGACGAGTTTTACCCATGATCCCGTTGAGGTTCGCCCCATCGTAGTAGAGGAGCCCGCCAGCGCCGTGGACGAGTTCTGCGATCTCCAAAATTTGATCCTCGAACAGCCCCAGGGTGTTTGGATTTGTAAGCATGAGCGCCGCGGTTCGCTCGGAGACCGCCGCCTTGAGCGCCTTAAGATCGACGCGCCCCCGTGCATTTGATGGCACAGTTACCACCTCGTAGCCAGCCATCGCCGCGCTCGCCGGGTTGGTGCCGTGAGCGGAGTCTGGAACTATGACTTGATCGCGCGCGCCCTTCCCCTTGGACTTGTGGTAAGCTCGGGTAAGTAACATCGCGAGCAGCTCACCGTGCGCCCCGGCTGAGGGCTGTAGGGAGACGCGTGCGACGCCGGAAATCTCTGCAAGAGAACGCTCGAGATTGTACATGAGTTCGAGCGCGCCCTGCACGGTCTCTTCAGCCTGATACGGGTGAATGGAAGCGACCGTCTCAAGCGCCGCAAGCTCCTCGCAGACCTTTGGATTGTACTTCATCGTGCAAGAGCCAAGGGGGTAAAAGCCCGAGTCGATGCCGTAGTTCATCTGCGAGAGGCGGGTGTAGTGGCGGACGACCTCAGCCTCGGAAAGCTCGGGCAGCTCTAGGCGCTCGCGCAAGAGGCGTTTAGGCAAATTCACGCGCCCTGGCCCCTTTCGCTGGAGGCCCCCAACTCGCCCCCGGCCGCCCAGCTCGAAAACTAACGGCTCAAGCCATCGCGCCTGCCGGTAATTCATTTTCTTCCCCTCACGATTTTTTCAAGCGTCTCAGCAAGGCAATCGATGTCCTCGCGCGAATGCAACTCGGTGGTACAGAGCAGGGCCGTTTCACCGAGCTCCGGAAATTCTGCGCGAAGTGATTTTCCGCCTTGGATGCCGCGCTTGAGCAATTTGGAGTTAAGCTTTTTGATTGATACACGTGTGTCATCGCAGTTCAGCGTGAACTCGTTGAAGTGCGGCGCATCGAAGATGGGCGCTCGAATGCCCTTGATCGCGCCGAGCTTCAGCATCGCATAGCTCGCGTTCGCGGCGCAGAGTTCGGCGAGCTCGCGCAGCCCTCGGGGACCGAGCGATGCGAGATAAATGGCAGCCGCAACCGCGCACAGGGATTCGTTTGAGCAGATATTGGATGTCGCTCGCTCGCGGCGGATGTGTTGTTCGCGGGTCTGGAGGACCATACAGTACCCCCTCGCCTTGCCGTCGAGGGTTGAAGTCATTCCTATGAGCCTGCCTGGCATTTGTCGCAAAAGCTTCTGGTCGCTCCTGCAAGCAAAGATTCCCAGCGAGGGCCCTCCGAAGCTCACGGGGTTACCGAGTGGTTGCCCTTCACCCACGACGATATCGGCGCCGTAATCGCCGGGGGGTTTGAGCAGCCCAAGCGAAATCGGGTTCACGCCGACCACGAAAAGCGCTCCAGCTTTATGCGTTGCTGCCGCTATCTCGTCGCCCTGCGCCTCTAGGAAACCAAGGTAGCTGGGATTCTCGATGTAAACTCCCGCGACATCCTCGCCGAGCTCCTCGCGAAGCTGCTTGAGATCGAGCTGCCCGGTGCGACGATCGTAACCTATCTCGACCACCTTCAAAGCCGGACCCGAAGCGTAGTTTCGCAGCACAGAGAGGCGCTCTTGGGGGATTAGTTTGGGCACGATGAATTTTCGCCTCTTAGTTACCCGTACGCACATGAGCGCCGCCTCGCCCAGCGCGGTTGCCCAATCGTACACTGAGGAATTCGCGACCTCAAGCCCCACGAGCTCGGCGATCATGCTCTGGTACTCGAACAACGCCTGGAGCATGCCTTGGCTTGCCTCGGGTTGGTAAGGGGTGTAGGAGGTCAGAAACTCCGAGCGCTGCGCCAGCGAGCGGACGTGTGCTGGTACGTGGTGGGGCCAGACACCCCCACCGAGAAAAGAAAGTTGCTGGGTAAAGGGCTTGTTTTTTGCGAGCATCGCCCCCACGTGACGATTGACCTCGAGTTCCGACATCGCGGGCGGCAGCTTCAGCTTGCGCTTGAGACGAATTTTGGGTGGGATGTCTGCAAAGAGCTCATCGATGCTCGCAACACCTATCTCGCGCAGCATCTGCTCCCGAATCTCCCGCGTGTTCGGGATGTAGGGGTGGCCCACGCGCACCAGCTCACTCGAGTTTCTTCAGGTATTCCGCGTATGCCTTGGCGTCCATCAGCTGTTTGAGCTCGGCATCGAGGGCACTGGGCTCGAGCACGCAGATCCACCCTTCGCTGTAGGGGCTCGTGTTGATTAACTCCGGACGCTCCTGAAGCGCGGGGTTCACCTCTTTCACCGTGCCGCTCAGGGGGCTGTAGACTGCCGAAACCGCTTTGATCGACTCGACCGCTCCCAGCTCCATTTCCTTGCCTTTTGGATCTGCCGCCTGCTTGACCTGCTTGCCGACCTCAGGCAGCTCGACGTAGACCACATCTCCTAGCTTGCTCTGCGCGTAATCGGTGATGCCTACGCGAGCTAGCTTTCCCTCGAGCTTGACCCACTCGTGCTCGCGGCTGTAGGAAAGCCCTTCAGGCACATCATAATTGCCTGTCTTCACCATACTCACCTCGCCAGCTAAAACTCGCGCGCCAAAACTTAAAGGTTACAGTAGCTGGCCTCGGATAACCGCGATTTCCTTTAATGTCGGCTTTCGCGGGTAGTTGTAGATCGGTCCGCGCGGCGACTCGTTGTAGAACGGGCGGTTGCAGCCCGGGCAGCCCGACGTGCGGAAAGGCTCGCCCGACTTGACTGTCTTATTTATGGTATCCTGTCCCACTCCAAAGTCAACGATATGACCACCATCGAAATGCATTAGTTCAACCCGGCTCAAGTTGCTAACTATCAAAAATCTGGCGAGTTGAATCCTGCGGTAGCTGGCAACATCGGGCTGGGGGTGGCTCGATAGCGGAGTGCCAGCGATGGGGGTGAACGCGAACAGCCCAATAGTTATGCCTTGATTATGCAAGAGCTGGATCGCCCGCACCATCTCCTCCTCACTCTCGCCCAATCCCACAATGAGGTGAGTCGAAACTCGATTATCGAAAATTGAGCGTGCGGCGTTTAGCGCATCCATGTGCTCTCCCCACCTGTAATCGCTACTAGTGCCCTTGATCCGTTCAAAAAGCTCGGGCGTTGCCATATCGAGAGCTATACAAACTCGTTCAACTCCGGCCTTCGCGAAGCGCTTGATCTCCTCTTTCTTTAAAGGTTGGCACGAAACTGAAATTGGCAGGCCACAAGCTTTTTTCACTTCCCCCACGAGCTCGCAGAGGTCATCCACGACTCCCGGATAGTTGACCGCTTGGATACAAACGCGCTCGAACTCATTTGAATTTTCACCCAGCGCTGTGATGACTTTTTTCAATTCAAATCGGGGCCAGACCACGCGCGACAGCATCCGCAAATCGGCCGTTGCCTCTCGCGCCTGAGGGCAGAACTTGCAGTTTGCGCTGCAGCGACCATCGTAATAGGTCAGCAGGTGCGCTGTTGTCGGCGCTACCGCGAGCTGCCCGCGCCAGAGGTCGAGCACTACCCCTGTGCCAAAAGCCACCCTCACCGAAGTCACCATGTTCGTCCTTCCCGATGGAGTTTCAAAACTTTCATTAACTCACTCAACTTTCATCGTCAACTTGGCGGGCTAGTCTTGTAGTACGGACTGAGTTTGTAGATGATTGCAAAAATCGCCAGCAACGCAATTACGATGGCTACCGCCCACGCAGCTGCGCGCAACTGATCGGCCGCCCCCGATGGCTCCTCGGCCCCCTCCGGCGGGGCCGCTGAAAACATTATGTCTCCCTTCAAGTTCTCCAACGACCCCGAGTAGGTAAGTGCAGTCAGCCACGCTTTGTTCTCGAAAAGCTCTGCCACATTCGGGCTTATCTGCTGCAACTCGTTCTCGCTCACCTCGAACTCGATCAAAACATTTTCTCCACCCGCGATGAATGATGCGATGGAAAAGCCTGTAGCTTCAACTGAGCTCGCATCAAGCTTGTCGTTGGTAAGGGTGAAGAGGGTTATGTCGGTCGTGCCCGAAGCAAGCGAGGAAATCTCGAGCGGGAAGTAGAGGTAGTCGCTCTTGAAAGAGTAAATTATCGGCTCGCGGCTCATCAGATAATCGCTCAGGTCGATCAAATCGAGAACCCAGTAGCTCATTCCCCGCTGCAAATAAACTGCTGCCAAATTTTCGAGCTGGCTCCAAGATACTTCCTGTGCATTTTCCAAGTTTTCTGCAACCAACAAGTTTTTCGCAAAATCAATGAGTTCTGAAGCGCGGTTGACCTTTAAGACGGTGATGTGGTGAGCGCCTATGTTCTCCTGAAAGACTACCTCAAGCGGTGCACTGCCAGGCTCCGCTAAGCCATGTTTAAAGTAGGTATTCCTCGCGAAATCAAAAAGCATGGATTGAATATTTTCAAACGAGCCGAAGCTTCCCGCCTCGGGTTTTGCGGGCTGAGTAGGCAGCGGGAGGAGCTCGAGCGCCCAAGTGTTCTCGCTCGCCCAAACGTTGGTCGAGAGAATCAACACCTCATTCTCCCCGTCCCACGCGATAATCGCTTTCTGCCCCGGCTCGTAAACCGAGATATCCCCGGGGACGACCATGCCCATGTCCGCCGTGGCAACTGGTAGCATGACTAAGATCAGCAAACCCACGAAAGGCCAAGCGCACGCACGCATATTTTTCCCGTTATATGGTCTAGCTAGCCTGAGCTTAAATTTTGTCTCATGTTTGAAACGAATTCACCTTCAGCTGGAACGGCGCAACACGCATCAAGCCTCTTCACCTCCAGCCCCATCCTCTCTGCTGCCCTGATTGTCTCAACGCTTGGGACCTCAATTCGATCTACACCAGACCTAAGGGCTTGAAGTTCTGTTTCAACCCTTTCCCCCGATCTGGGCCGCATGCACCCTAGGATCAGCGGGATTTCTGGGAACTTGAGCCTGGCTTCAGCTATGAGTTCTCCAACCACGGGCGGAACTGGCGCCTCCACTCCTTCAAACGCAGTACCTTTGGTTGGGGCAAGGACGAGGAAAACTAGGGCAGCGATATCGGTGGCGGCTGCCATTTCGAGAGCTCTAAACTCCCCTTTGACTTCGCCCCCGTGAAGTCCGATGCAGATGTGGGGCACGATGCGGGGGATCGATTTTTCAAGAGCCTTCAACGTTCGCTCGTAATCTTTGGTCGTTCGCTGTATCCCCAAAACATGCTTTATCGTTTCATCTGCCCCAATCAAGTCCACTGAGGCCATGTCAACGCCGCCCCTTCCAAGCTCCCTAACCAGCGAGGGGGGTGCCAAGCCGGTGTGAACGTTCAAGAAAAGTCCTGTCTCTCGCTTCACCCGCTCGATCGCACCAAGGAAGGGCTCAAACGGCACATAACCCTCGCCGTTATATCCCCCACTCAGAAGCGCCCCGTGTGCACCGTTCATGGCCAGCTCTAGACACGTTTTGTGTAAGACGTCAGGTGTTTGGCAAGAAATCATATGTTGCAGGTAGCGGCGGCCGCAGTGCTTGCAGTTGAGCGCGCATTCATCACCAGTAATCGAAATCGTTGGAAATTTTGGGTGGGGATAGCAAGAAAAAAATGTGGGATTGTGTTCAAGTTTCATTGAAAATGCGCGGCGTTGAATTTTGGTTATCATCAGCGTTTCCTCAACCATTTATCTGACGCATATTTGGGCTCAAGTCCGGCTGCAAGCTCGAGCTCCTCGCTCGTAAACGCGTCTTCGGAAAGCTTGACATCAAGTGACTTCTCGAACCCCCTGCTCATCGCTTCCCTTACTTCCTCAAAACTCGGCTTCCTCCCAAGCTCCCGCTCCACCGTCGTCACCCGCTCGTAGACCGAGGCGATAAACTTGTCCGAGATTTTTTCTGGGCTAACCCTAAGCAACTCGAACATCCGCCGTACGTCCGGAGAAACGAGCACCGTCCCGTGTTGGAGGACCGAACCCCATCGCCGTGTCTGAGCACTGCCTGAGATTTTCTTCCCGTTCGCTAGAACGTCGTTTACGGGTTTGAATTCAGCTTGAAGCCCCAAGCACTCAAATCCCCGCACGAGGCCGCCGCATATCAACTTGTAGGACTTAATTATGTCGCCCGGCACGTCACTTTGTCTGCAGACTACACTGTAGGTGAGTTCACCATCGTGATCGTGAAAAACCGCGCCCCCACCCGTGATACGCCTGACCACGTCAACGCAATACTTTTTCGCCACCTCGAGATCGACCTCACGCCTAACGCTCTGGAAGCATCCTATCGAGACCGTCGAGGGGAGCCAGCGCCAGAATCGCACAGTGTTTGGGGACTTTCCCTCAGCGTTCAACCTCAGCAAAGCCTCGTCGATCGCCATACTCGTGAATGCATCATCGATTCGAAGTGGAAGCAAGCGCCATTCCATTTAACCACCGACCGCGCGCATGATTGCCTCTACCCAGTGCTCGGGCTCGACCATCGGGGTTTGCACACCCGTTGATTCATAAAAACGCCGCACCACCGCAAGCAAGCTTTCCTTGTCGGCTTTAATGCCGGCCAGCGCTCCCTCAAGTCGTTCAAGTGCGTCCTCGGGGTACATGAAAAAGTCACCGCTGAACGAGATGCGTGAGATCTTGCCGCCCGCAAGTTCCAGCTCGACCTTGATCACGCCTTTCGGGGCCTTGAACTCCGCGTACTTCAAGCGATCACCGCAAAGTGTTCTCCCAAGCGTTTACCATTTCATCGCTGAAATCGCATAAGATGATTTCCTTCAACGACTTTGCTGCTGGGGCGAACTCTCGAAGAGCTTTTACCATCGCCTTTGCCGCACCCCGATAGGATACCCCGCCCACACCGGTGCCCATGCCCGGGATTGCAATGCTTCTCGCTCCAATCGCATCTGCGCACTCAAGCACCGCTTTCGTTGCCAAATAAACTTTTTCGCTTGTCGTCCGCATAGCTGGTCGCTCCATGGTTGGGGCGTGCACTACCCATCGCGCTTGGAGTTTGCCTGCAGTGGTCGCGATGGCTTTGCCCACTGGGACTGGGGCATGCCTCAGCGCTTCCCGCTCGATTTCCTCGCCCCCAGCTCGCTTCAGTGCCCCGGCCGCCCCGCCACCCATGTACATCAGGCTGTTCGCAGGGTTGCATATCGCGTCGGCCCGTTCCCTTGTCAGGTCTCCTCGCTTTACGACAACACTCAAATTCTCCAGTTTGAACATTCCCGCCCCACCGGATTTTCGCGCCTCCGCTTTAAAATGGGCTCGTTGCTGAATTGTTATATATATAACAAATATGCTGGGAACTGAAAATTTATAGGCGCTGGGCGCGTGGTGTTCTCTTTGGCGTCCCCATGACCCTAGAACTGACATTTGTCCCGGCCCTCGTGGTGATACTCGTTACGGCTGCTTTGGGGCGGCTGCTATCCAAGGGGCTAAAACAACCCGCGGTCTTCGGAGAATTGCTTCTAGGGATGATCCTCGGGAATCTCATAATCTTAGCAGGGCCCGCCCAGGCTCCCATCTCCGACATCGCCGGCATTGGCATTTTGCTTCTCCTATTTTCAACGGGCCTTGGGTTAAATTTTGAAGAATTCAAGAGGCTGGAAGTTGCGTCGAGCATCGTCGCCGTTTCCGGCGTGATCTTACCGTTCGTTCTCGGGTACCTTGCGACTATTTATTTCGGGTTTTCTCACACGGTTGCGTTGTTTGTGGGAGTTGCCTTGGTCGCAACTTCGATCGGGGTCGGCGCCTCCATTCTCTCAGAACTGAGGATGTTGCGGACTAGGCTAGGCACTCTGATAATTGGTGCGGCAGTAATCGACGACGTGATCGGCGTGGTGATGATGAGCGTTCTCATAGGCGTTGTTGCGACCGGCGCCGTGCCGTTGACGGAAACTTTTTTGCTTGTTTCTCTTGCCATTTTATTTTTCGTTGTTTCCTTTACTGTTGGAATCAAGATATTCAAGAAGCTCTCAGAAAAGCTCACGTTGGGAAGGGAGAACCTTCTGATGCTGGGGTTAATCATCGTGCTTGTATTTGGTCTGGTAACCCAAGGTATCGGGCTCGCGGCGATCATAGGTGCTTTCGTGGCGGGGTTGGTCGTTGGTCAAAGCCATTACGCTAGACGCCTTAGGGAACACATTTCTTTGATCGGAGGCAGCTTTTTCATACCAATTTTCTTCGTGACGATAGGTATGAGTTTCGATGCCAGCGCGTTTACAACCGTTGGCTTGTTTGCGGTGGTGTTGGTGTGTGTGGCGGTCATCGGGAAAGTTGTTGGATGTGGGATTGGCGCAAAAGCGTCCAAATTCAGCGGTAGGGAATCCCTCGCCGTCGGAGTTGCAATGATACCGAGGGCGGGCGTAGAGTTAATCTTACTCAAGCTTGGACTTGATCACGGCATAATCGGTGTAGACATAGCTTCTGCTATTCTGGTGATGGTGTTAATCACCACTTTAATCACTCCCCCATCTTTATGGAAGGCCCTGAAAATAATCAAAAAACAAAAAGAGGTTTAATAATGTCGCAGGAGTTTTAATGGGGGGAAGACATGGCAGAACCAAGAAGAGTTGGTCCCGAATTTTACGAACTCAAAATTGAAAAGATTATGCAGACAAAAGATGTTCCGTTGATCGAAAAAGACGCGCCCATCGACCGCGTTCTGGATATTTTAACGAAAAAAACTCACGTGTGGGTTAGCGATAGCAAAAAAAGCAGAAAAATCGTTGGCGTGATAACGGAGCATGATGTGTTAAGTATTTTGTCCCCCCGAAAGGTTCCCTATGCTTTTGGACTCCCAGACCTGAGGGCATTGCACCGGGGCACTGCCGAGGAAGTCATGTCAAGAAGACTCGTCAAATGCGGCCCCAAAAACACGGTAAGTGATGTGTTGAGAAAGATGATAGAACACGGGGTGAGAAGGCTCCCGGTAACGAAGCGAAATAACATCATAGTCGGTGAGGTCAGGCTATATCACATCATAAATGAATACTCCGCCGCCCGAAAGGAACTCAAATGAAGTTTAGCTCATTCCACATTTTGTTGATGTTTGTTTTTGTCGCATTTTTTTGCAGTCCAGTCTTAGCCAGTGGGGCTGAGGTTTCAGGGGACAATGCTTACGAGCACGTGGAGTTCTTGGTCAGCATTGCTCCTCGCCTCGCAGGCACCGAGGCGGAAGCGATAGCCGCGAGCTACATCGAGAACGAGTTTCGGAGCTACGGCTTGGAAGCATGGATTGAAAACTTCATCATCGAGAAATCATACGTGATCGTGGAGAACCGCCTGCACGTGGTCTCGGAAAATTCGATATCTTACAACGTCGTGGCACTCCTGCCGGGGCAGAGCAATGAGGTCATGGTTATCGGCGCACATCATGACTCGGTCCTGACGCCAGGGGCGGTCGACGATGCATCGGGCGTAGCGGTCGTGCTCGAGATCGCTCGCGTGCTATCGACAGAGAACCTCCCCCGCACTATTCTCTTCGCTACCTTTGGCAGTGAGGAGCTCGGTCTCCTAGGGAGTGAGGATTTCATAAGTAGGCATGCCGAGAACAACATCGTTGCTGCGGTTGTATTCGACTCGATTGCGTCAGGGCCAGAGAATGGCTTGCGCATCGGCCTCGTGGGAAAACCAAAAGTCGCAACCACCGAGTGGCTTGACTTATACATCCAAGAGCTGGCGGAGAATCTCGGTTTTTACACGCAATCTGAATACTATGACGATGTTGGCGGGTTCAGCGATTACGCGAGCTTTACGAGTGTAGACATTCCGGGGACTTGGATTTATTGGGTCAACCCGGAGCATGATGGGATACTGTGGCCGATTCACACACTGGCTGACAACCTCGACGCCGTGAATAAAGTGAGGTTGGAGCAGGTCGCCTCATTCGGGACTCGGCTCATTCGCCAGCTGGCGGGGGAGGACCTCGGGGCCCTGCGCCGCGCGTACATGTTGCCGCTTCTGTTGGCAGCCTTCGCGGTGGCGGGCGCGGGAGCAGTGGTCCTCTCGATAGCGACTGGCTCCTTCATGCACTACCGGAGGGATTGGAGCTGGTCCCGAGCCGCGTTGGTTTTCTCGCTGGTCACCGCACTCGTGATGGTTGCTGCCTACATCTGGTTGCTCGCGTAGAATGTTTTAATTAAACAAACGAGATAATCTTGAGAAGGGGCAGCGATGTTTGGAGAAATCTTCGAAGAGGAGCTTAGACGCGACACCGTTTTCCGCGATGCAAGCAAACTCTTGCCCGATTACGTTCCCAGCGTGCTCGTGCACCGCGATGAGGAGTTTCGTCAGTTAACTCGAGTTTTCAAACCTGTGATCGAGGATCGAGCGAGCCAGCGCGTGCTTATAACAGGCAGTACCGGAGTGGGGAAGACAGCGCTCGCTCGGAGGTTCGGCGAGAAGCTCGAGCCCGCGGCCAAGGGAAGGGAACTCAACCTCAGCTACCTACACGTCAACTGCCGCAAGGACAGGACCCCTTACGCGGTGCTGATGAGGCTGGTGCAGCACTACAACCCCCGTTGGCCCGCCCGCGGGTTGGGCCAGGAGAAACTCCTCGAGATGGTTGTTACCTACCTAAACAAACACGATGCTTACCTTGCGTTAACGTTGGACGAGCTCGATTATTTTGTCCAGCTAAATGGCCCCGATTTAGTTTACTCGCTCACCCGAGCCGGGGAAGAGCGTGGAGCGCCTAACCGCATAAGCATCATGGCAATCGCGCACGACAAGGGCTTCCTGCGCACGCTCGATCCCGCGACCCAGAGTACCTTCATGCACAATGTGCTCCCGCTCGACCGCTACACCGCCCACCAGCTTGCCGACATCCTCAACCAGCGGGTCGGAGAGGCGTTCAAGGCGGGCACGGTCGACAAGGAGGCTGTGCAGCTCATCGCCGACATAGCCGCGCGGTGGGGCGACGCTCGACTCGCACTCGAGCTC
>CAZNRG010000003.1:0-11281 GCA_964575725.1 Hadarchaeota archaeon (SeqCode)
CAGCCACAAAACCTCGAAATTGGCTTGGGTACCGAACCTATCTCGGACCCGAGCTTCTCCAGTAACCTGGTTTGTTCGGATCCACATTGTTGAATCCACACCAAGAGTACAGTCTCTCATCACGGGACTATGCGCGCTAGTCCCTTGTTCCGACCGACGCCGTCCAACCGCGGTGTGGACTACCTATAGTTCTATAGCTTTTCCTATTAAAACTTACTCGGGCGATTTTCAATGCTCGAGGTGGCAGGTTTCACTTCCAAACGCGCGTTTTTGACCATCGAAAGACTAAAAAACCTCACGCGCAAGTTAATGACGAGGTGACTTGATGAAGAGATTGTCCGAAATCTATGGTATGCGCATCTATAGTGACCGAGCGCGCTTCGTTGGAACGATCGAAGACGCGGTAATCGATGATAAGGAGGGCACGGTGGTGGGATTTGTCTTCGGGCGTAAGGGGGGCAAGGCGATAACTATCCCCTACAACGGCATCATGGCGACCGGTGACATCGTGCTCGTCTACAGCAAGAAGGCCGAGCAAGTGGGCGCGTAGACATGATAGTTGAGTTTGGTGGTAAAAGGCCCCGCATTCATAAGACCGCTTTTGTCCACCCGGCCGCCACTGTGATAGGTGATGTCACCATTGAGGAGCACTCGAGCGTGTGGCCGGGAGCGGTTGTGCGAGGAGATTTTGGAAGCATCAAAATTGGCCGCTACACCTGTATCCAAGACAACGCCGTCGTGCATGTCGCCGACGTTTATGCAGGAAAAAAAGTGGAGTACATACCAGTTAGGATTGGTAACTACGTTGTTGTTGGACATAACACATTGGTACGCGGGTGCACGGTTGAAGACAACACCGTCGTTGGAGCAGGGGCGATTGTTTTCAATGGCGCAAAAATCAGAAGGGGATCACTCGTGGGGATGGGTGCAGTCGTGCTCCGTGATGTAGAGGTACAGCCACGCACGATTGTGGTAGGAATCCCGGCTAGGCCACTTCGCGTGCTAACGGATGATGAATTCAAGCGTATCCGCGTGCAGGCTGAAAACTACGCTAAACTCGCGAAAAAATATAGATGACAAGCCTTCCTATTCCCGGGGGACACGCTTTTTCATAAAACCCAGCAAGAGATTGAAATCGGTCGGGAGGAACTCCTGAAGCTTCTCGGTTTGATTGGCTGCAATTTTCACCCCTTTGGGATAACGTATCGCATAGAGGATTTTGGTCTTGGTGGTAACCTTAGCGAGTTCGACTCCCAGCACCCCCAAGAAAAGCCTAACGGGGGCCGAGCCACCCGCGTAGTTTATGACCACTTCATCCTCATAGGGGTCGATCTCCTCCAGAACCTCTCGAAGTGCCTTGTTGATCGACGCTGGGTCAAAAACGTTGCACCTCCTAAAAACAACCTTTGCACCAACCTTTCGCGCTGCCTCCTCTATCACTTTCTTGTTCGGCTTTGAGTACCCACTCGTGCGTGCGATGTGGTTTAGCTGATAATCGGAGCAAATAACGTGTGTGATTTTTGGCTTTTCTTTTTTCAGCGCATGCTCGATGGTCGCGGGGACTTGGCCCAATCCCTGAATTAGTACCTTCATTGTAACCCCAGAATACTTTGCAAAGCTGGGATTAAAATGTAACCACCGCATCTATATCCCTCAACTTTATTCGCGAAAAACTTCGGTGAACGCTCAAACCTGGCACCACCAAGAGTCTTCCTTCAAGTATGAAAGTTTGAGGCTCAAGCTTTTTATGCGGGGGTGCGGAGTTAGCTTGAGGCTGATTTGATGGGTGGGGTGAAGACCCAAGTCCAAAACATCGTGCTTTCGGTAACCTATGAGGGCGTTGAATTCGACCTTGAGAAATTGGCTAGATTATTAGATGGGGCGCGCTACGACCCGGAGGTTTTCCCAGGTATAGCCTATAAATCTGGGGAGCCCCAAGCATCCTTTCTGATATTCGCGTCGGGAAAAATGAACTGCGTTGGCGCCAAGAGTATGCGCGACGCGAAGCTTGCGATAAAGAAGCTGACGAAAAAGCTCCGGAAATCCGGCATCAAGGTGAAATCCGAACCCCATGTTAAAGTTCAAAACATTGTCGCATCCTTCGATTTTGGACGCGAGTTTGATCTCGAGCGAATCGCGCGAACCTTTGAAAACACGGAGTACGAGCCCGAGGTCTTCCCTGGGTTGGTATTCAGGCTTGACGAACCCAAAGTCGTGGTGCTCCTATTCGTGTCGGGGAAGGGCGTCTGCGCTGGCGCGAAGAGTATGGGAGACATAAAAAAGGCAGCTATAAAAATAACCAAACTTCTAAAGCGGCGCTAACGGCGAAGATAGCCGACGCCGCTCGAAATTTTTAACCCACGTTACCCATATAACTACTCGATGCTATGGCGAGAACCATCATCGTGCGCTACGGGGAAATAGCGCTGAAGAGTGAGCCGGTCCGTAGACGGTTCGAACGGCGGTTAATCGAAAACATTAAATTGTCCCTTAAAGGTTTGGATCACAAGCTCCGAAGAGAACGGGGCAGGATATTCATCGACACCAACAGACCAAGTGCCACGACGGGACGCCTAGCCAAGATCCCCGGTATAGTTTCCGTTAGTCCATCGCTCAGGACAAACGCGACCATCGATTCAATTACATCAACTGTGGTGGGGGAAGCGAAGAAGATCCTCTCTCCGGGGATGACATTCGCCATTCGGACCTCGAGGGTTGGGAAACACCAGTTCTCCAGCAGGGATGTAAATGTGAGCGCCGGCTCCGCGGTTCTAGCTAAAGCGAAGGGCACCCGTGTGAACCTCTCAACCCCAGAACGTAAGATACTCGTCGAGGTTCGCGGGAGGGATGCCTATGTGTTCACGAAAATCGTGGATGGGGCTGGTGGACTGCCCGTGGGCACTCAAGGTAGCGGCGTCGCGCTTTTTTCGGGAAGCCTGAACAGCTCCGTTTCCTCGTACCTCACAATAAAGCGCGGCTGCATGCTCCACCCGATATTTTTTGATCCTCGACCTCACGCCGACGGTCAAACGCGAAAACTTGCGGTCGGTGCGGCGAGGAGGCTCGCGGGTTTTTACCCAAAGCTCGAGTTGCGGGTCTTCCCCTATGGCAAAATACTCCGCGTCATAGCCGAAGGAACTGCACAGGGGCTGGCGAACTTGCTCTGCAAGCGAGCGATGGTTCGGGCGGCTGAGATCATCGCAGGACAAATTGGTGGGGCGGTGATCGTGGGAGATGAAGATCTGGAACAAATCGCCGAAGGAGGGGTGAAAAACCTCAGCGTGATCGATGATGCCTGCGAGTTGCCGGTCCTCAGACCCCTCGCGGGGATGGTCAAAGACGATATCGAAAAAATCGCCCGTCGGATGGGAATTTTTGACTCATCCGCACGCGCCATAAATATCTATCCCACACCACCCCACCCAACCGCCCTGAAGCTCGAGGAGGTGCGTGAAATCGAGGATGGCCTAAAGATTAATGCCCTCATCGATTCAGCACTTCCGAGGATTAAAATAATCAAACTGAGGCGAAGTGCGTGGACCTAATCGTTCAACCTGCAACTGGGCTCTCCGGGGAGCTCGAACCACAGCCGTCGAAACTGCACACCCAATTCGCCAGCGCGTTGGCCTTGCTCGCGAAGGGCAAGAGCGTGATCGAACGTCCGCTCCGTGTGAAGGATACCAACGTGATGCTTCAGGCCGCTGAGGCAATGGGTGCCACGGTGAAGCGAACCCAAGACCGTTGGTCAATCTGGGGGGCCGGCGGCAGCCTGAAACCAGCCCAAAATGTCATCGACGCGAAGAACTCGGGGACTGCATTAAGCCTGCTCACATCGATTGCGGCCCTAGCTCCCGCGATAACCGTGCTCAACGGCGACACCCAGCTACGCTCCCGCCCGATGCCCGCGCTGCTGAGATTCCTCCGCCGCCTGGGCGCAGATGTCCACTCGACAAAACCGGATGACAGCCCCCCCTTCGTAGTTTTCGGCGGGGAACTCGCGGGCGGAAAAGTGCGGCTCGGTGAGGTAAATGCGCGCTACCTGCCTGCCCTCCTCCTACCCTGCCCATACGGAAGAAAACAGGTTGAAATCTCATTCAAACGAAGCCAGAAAAATCCCCAACTTGAACTCATCCTCGAACTTGCGAAGAGGGCCGGTGTAGAGGTGAGCCCAAGGGGAAAGAAGCTCCTGATACCAAATCGGCCTTACCGTACGTTTAGTTTTAGGGTGCCACAGGAGCTTGCGGCAGCCGCGGTATTCGTTGTTGCTGCGGCTTTGACGGATTCTAAACTCAAACTTCGCGGCGTGAAAGACGTGGCAGGTCGAGACGTTGCATTTTTGGATATCCTGAGGATGGCCGGTCTGAAGGTGCATGTGTCCAAAAAAATTTTCGTCGTAGAAGGCAAACAGAATCCCAGCGCCGCAAAACTGGACCTTTCTCGTGTGCCGGAACTTCTGCCGATAATCGCTGTGCTTGCGTGTAAAGCTAAGGGTAAAACGCTGATTCGAAACGCCGGTGAGGCGAGAGCCATGAAATCAGATCGCGTTTCGGCCATGGCCCGAGAACTGCGTCGGATGGGGGCGCGAGTACTCGAGCACGACGACGGCTTACTCATACACGGCCCAGCCAAGCTCAAGGGGTGCGAGGTTGATGGACACGACGATTACGCGGTTGTTGCTGCATTGGTCGTGGCAGGGCTGCTTGCCGAGGGCAAAACAATTGTAAAAAATGGGGCCGCGGCGCTCAGGACCTCATGCTCCCGCTTTATCTCCACATTCCATGGGCTAGGAGCGGATATCAGCCACGCAGTTTAGCGGGCAAACTTTTAACTTTCGGGCCCATAGCTTAGCAGGGGGTAGATTGAGAGGTCAGCTCAGCATCGAGTTTCTCGTCGTGGTATCGGGGTTGCTAATAATCCTCGCCACGATTACGATGCCGATGTACAACCAGGCACGCGCCGACGCCGACAAGGTCTCAAAGCTTGCGGATGTGCGCGAAGCCGCAAACACGCTGACAAATGCCCTCAACACGGTTTATGCCTCAGGCGTTGGTTCAAAACAGACGATTGAGTACTGGCTGCCGAAAGGCGTTACTTCGGTTTCCTTTGTTGATGGAGCAGAAAATCGTGTGGATGTTAAAATAGAATTGAACCTCGAAAGCGATAACGTGATACAAGTTAGCACAACTCTACCGAGTAGGGACGACGAAAATCGCGTAATCGTTGACAATGAAAACTTTGAGGTTGGCTCTGGTCTCCATCGGATGACATTTATGTACAAGTACAGCGGTGATTTGAGATACATTGAAATCAAGGTGGCTTGAGATGCGGGGACAATCGGCCGTCGAATATCTGCTCATCTTTTCAGCCGTGCTGGTGATTTTCGCTGCGGTCACGTTCGGGCAGATGATAAACCCCGCGCAAGAGGCCGCGAGGGACACGCTATACCTCTCCCAAGCTAGGTCGGCCGCCGATGCGATCTCCGGGGCAATAAACTCCGTGTACGCGAATGGGCAAGGAGCGGTGAAGAGCGTCAGTTTTCAGATGGACAGGAGCTGGACCCTGCAGCTCGATAATGCCAAGAACAAGCTCAGGATAATAATCGAAACTTCCACGGGTAGCGAAAATGTGGAGGACAACCTACGGTATGAAATTGATAACTACCACTCACTTTCGGGCATCGCCGCTGGTACTTACACGGTAATCGTGGAGTGGCCTGAGAACAGCAGCATACAGGAAAACATAGATGGCAGTGCCCTCGTCGACAAGAAAATTTACATCCACATCAGGCCGCGCGGGAGGTAGGGCAATGAGGTTCGACAACAGAGGATTTTTCTCGATTGACGCGTTGTTCGCTGTGACACTCCTCCTCATGGTCTCGGCTTCATTTTTGAACCTCTACGAGGGTCGAAAACAAGCGGCCGATCTGATGGGCGCCAGGTTGGGGGCTAAAATGATTGGCGAAGAACTCGCGGCAGCAATAAACACGGTCTACGCGAACGGGTCGAGCTTCGAGCTCCGTGTGGATCTGCCTGAAAATATAGGGGGCTTCTCTTACCGGGTCACTTTCGACAACACCGTGCGGCAAATCTCTGTGGAAAACTCAGCTTGGGGGGCTGTTTATGTGGGGGTCGTCTGCAAAAACGTCAAGAATTTCGTGTTGGGGCGGGAAAATTTGGAAAACACGCTCCGGGTGCATTGGGTGGATAACCAGATAAAGGTCGTGAACGCGTGAAGGGTCAATCGAGCGCGGAAATGTTAATCCTCGTCGGTGCTATCCTCTTGGTGGTCGCGGCTCTCGTTGCTATGGGGGGACAAAGCAATGAGAGCGCAGTTGTTCTGTCGGCGGCGCATACGGGAGCCGACAACGCCATCGCCGCTTTGGACGCCCAGTACGGCTGCATCATCGACATCCGGGCTATCGGCTTGAGCGCCAACAATGTGACGATTCATCTCACGGTCAGGGGGGGCCCGCCGCCCGACAACCAAACGATAGAGAATGCGATCAGGGACGGGGCACAAGAACTCGCCAATCGAACCGGGTACAAGTACAACGTGTACGTGGAAGTTGTTGAGAGGGTGACCAAATGAATGAGCGAGGCCAAGTTTTCACTCTCGACATGTTTTTCGCGCTTGCCCTGACGGTGCTCGTGGTGAGCTACTCCGGGCTTGCGATTGAGCAGGCGCATAAGCAGGCCGAGGAGTACGCGCTTCGGTACTCGCTCGAGCGCACGGCGAACGATGCAGCGGACGTGCTCGTGAAATCCCTTGGAGCCCCCTCGAACTGGGAAATAAATGCCGAAACGTTGGAAACCCCGGGATTTGCGGAGGAAAATGAGGGAAGCCCCATCCCGAATACGTTATCTGTTATGAAGTTTGGGCAGCTCAGGCGTCTAACCAATAGCGATAATTGGGTGGCCCCAGTGAATGCCGGTGCGGTAGAAGCGATAAAGAAACTCTTTGGCGGGTCCGGAAATTTTGAAATTAGAATACTAGATGAGAACAAAAATGAGCTGTGGCATGCTTTTCCAAAATGGGACCTTGGGGCATCGGGAGCTGAGAATTCCCTTGAAATGGTAATCGCCAGGCGTTTGGTCGCCATGAGATATGGAACGGCTATTAGAGAAGACTCTGGACAGTTGGTGCGAGCCGAAGCGGCTCAGTGGTCGGAAAACTTGGAATTCGAAATTTACTCGGGAGAACTCGATGCGTTTGATTGGTACATAATCGCAAGGTCCGGCGGTCCAAAACCGATAGAGGCCAAAATCTGGGTAAATCAAGAAGCGGCGCCCCCCTATCAAAATCCCGACTATCACTACCGCGAGGCCGATGCCCCCGAGAAGATCTATCCGAATCCTGATTTACCGCCTCCCAGGTTCGAGCATGGGGGGATAGAAAATGACGGAAGAATCCCTGATGAACGCCAGCTCCACGAGGGCACCAACTTTCTAGGCATCGGATTCGGTGCTAAGCCACAGGGGGGATGGATACGAATTTGGATAGTTATGATTCCCTCCTGCACGGATTGGGACGATGCGACCCTTACACTGGAATCGCTACCAGCAACACTAGAGGTGAAGCTATGGAGGTAGATTCATGAGTTTTCGACGTGACCGAAGGGGATTTATCTTTAGCCTCGATGCGACCCTTGCCATGCTAGTCGTAATGATAGTGATGGCGGGGGTAGCGCGCGTGTCCGGGCCTGAGCATACATACGAACAGCACGGCTACCTGCGCTTGGAGCGGTACGCTAACGACGCCCTTGAGGTGATGCAACTCACGGGTACGCTTGACAACATCAAAAACTTGCTTGCTCAAGAGGAAACCTCCTTGGCTGAGGGCCTTGCCGAAAATGAGCTGCGAAAAATCTTGCCAAATGAAGTGCAGTTCAGGCTTCTAATAGGAAACGAAAGTAATCCTCGCCTAGATAATGTTTACCCGAGCGCTGGAAATCACGATGCGTGGTATGACAATTTCATAAACGCAGCGGAGATTGCTGTTGCAGCCCGTGTTTTAGCATTCCCCTACCAGCTCGACCAAAACAACCCCAACCACTCGGATGGCTGGCACGAGATTATAGACGAAAAGTGGCAAGCTCAAACCTTTGTTGCAGGTCTGACGGGGACACTCACTAAGGTTGCCCTCTACCTAAAGAAAGAACAAAACCCAGGAGTGTTAACTATCGAGATCAGGGATTGTGCTTGGAACGCGGAGAGGTCACGATGGGCGCCGGGGAGCACCATTTTAGCCAGTATGACCACGAGCGACGTCACTTCCGAGACGGGTCAGGAATATGAGTTTACCTTCACCTCACCGGCTTCAATAACTGCCGGCACCTATTACTCCATCGTTCTGCACGAGCCGGAGGGCGTCGGGGGCAATGGCAAATACAAGTGGGCCGAATACAAGCCAAGTGATAAATATCCGGAAGGGCACGTCTGGAAGAGTAACGATAACGGCGGGAGTTGGGATTGGGGCGGCGGCGGCGTCCACGACTACTACTTCAGGACGTATGTTAGGGGCGTCCCACCTGAGAACATGTTTGATTCCATCACCCTCTACGTGTGGCGGGGGCCGGGAATATGAAACTGGGGCGGGACCAACGGGGATTTGTGCTGAGTGGGGTTGCGCTACTGCTCGTGCTACCAGCTATGCTGCTGGCGGCCTCCTGTTTTACAATCATTGAGATGGGTGGAGAAGCGACTGCGCTGCAGGCCTCCGCTGACAAGGTGTTTTATATCGGGAAGGATATCGAGCGCGTAATCGAGGACATGTGGGATGATAATCTGTTGTTCGACAATCAACCTAATGCCAACGCCAAGTTTGATAACCTTGCTAACAATTATCGGGCAGCTACAGGGTTGCTTGTGGACATAACACCCAGCTGGATGTTGTGGAGCTATTTGGAAACCAAGGGCGAAAATCACTATGCGGGGACCAGAGACTGCAAGATCGAGCGCGTTGGTCCGGATAACTGGCGCTATCAATTCGAACAACTCTGGATTATCATTGACTATGATGAGCCCATCCTACTAGTTACAAAGCTCAATGGAAGTTTGCGGATAACTCTCGAAGAATACGACACGGGTTTTCCGTTATGGCGGTCGGATATTTATTATTCTGATAATAAACTCTGGGACGATGTGATACACAATGACCCCCGCCTTGAAAATGATAATCCGAATCATACTAGGGTGGTTGATGGAACAACACAACTTATAGTTTCCGTCCACGTCAGAGACCCGAGGGGCGCCGCGCAGTACTTGTCGACGGTGGAGCTAGGGTGAAGCAGAAGAGGTCAATGTGTTTGGTGGGGGAAATGGCAAGAGAAGGTTCCAAGGTGACCGATTTCTTCCGCAAGGTCGGCGACGCGGTCTTGGGGGTGGGGAAGCTCCCTAGCAAGCTAAAGCGGAGGGCGAGAAAGCCGAAGGTAAAGAGAAGGCCCCCACCGAAACCCAGACCCAGAATCCCCAACGCATTACAAGGCTTCTTCGAGCGGCGCCACGCGGGCTGGCCCGAGTATGTGATGCTCAAGGTGCAGCTGGCAATTCTCGCGCTCTTCGTGGGCGCGGTAATTTACATAGCGTTGTTGCCCGCAGAAATTTTCATCTTCATCCCCTTGCTGCTCGCCCTCAGCGCTTACCTAGTTTACTTGGCGGCGACCCAACTCAAGCACGCATTCAAGCGAGACTATCCCGCCTACCGGAGCTTCGTGGCCATGTGCGTGGCCATCGCCTGGGTCTTCGTGCTGGCACTCCGACACTCCCCCATCGAGTTCTCGCTCGAGACGATCCACCTCGCCCTCATCCCCCCGCTGATCGCGATAGTTTCCGTCTTCGTGGCGTTCGCGGCCTTCAGGCTCAAATACGGCCGGAACTTCACCTACGGCAGGGTCGAGGAGGCCCGCGGGCGACGGGCGGTGGTCCGCGTGAGCTATGACATCTGCAGCAACGTGAAGTCGGGACTGTATGCGGTGGAGAGCTTCGCCAAAATCAGAAGGGGGGATCTCGTAAAGTTAAGTGTGGAGCGGCCGATGCTGGGGCTTCGGGGGGCGAAAGTAAAAACCATTTTGGGGAAGTCTAAATAAGTACCTCGTTTTTTATTTGCAAAGCGACGAATGCTGCTTTCTCGATTGCAGGCCTTACGTGCCCGTGAGCGCTAGGATGAAGCGCCAATACAGATCCCCGTAAAAAATCGCAATGAAGACACCCAAGCCGAGCGCGGGTGCGAACGGTATGCCTTTCTTGATACGGATAGAATTCTTGAGCTTTCGCTCGCGGACAAAACGTTTGAGAGCCCCCACTTGGTACCGCGTTAGCCCGGCTGCACGACTGGGATTAGCGTAGAGGTGATCGTAGCGCGGTTTCAGCCCAAACCTCGAATTCCAACGCTTGACCTTGCCATCTTTCTCGTAGATCGTCTCAGCCGGGATTACCCCCTCTTTAAGCTTGGTGATTTTAACCTGCTCATAAAGCACGCCTCGCCCACGAACGCGACAGATCACGGCATAGATGAGCAAGATTGGGAGGATGATGATGATTGAGTTAAATAAAATCGTGATGGGGAATGGATAGGGCACGTTCTGAACATAGGGTGCGGTATAAAATGGCAGCAGGGCCCCCAGTGCTGTAAAGAGCTTCACATCGCCCCCCGCCCAGCCGCCCGTGAACCACATCGCATAGCCGATTGCGAAGGCGATCGCCGCCCCGAGCGCCCCTGATACCATCGTCCAAAGATCCCAGCGCCAAACGCCGAAAAGCACCCAAAAGGCGATGCCGACCCCGATGAGCGGAAAGGTGAGTCGGTTGGGGATGATTCGCTTCCGCAGGTCCGTGTAGTTGGCTATGCAGACTGCTACGAGGGCGATTATTGCTGGTAAAAGCTCGAGCTCGGACGCACAACCACCCTACCCCACTTTTGCTCGATGAATAAGAACTTGATGTCGGGCCCCTGCTTACAAAATCATCCCGACTAGGCCGGGGATGATGATGTTCTCCATCGTGTTATCAATTTGGTCGCTGACGTTCGAGCCGAGGCCCTGAGAAGCGACATAAATGGAAAAAACTATGCCCGCCACGACCACTAGCACAGCTCCTAACATCAACAAGTATTCGGTTGCACCTTGGGACCGTTCTTCCACCAACATCACCAGTTTAAATCCCATTCGATTTTTTTGGCGTTGCACTTGCGTATTTGACACATGATACATAATTTTTATTTTGCCGCCGCCCCCTTAAACATCACGGATTTCGTCGGGACGTGGTATACCCAAACGTTGTAGGTT
>CAZNRG010000003.1:11381-14171 GCA_964575725.1 Hadarchaeota archaeon (SeqCode)
TCCCACACGGCGTACTTCCAGTCGGCCATCTTAACGTCCGTGCTTATCTTTGTCAATTCCAGGCCGACATTAGCACCGGAGACATTTCCCTTTAGAGTAATGGTTGCCGTTGGTGCCACCCCCCCGGGGGCAGTAGTGGTTATGTAGTAGACCGCTATGGCGACAATGACTAACACTGCAGCTAACATCAACAGGTATTCGGTGGCGCCCTGACCCTTCTTAAACAATCTCATATTTTCTACCTCCGTGGAAATCCTCTCAAAATATGGAGCTATAAAGGTGCCGCCACATCCCTGCGCAAAAGTCGACATTTTTGTAGACAGGTTTAAATCTGGCCGCATTTTATTATTTCTGGGCGAAATTTGCAGGTTTTGAGTTGCATTCGACGCGGGAGAAACGTACGGAGAGCCCTCGAACGAGCTGCGACCGAGCTCAACGAGAGGCTCGCGAGGGCGCAGGGATGCATCACCAGAATGGATGCAAGCATAGACTCTGGCATAGCGGGGGCAACCGCGCGCATAGTCACCGTCGTGGACGAAAGCGATGTCAGCCCAAAATGCATCCTCTGGGCAAACGAGGTCGGCGGTAGCGAGGAGGCAGCCCTTCGTCGCGCCCAAGAGAAAATAAATGCACGGCTAGCGAAACTACGTGGAGAGGTTGTCGGTTTTTACTTGAAGTTCATGAGGCCGCCCCTGCCAAAGCGCACCTACGCCACACTCATTGTAGCGATCAATGAGGAGGTACCCAGAAAAGTTGGGAAGCTTAGCTTAGGGGAACGCCGAGAACGCCTAGCTGCTGTGCTTCGATTGCTCGGCAATGACCCAAAAACAATCAACCTCGCGCGGGCGGCAAAGACGTTCGGCGTATCTCGCGACACCATTTATAAGGATCTGAAGGAACTCGGCGCGGAACGCTAAGCGGGGCCCATGCCTCCAATGATGGTTTGCGCTATACGGAAAACAATTGCCGAGATAATCATGAATGGCACGGCGAAGGTCAGACCCTTCATCATTCTGCCGTAGCGAATCACTCCGACCGCGAGCGAGCAGATGAGTGCCTGAATTACGATGTACGCTAGAGCGATTGTGCTCATCTCTGCAGGCAGCCCAGCACCCACTGCTGCTGGGCCTCCGCCTGTTTGAACCCCGCTCACCGCCACCGTGAGGCCAACTATGAAGGGAACTGCGAAGAGGGCCACGACGAGCAGGAAGAGCACCTGCTGCATGGTGGCCGCCCGTCGCTCGCGCTGGATCGCATGTACTTCCTTGATGTCCGTTGAAACGGAGTCGAGTACACTGGCGAGAGCTGCGCCACGCTCAATTCCCTCGACAATCAGGTGAAAAGCCCGCTCATAAAGGGGCGAATTCGACCTCCGCGCCAAAGCCAAGAGAGCGCTGCTGAGTGACCTCCCTCTGCGGATCTCCGTCACCACCCGATCGAACTCATCCGAGAGCACGCCGTACTTCGATTTCACGATGTCATCCATCGTCGCATCTATCCCCACGCCAGCCCGTAGAGTACTCGCCATCTGACGGAGCGCATCGGGTAACGCTTTCTCCAGTTCGGCAGCCCTACGCTGGGCTAGGTAATGGGGCACCCCTAGCGTCAGCACCGGAAAGGTGACAAAAGCCGCAAGGAGCGCCAGAAAGGGTGCTGGAATTGGAAGCCGCAGGACCATGCCAATAAAACCCACCGCCACACCCACTACTATCGTCACTAGTAGTGTCGTGCCCACATATTCCTCTGCCGCAAGCGCGATTTTCGTCGACTCCAGCCTGCGGTCGAGATTGCGCAGAAATTTCTCTGGAAATACGCGCTTCACAAACGCCGCCATCTTTTTGACCAATCCCATCCTCATAACCTCGGCTCGAATCGTTTGATCATCATCACGAAGTAGAACAACATGAACGGTATGAGAATCAGAAAGAGAACGGCCGCGGTTGCCGGTGTCAACATCATCCCACCCATGCGGCTCCCCACCGCCAAGGTGACTATGAGCATAGCGGGGATGACCGCGGAGGCGAACATGTAGATCATCGTGAGCATGTTGAGCGATTGGGTGTAGTCACGGAGCTTCATGCGCATTTCAAAAGCCGTTTCGTCTGCCAACGTGCTAAGGATGCCAGCCAAGTCGCCGCCCGTCCGCAGGGTGCGCTGAATCTGACGAACCGCACGACGGAGGGGCTCGGAGTCCACCCGGTGGTCCATCGTCGCCAGCGCCTCCTCCGTGCTCATCCCTGTATGCATGTCACGGATAACCCTACCAAACTCCTCCGAGAGTGCGCCGTAATCCGCCTGACTAACCGAGGTCATCGTCTCCGGGAGGCCTATACCTGAGGAGAGCTGTGTGGCCATGTGTCTCATGCCGTACGGGATCACCCGATTTATCCCAACCACGCGCGCCTTGGCCCTGCGCCTCGGCTGGGTCCTACCAAACATCAACGCGAGCAGGAACGCGAATAACCCACCCACCAAGGCAAGGGGGATGGGCAATAACAGGAGCATCAAAACAAATCCAAAGATGCTCACGATGAGGCTCACCCCAATCATGAGCGCCACGTAACGCTCAGGGGCAATTCTGATGTTGGCCTTGTAGAGGTCCTCATCCAACCCCTTGAAAAATTTAGCCAATCGCCGCGCCGGACGCTTGAGGGGGGAATAGAAAACCCCGGAGAGGCGCTCCGACAGCGGGCGCTTCAGCTCGACTCGCTCCTCCCAAGTTTTTTCTTCCCTCAGCTTGCGCTCCGCCTTGACCTCTTCCTCGCGCAACATTTCAAGCCGCTTGAGCTC
>CAZNRG010000003.1:14271-37693 GCA_964575725.1 Hadarchaeota archaeon (SeqCode)
ACCCTGCCCACCTCGAAGATGTTTCGAATACCCTGACGTTTCATCCACTCAAGCACCGCTGCGCGCTTCTCGATCTCGATCTCGATGTCATTTCCACTCATCCCGCTAAACTCGGCTATCGTGCGCTTGATTTTGCTGGGGACACCAGTCGACTCGACCGCATCCGCGCGGGGGTTCCACTTGAAGATGCGGCTGAGCTGAGGCTTGTCACCCTCCAGACCCGTAACCTCGGCGACCTCGGTGACCCTTCGAATTTGCCCCTTCTGGCGATGATAGATCCGCTGTTGCATCACGATCACGTCAAGCGCCGGGATCATTATCTGGGGTACGGTCATCGGGGCCTCAGTCAGACGGGTAATCGTCTCGGCCGCGCTGTTCGAGTGCACGGTGCCCATGCAACCATCGTGCCCCGTGTTCATCGCGGTAAACATCGTCCGAGCCTCTGGGCCCCGAACCTCCCCCACAACCATCCGATCTGGCCTCATCCGGAGCGCATTCTTTACCAAATCGTCCATGGTGATCTCCCCGCGCCCCTCTACGTTGGGTGGGCGGGTCTCCAATCTAATCCAGTGTTTGTGCGGCAGCTGAAGCTCGGCGGTGTCTTCAATCGAGATGATGCGCTCCCGCTTGGGGACGAAGGTGCTAGCAGCGTTGAGGGTAGTCGTCTTTCCGCAGCCAGTTCCTCCCGCGAAGAGGATGTTTGCCGGCTTAATGCCGAAACCATCCACAATCAGCCACAAGAAGGCGGCGACATCCGTTGAGAGGGTACTGTAATTGAGGACATCGATTATCGTGAGCGGGTCCTTGCGGAACTTCCGTATCGAGATCGTTGGGCCCTCGAGGGAGACCGGCGGGATGGTGGCATTCACCCTGCTTCCATCGGGCAGCCGCGCATCAAGCAAGGGGGCCTGTTGGTCTATTCGCCTACCCACAACGCGAGCCATCTTATCTATAAGATATTTGATTGAATCCTCGTTTTCAAAAACCACGTTCGTAGAACACATTCCACACTTTCGATGATAGACGTAAACGGGCTTGCCCACGGCCGTCACCATTATGTCCTCGAGCTTGTCGTCGGCTATCATGGGGTCAAGCGGGCCGTAACCCAGCATGTCCCGCACCGCCGCTTCCCCAATTTGTTTTATGCGCCCCGGCGGGAAGCCCGTGCCCTTACTCTCACGCTCGATTATCTTCAGGATCTCGTGCATGAAAGCACGTTGACGTTCAGCTGGGTCCGGGATCTTGTCTGGATCGATTTTTATCTCTTCAACTGCTTTTTCCTTCGCCGCATCGAGGAGCTTTTTTTCCTGCCTCGTCAGCTCAGGCATCTTCAGCTTGTAAAATGGTAGAACTTCGCCCTCAACCGATAGGATCTCAACCTGATCGTAACTTTCCAATACCTTTCCAGCTTTCGGGGCTTTTATCTCCCTGACAACCGCTGGGGGCAACACGGGTTCAGGCGCCAGTTTTGGTCTTTCGACGACCTCGGCCGCTTTAGGTGGGGCCTCCGCTAGAAGCTCCGAGAGAAGCCCTTTTCCTTTGCCCGCTAGAGGCCCTAACTCTAGTGCTGGGGGCTTCTTGGGCTTTCTGGGTTTTTTGACCCGTCGGGCGGTTTTTTTCTTCTTCGGCATGGTGGCACCACCATAACCATTAAGCTTTAAAATCGATAAAAGACTAACTAATCTGACTTGCTTAAAGGAGTTAAACTTATAAACAAGGAACAAAAGTTCGATGAGGTGGTTAAATGAGCGCAGCAATAGGGGGTAGGCCTGTACTCGTGCTGCCTGAGGGTACGCGAAGGCTGGTCGGCCGCGATGCCCAGCGTATGAACATCCTCGCAGCCCGTGTGATCAGCGAGGCCGTCCGTACCACCCTTGGGCCACGCGGCATGGATAAAATGCTTGTTGATAGTTTGGGGGATGTCGTAATTACAAACGACGGTGTTACGATTCTTAAGGAGATGGAGGTCGAGCACCCGGCGGCGAAAATGATGGTAGAGGTGGCGAAAACGCAGGACGATGAAGTCGGTGATGGCACCACTACTGCCGTGATCCTCGCCGGCGAGCTCCTGCATGGGGCAGAACGCCTGCTCGATCAAGCCATCCACCCTACGGTAATTGCCGGCGGCTATCGGATGGCCGCAGAGAAAGCCCATGAGATATTGAATGAGCTCGCCGATAAAGTAACGATCGACGAAGAGGAACTCCTCAAACAGACGGCGATGACCTCGATGACTGGGAAGAAAGCGGAGAGCGCGAGAGAGAAACTCGCCGACCTCGCCGTAAAGGCCGTGAAGCAAATAGCGGACAAAACAGATGGGGGTTACATCGTTGATATAGACTACATCGGCATCGAGAAGAAGCCTGGGGAGAGCACCGACGATTCCCAGCTTATCCAAGGGGTAATCATCGACAAGGAGCGCGTCCATCCGGGGATGCCAAAGCGGGTGAAAAATGCAAAAATCGTCCTGCTCGATTGTGCCCTTGAGATAAAGAAAACCGAGACCGATGCTGAAATCCGAGTCACGAGACCGGATCAGCTTCGCGCGTTCTTGAATGAGGAAGAAAGCATGCTTAAGAAGATGGTGGACCAGATTGTTGGCACCGGCGCAAATGTCGTCATATGCCAGAAGGGGGTCGACGACATCGTCCAACACTACCTCGCGAAGGCAAACATTTACGCGGTTCGGCGGGCGAAAAAATCAGATATGGAGAAATTAGCCCGTGCCACTGGAGGCAAGGTCGTCACAAACCTCGAGGACCTATCGAGCGCTGACCTCGGCAAAGCTGGATTAATCGAAGAACGGAAGATAGGCGATGACAAGATGACATTCGTGGAGGAGTGCAAGGATCCCAAAGCGGTGAGTATACTTGTGCGAGGCGGCACCGAGCACGTAATTGATGAGGTCGAGCGGGCTGTGCACGATGCAATCAGCGTGGTCTCCGCGGCAGTCGAGGACGGCAAGATCGTCGTGGGCGGGGGAGCACCCGAGATTGAGCTCGCCAAGCGATTGAAGGGGTACGCGGAAACCGTGGGCGGACGTGAAGCGCTTGCGGTCAATGGCTTTGCGAGCGCTATCGAAACGGTCCCACGAACCTTGGCGGAAAACGCTGGGCTAGACAGTATAGATATGCTTGTGGATTTGCGTGCCAAGCACGAAAAACCGAACGGTAAAAACTTTGGGATCAATGTCTACAAAGGTGAGATAGTGGATATGGTGAAAGCTGGAGTCATTGAACCACTACGCACAAAGACCCAAGCGATAAAATCAGCGAGTGAAGCTGCGATAATGATCCTCCGAATTGACGACGTGATATCTGCCTCCAAAAAGGAGATCTCACCACCGAGAGGACCTCCTGGGGAAGGCATGGGGGAGATGGGCGAAGAATAAGCCTGCCTCCTTAGAAACATCCCACGTGATTTTACCCCATGCGAGGACGATGCGTTATTTTCTCAAGCAACATTCCCTCTATTACTATCGGCGGGTGGCGTTTGGCAATGGATAGTGCATCATCAAGTTTCGTCTCGTGCTCCGCATAAATTTCGAGGAGCGGCTCATCTTTGTTCACCTTTCGGCCTTCTTTAAGGATTACTCTTAACCCAGCCCCTTTGTCGCGAGGGGCACCCGCAGCGCGGGCTATCTCGTTGATACGCTCGTTATCGATTCGCTTCACGTATCCATCGAAAGGTGCGAGCACGATTTCTTTTTTATCACCGATCGGGATATCCTCTGGCTTAACGTCCGGATTGCCTCCTTGAGCCTCGATTATCCCGCGCATTTTTTGGTAAGCCTTGCCCGATTTCAATACATCATTTGCCATTTGTCTCCCCATCCCGGGACTGGCTGCTCCACCAAGTTCAAGCATGGCCCCCGCCAAGCTCGTCGCCTTCTCAACAAGACTCCCCGGCCCGTTGCCGCGCAAGGTTTCAAGTGCCTCCCTAGCCTCCAGGGCTGGTCCGACGGCATAGCCCACGGGCTGGCCACCGTAGGTTATGGCCACCTCGACCTGTACATCAAGCCTGCGCCCGAGCTCCATGAAATCGTGGGCCAAGCTTCGTGCTTGATCCATTGCCTCAACCTTTGCGCCGTGCCCAGTCGGGATATCAATTAAAATGTGGTCGGCCCCCACTGCCAGCTTCTTTGACATCACACTCGCAAGCAATTGACAGCGCGGGTCTACCCCAAGCATACGTTCGGCGCCAATGATGATGTCATCCGCTGGAGCTAGCCTGACCGCACCCCCCCATGCCAAGACCGCACCAACCCGTTCGACATTTCGTTTGATTTCGTCCAGGCTAAGAGTAACGTTAGCGAGGACTTCCATAACATCTGCCGTTCCCGCTGCGCTCGTTATCGCCCGACTGCTTGTTTTAGGCACCGATAAACCAGCCGCGGCAACAATTGGAACGGTGACAAGAGAGTACTTGTTACCTGGAACGCCACCTATGCTGTGGACGTCGAGCACTGGACTAACGTCGAGTTCTAGTTTATCACCGGAGTCGACCATCCGCCGGGTCAAGGCAACAACCTCGCTCATGGACATCCCGCGGATGTATTCTGAAACGACAAAAGCTGCCAATTCAGTCGAACTCAGATTGCCCGCAACGATGTCATCAACCACCGCATTGACTTCCT
The DNA here is from genome assembly GCA_964575725.1 of Hadarchaeota archaeon (SeqCode). GTDB lineage: Archaea > Hadarchaeota > Hadarchaeia > Hadarchaeales > Hadarchaeaceae > DG-33. The sequence continues at coordinate 18,908 of CAZNRG010000003.1, forward strand.
CAGCTGCTAGCTGCTGCCCCGATATCTTCTTCCTGATAAAATCAACCGACTGTGGACGAGGGGTAAGTGTGACAGAAACGGAGTCCCCTGATTTGAGACCGAGAGCTTCGGTGACCTCCATGAAGGCACCTATCTCGCCCCGCTGCACCATCCGCTTCGTCGTGTTTGCGATCGCGACAAGCGTGGCCTTCGGCGTTGCCAGCTTCACCCGATCGCCAGCGAAGTGTCCAAGCTCTTCCGCATCCTGTTCATGAAGCACAACGATGTTCCGCCCAGTTTCCATGTCGAGCGGCTTCACCTTCAAGTTCAAGGATCTCATGCTATCAGGGAAATCTCTTTGCAATTCGTTGGATTTAAACATTCTCTAACTTTGGATAAAATGCACCAAGATCAATGAGATAAACGTGTAGCTGCTTTCAAAGTTTTTCCAAATCGGTCGAGTTCCTGCAGCATCTTTTTTCGATTCTTCAAATTTTTTGTGATCAAATTAACGAACGCGCTACCGACTATTGCTCCATCCGCCCCGGCCTTTACGACCTCTTTAACGTGCTCGGGCTTTGATATCCCAAACCCAACAGAAACCGGCACCCGTGAGATCTTTCGAACATCTGCAATCAGTGGCTTAACCGATCCGGAAAGTCGTTCTCGGGCCCCCGTTACCCCGAGTAGCGAGACCACGTAAAGAAAACCGCTCGATACATCACAAATGCGCTTGAGGCGATCGGGAGTCGTCGTTGGCGCGACCAAGAAGATCAAATTGGCACCGTGTTTTTTCGTTGCTTTCAGAACTTCGTCGGCCTCCTCTACGGGGAGGTCTGGGATTATAACGCCGTCCATCCCGGCGGCCGTGAAATCTCGCACGAACTCATCGACGCCACGTCTGGATACTAGGTTGTAATAGGTCAGCACTACCAACGGGATCTCACTCGTGCGGCGGATTTGTTTGATAATTTCACGCACGGTCTCGGGAGTCGTGCCCGCCTTCAGTGCTCGGTCGGTCGCCCCTTGGATTGTGGGGCCGTCTGCGATAGGGTCTGAGAAAGGTATCCCAAGCTCAATGATGTCCGCGTGCTTGGCGAGTGTCTGTACTATTTGCGGCGTTATCTTTGGCTTTGGGTCCCCAGCAGTCACGAATGCGATCAGAGCCCCCTCACCTTTGCTGCGGAGTTCCTCAAACTTCGTGCTGAGTCGGCTCAAGCTTTGACCCCCATCGCTTTCGCGGCCACCTCTACATCCTTGTCCCCTCGCCCTGAGAGGTTGATTACTACCACCTTTCCCCTGAACCTTGGAGACATTTTTTTCAGGTAGGCGATGGCGTGTGCAGACTCGAGCGCTGGCAGGATCCCCTCGGTCTCGGAAAGCAACTTGAATGCATCCATGGCCTCATCGTCTGTAACGTTGTCGTAGTGGATGCGCCCTCGGAGTTTCATGAAGGCGTGTTCGGGGCCGACTCCTGGGTAGTCTAGCCCAGCGGAGATGCTGTGGGTTGGCAAGATCTGTCCGAATCTGTCCTGCATCACGAAGCTGTAGGAGCCGTGGAGCACACCTTCGGACCCGACACAAAGCGGCGCCGCGTGCTTACCGGTTTTTAACCCCTTACCCCCCGCCTCGATACCATAGAGCTCGACTGGATCATTAAGAAAATCATAGAAGATTCCGATCGCGTTGCTTCCACCGCCCACACAGGCGACGATCGCGCCCGGCAAGCGCCCCTCGGCATTCAAGATTTGTTCTTTGGTTTCTCGTCCAATCACACGTTGGAAATCGCGCACGATTGTTGGATAAGGGTGAGGACCAACTACTGAACCCAACAGGTAGTGGGTAGTTCGAACGTTGGTCGTCCAGTCGCGTAGGGCCTCATTGATGGCGTCCTTCAGCGTGCATGAACCGCTCTTGACTGGGATCACCCTTGTCCCAAGCAGCCGCATTCGAAATACGTTGAGCCTTTGGCGTTTCATGTCCACGATACCCATGTAGACATCGCACTCCAGCCCTAGCATCGCAGCGGCAGTGGCGGTGGCGACCCCGTGCTGTCCGGCCCCAGTCTCAGCGATCACGCGAGTTTTTCCCATGTGTTTTGCGAGCAGGGCCTGACCAACCGTGTTGTTTATTTTATGTGCTCCAGTGTGCGCAAGGTCCTCGCGCTTGAGATAAACTTTCATCCCAACTCGCTTCGACAACCGTTCGGCCAGATAGAGCGGGGTCGGGCGGCCAGCGTACTCGCGCAAGTAGTGATCGAGCTCGCGCTTGAACTTTGGGTCATCCTTGAGTTTTGTGTACGCCTTTTCAAGTTCTTCGAGCGCGGGCATCAGGGTTTCGGGAACAAACTGTCCGCCAAATCGTTCGAACTTTCCCTTGACCGGAAACTTGTTTACGAACATCACGCTCCCCTCGCTGTCTCGATGAACTCGCGCATTAACCTCGCGTCCTTCTTGCCTGGGCTGGACTCAACCCCAGTGGCGACATCTACGCCATAGGGTTGTACAATCTTTATCGCCTGCCCAACATTGGAAGGGTTAAGGCCACCTGCGAGAAAAACCGGTTTTCCCACAGCTCCACGAATCTCACCGCTTAAGCTCCAATCGTGAGTCAGGCCAGTGCCGCCCCCACTAGGCCCCTTTGTATCAAGTAATATGTAGTCGGCAACCTCTGCCGCTTCCACGGCCTGATGAACTATTTTTTGGCGATCCCCAATTTCGCGAGGGATTGGGATGACGATGATCAGCCCGGCACCGAGCCGCTTCTTGAGCTTGAGGAGTTTCCTCGCTGGAAAAGTGAGGTGAATTTGGAGGTAGTCCGGCTTCAACTCCCGTGCCATTTTTTTGACATCGCTTGGATCCTTCGGCATGATCACCGCGACCTTAGCGACATCCCGAGAGGCTGCAGCTAAAATTTGCTTGGCTTGCTCGACGGTTACGTAACGGGAGGATTTTGGAACCAATATCGCCCCAACCATATCAACACCGAGTTCGCATGCGACTTTAACATCTTCGGGGTTCGTAAATCCACATATCTTAACCTTGACCATCTGCTCACCTTGCCTCCACTAACGACCTAACTTTTTGCTCGACATCATCCGCTTGCATCAAAGCTGTGCCCACGAGTACTGCATCGGCCCCGGCCTCCAGCATCGCTCTTACATCCTCTGGCAAACGGATGCCGCTCTCGCTCACCAGCACCACATCCTCTGGGATTTGGGGCGCAAGTTCCCTCGTGCGGTCAAGATCGACTTCAAGCGTCTCCAAATCGCGATTGTTTATCCCGATGAGTTCCGCCTCGGCCGAAATGGCGGACCTTACCTCGTCCACGCTTGTCACTTCCACCAAACTCTCCATCCCCAGCTCCTCCACCAAACGCACAAACCTGGGCAGCTCTTGTTTTAGCACCTTCGCTATGAGCAGAACCGCATCGGCCCCAAGCTCGGCCGACTCGTGAAGCTGATACTCGTCCACGATGAAATCCTTGCGTAGGATCGGTGCCTCGACGACGTTCCGAATTTCTCGTATGAAACCCGGGTCACCTTTGAAGTATTTGGGCTCGGTGAGCACGGAAAACGCAATTGCCCCCCCTCGAAGCATTGCGCGCGCGACCCCAAGCACATCCGCATCGGGGCGGATATCACCGGCCGAAGGCGAGGCTCGCTTAACTTCAGCTATCAGTGGGACCTTCGACGCTCGCTCGATCGCTTCGCTCAAACTTCGTTTTGTAGAACGATCTATCTCCATCCTCTCAACTGGCCTCAAGTGAGCTTGGTGCTTCACCTTGGCCTGAACGTCCTTGATTATGTCCGCCAAAACGCTCAAAGGCCCACCTCCCAGTCCCTCAGCTTTTGAATATCACCGCCCGTAGCTTCTACGAGCTGGGCCACCTTTTCGTACGCACGACCTGAATCTATCGCATCCACAGCCACCGCCAACCCTTCGCGCAAGTCACTGGCTTTTCCCCCCACGAGCATGGCTGCCGCGGCGTTCAAAATCACGATGTCCCGCCTCGGTCCCCGCTCGCCCCGCAAGACGCGAAGCAACATCCGCGTGTTCTCCGCTAAATCCTTGCCCGCTATTGACTCGACATTCGTTCGTTCGATTCCTAAATCTTCGGGTTTGAGTTTGTAGGTTCTCACCTTTCCATTATTCAATTCTGAGATTTGGGTCTCACCTAACGTGGAAATTTCATCTAGCCCGTCTAAACCGTGAACCACCATTGCACGCTTGCACCCAAGTCTGCCGAGCACGCGCGCGAGCTTCTCGGTCAACGCCCCATCAAAGACCCCCATCACTTGGGCTTGGGCACCTGCTGGATTCGTTAGCGGACCTAGAACGTTAAAAACGGTTCGGATGCCCATCTCACGCCGTACTGGAGTTGCGTACTTCATCGCGCCGTGGAACCTGGGGGCAAACATGAAGCCTATTCCGATCGTCTCAATGCAGCGCTGAACCTCCTCGGGTGGAAGGTCGATCTGCACCCCCATGGCTTCGACAACATCGGCGCTCCCTGCCTTGCTGGTTACCGAGCGGTTGCCGTGTTTAGCGATCTTAATTCCTGCCCCCGCAGCTACGAACATCGCGGCCGTGCTCACGTTGAATGTTTTGATTTTATCGCCCCCTGTGCCGCAGGTGTCAACCAAGATGTCGTCCACTTTAGGGGTTATCCGGGCGGCGAATTCTCGCATCACTCGGGCGAACGCCGTAACTTCTTGAATCGTTTCGCCTTTCATTCGCAACGCAGTCAAGAATGAGCTTATCTGTGCTTGGGTCGCCTCACCCGACATGACACACTTCATGGCCGCTTCGGCTTCAGCCTCAGTCAGGTCTTTCCCATTAACTAATTTTGATATTATGTGCTTCATGGCCCCCATTCCATCACCTGCTTGATGCCCTCGCAATCTCTATCGCTTTGAGAAGAGCTCGCCCTTTGTTCTCGGTCTCATAAAACTCAAGCTCAGGGATAGACCTAGACACGATACCCGCGCCAACCTGAACGTGGGCTTTTTCATCCTCAACCACGATCGTCCGGATGGCGATTGCGAAGTCCATGTTGTGCCGGTAATCGAAGTAGCCTACGCCGCCCGCATAAATTCCCCTCCGCGTTGGTTCGAGCCCCTCAATTATTTCCATCGCCCTGAGCCTTGGGGCACCGACCACCGTGCCCGCGGGGAAGTTTGCCCTAAGCGCGTCGAATTCGTCTTTGCCTTCTCGCAGTGTTCCTGTTACGGTCGAGACGATGTGCATAACGTGGCTATACTTATCGATGGTCATGAAATCCTTAACTTTCACCGAGCCGATCTTCGCGACCTTGCTTATGTCCTCCCGGCCCAAGTGTACGAGCATCATGTGCTCCTCGCGCTCTTTTCTGTCGCTCAGCAACTTTCGCCCTATTTCTTTATCCTCTTTAACACTCTTTCCTCGACGCCTAGTTCCACCAATCGGCCTGATCATGACCGCCTTATTCTCGACCCTGACCAGCGTCTCGGGGCTTGAGCCTATTATCTTCCGCCGCCCGAAGTCTAGATAGTACATGTAGGGCGATGGGTTTATCTTGCGGAGGGCGAGGTACACCAAGTAGGGATCGCATCTTAGCCCGGCCTCCATGCGCCTTGAGAGCACAAGCTGCAGCACGTCCCCTGAATCGATGTGTTTCTGAACGTGCCTAACGGCTGTCACAAACTCATCTCGGGTCATGTTTGATGCTACGTTCGCTTTTAGCTCCACATCAGTTCGCATGCGCGGGGGCTGCCCCACCTTTCTGAGCTGCTCCACTTTGTTTTTAATTTCCTTTAACGAGTTTTCGTACACAGCTTTTGGGTCTGAAGTTTCCGAAATGAAAGCATTGGAGCAAACAAATGTTTTTTTCTGCACATGATCGAAAACTACAACATTTTTGGCAAGTGCAAATTCAGCGTCAGGGTGTTGTAAATCGTCGCTCGCCTTCCTGCCTATATCGACAAGGCGCCTGATTGCATCGTAGGCAAAATATCCCACCGGCCCACAGATGAACCTTGGATAACCGACCTTCGGAATCGACAACTTGCCTATCAGAAATGCCCTCCGCACGATCTCAACCGAATCTGTATCTTTGCTTATCTTCCCGACATTTTTCTTGGCAATTCCCACTAGTCGTTTGTTTCCTTCGAGTTTCAGCCCCCCGTCATTTACCCTCAGCGTTAGAAGCGGGCCGGTCCCGATGAAGCTATACCTAGCCCGCCTACCTGCACCCTCGGCTGACTCAAGCAGGTAGGATGGAGCGCTCATTCTCATTTTAAAGTAAACCTTTGCGGGATCGGCACATCCATTGACGGTTGCCACTACGGGGAGCAAGCACTGTCTGCCGAGCTTATCTACAATCCTTTTCACATCCCTGATGCTTGGTATAATTTTCAATCTATCACACCCTATACTCACCCCTCTTCGGCGTATGTGCTATTTAAGGCTTTAGTGTACAGTTTTGTACTAAACCCTAAATCATGGGAATTTTTCTGCTTATAAAGAACCTCCGCACAAAGCCTTGGCGGGAAAACACGGCCGATTTAAAAATGCGCGGCACAACGGCCGCACGGCGCGCCACACCAACTCCTACCGCGGGGGGAAGGCGCAGATCGGGCTTCCCTGCACCAGCAGTGGCCCGTGCGCCGCGGGAGCACGGTCGTTATCAATAGGTGGAGGTGAGAAGATGGTGGAAGAGATAGAGGAAATCCAAGATGAAACGCGGAAGATCTCGACCCTGAGGATCGTCGCAAAGCGAGAGGGCAAGGAACCCTACACGGCCAACATCCCTGTGAAGGGGGACACGTTTTCGCTCGTCCTACCTAACGGGTACGTCAACTGGCCGGATGGGAAACCCTATCCCGACTCGGTTCGGGTGACGATCGACGAGACGCAAAGCCTGTGGGTGAACTTCGGCGTTTCGAGGGAGCACGGCTTCTATACCTCGTTGAGAATCGGCGAGGCGCGAAAGCAGGAGTAAATTAGTAATGTTGGGCCTGAGGACGTTGACCCATGAAGGTTCAGCATTCTATTTTTCCTAACGCGCGCATCGGAAAAGTATTAATATAACCTATAAGTTATAATTTATGGGATGAAATGGCAACCACGGTTCAGGTGAAGGATGACACGATGAGGCTACTCGATGCGCTGAAGGAAGCCTCTGAAGCCAAGAGCTATGACGAGGCGCTTCGAATGCTCTTAGCAGAAAAATTCGGGCTCCCAGCGCAAATGTTTGGCGTGGATCGGGGAAAAGTTTCGAGCTTCAAGGAGGAGGAGCGAGTGGAGGATCGCGATGTTAGTCTTCGATAGCTACGCTTGGGTTGAATATTTTATTGGTAGTCGACAAGGAGCGATCACGAAAGAGCACTTGGAGAGCAAGGAGCCCATTGTAACACCTGATATCGTGCTAGCGGAGATCGCCCGCAAGTACCTCCGTGAAAGCATCGTGGACGAGGAAACCAAGAAGAGGCTCTATTTCATCGCCGCGCAAAGTGAGATCAAAGGGATTGATGCAGACTTGGCCATGGCTGCGGCTAAAGCGTGGGGCGAGCTTACGAAGAAGGCAAAAAAGAGAAGGCTGGGGAAACCGAGTTTGACGGACGGCATCGTGCTCGCCCTAGCTAGGCGCTATGGAGGAAAGGTACTAACTGGGGACGAGCACCTCGCTGGGCTCACAGAAGTCGTGATGCTATGAACCGCAAGAGCGTTATTGATATTGAAGATTTAGAAATCATCACTTATCGCGATATCACAAAAGAACAAGCAAAGAGGGAGATTCAGAAGTATCTGAAAGGCAGGAAGCGCGTGGGCGCTGATGAGATAAGCGATGTACTACGAATCGACATGACGCTCGTCAACGAGACACTACATGAGTTGTGGCATGAGGGCTGGGTTGAGCCAGAATAATGTGATCATGGGCGAAGAATACGATGCGTCGGCAGATGGATCTCGAAACTGCGGCTAACCCAGTGGACATCCCGGCACCGGGCAATCGAGATCTTCATCGAGAGCAGGCCAGCCATCGCTGAAGTAACGAAAACCTGGAGGGTCCTGAAAAGCTAACTCTCATCTTTTCTCATGCAGCCTGAGCCACCTACTTACGCCCAGCGAAATAGCGGTTTATCCCGTTAATCATCGCGTCCACACTGGCTAGGACGACATCCTCTCGCACGCCCTTCGCGATGTAGAGGTTGCCCTTTTCATCCTCGAACTTCACCGTTACCTCAGCCAGTGCATCGCTCCCTCCAGTTATGGCGTCTAGGTGATACTCTTTCAGCCTGAGCGTTGAGATTTCTTTCATGACGTTGCGAATCGCGGCGATCGCGGCGTCCACTGGGCCAACCCCCGTCGCAGAACCCACTCGCTCTTCACCTCGCACGACCACCCGTACCGAAGCGGTTGGGGTTATCGTGCTCCCGGTGGTGACGGTGGCCTCCTTCAGCTCGACCACCTTCTCCTCCTTGGGAAGCGCCCCGATCACGCTCTCAGCTATGGCCCGGAGATCAACGTCGGTCACGCGTTTTCCCTTGTCACCCAGCGCCTTGACCCGCTGCGTAATCTCCGTCAGTTGAGCCTTGGTAGCCCTCACCCCGATGCTCCTGAGCTGCTTTTCGACCGAATGTCGGCCGGTAAGCTTGCCTAATGCCAGACGACGATGGTGCCCGACCAGCTCCGGCGAGATTGGCTCATAGGTTCCAGGGAACTCGAGCACCCCGTGCGCGTGAATACCCGAAACGTGGACAAACGCGTTCTCCCCCACGATTGCCTTATTTGGTGGTACGGAGATCCCCGTCATACGCTCGACCAAATTAGAGGTTTCGGCGAGCAACTTGGTTCGAATACGTAGTTTTGCCCCGTAAAGTGCCCGAAGTGCCATGACTACTTCCTCGAGCGATGCGTTACCCGCACGTTCGCCCAGCCCGTTGATCGCCACTTGAACCTGCTCGGCCCCGGCCTCGACAGCCGCAAGCGAGTTGGCTGTTGCTAACCCCAAATCGTCGTGGCAGTGCACGCTTATCGGCACTTTTATAACTGGCTTAAGCTGGCTAATGAGGTAATTCATGCCCCGCGGAGTGATAACGCCAACCGTATCGGGGACGTTGATGCGGTCTGCGCCAGCATCCACGGTCGCCTTGTAAATTTGCTTGAGGTACCCCAGGTCGGTCCGCGAAGCATCCATGGCCGAGAATTCGACGGTAACGCCGTGATCCTTCGCATATTCGACATATTCGACCGCTTGTTGGAGGACCTGTTTACGCGTCATCTTGAGCATGTGTTTGAGGTGTAGATCCGAGGTGCTGATGAATACGTGAACACAGTCAACCTCACACCCGAGCGCTGCATCCACGTCCTCTTTGATCGGCCTTGCGAGTCCACAAATCTCCGCATCTAGGCCAGCTTTCGCAATCGTGGCCACAGCTTTCCTTTCCCCCTCTGACGACACGGGCGTGCCAGCCTCAATCGTGTCTACCCCTAGCCTGTCGAGCTGTCGAGCGATGAGCAGCTTCTGGTCAGCGGTGAACGACACCCCTGGGGTCTGGTCACCATCCCGGAGGGTGGTATCGAATATCCTGATTCGCTCTGGTAGCTTGACTTTTTTGCTGACCTGCCGGATGAAATCGCTGACGAAAGCTTCCTTGGGCATTCAGCTCCCTCAACAACTAATGTAGGGCATTAAATAATAACGTTGCCCAATATAGCACGAGGTTGAAAACATGGCAAAACGCAGGTTAAAGGTGCTCGACACAACGCTGCGCGATGGGGAGCAAACCCCCGGCGTGGCTTTGGCGCCCGAGCAGAAGCTGGAGATAGCCCGCGCCCTCGACGATCTTGGCGTTGACATAATAGAAGCTGGGGCGCCGATAACCTCAGAGGGCGAACGTCAAGCAATAAAACTCATCTCAAAGGCTGGCTTGGATGCTGAAATATGCAGCTTTGTCCGAGCCCTTCGAAGCGATGTGGACGCCGCGCTTGCATGTGATGTCGACAGCGTGCACCTCGTCGTCCCCACATCTGACATTCACTTGAAGCATAAACTGAAGAAGAGCAGGCAGGAGGTAAAGCGAACATCTCTCGACGCCGCGCGCTATGCGCTCGACCACGGGCTGGTGGTGGAGTTCTCCGCCGAGGACGCTACCCGCACTGACCCTGCTTTCCTCCGCGAGCTCCTCTCGGCGGCCGTCAAGGGGGGAGTACAGCGGGTTTGCGTGTGCGATACGGTGGGGGTACTCACCCCGGAGAAATCAAGCACACTTTTCTCCGAACTCACAAAGACCTTAAAAGTGCCCGTTGCTGCCCACTGTCATGATGATTTCGGCATGGCAACTGCAAACACGCTCGCCGCGATCCAAGCTGGGGCCCAAGAGTTTCATGTAACCGTCAACGGATTGGGCGAACGTGGGGGAAACGCCGCGCTTGAAGAGGTTGTGCTCGCGCTCACACATTTTCACGGAATCAAAACTGGGGTCAAGCTGAACAAGCTTTACAGTATCTCTAAGCTGGTGGAACGCCACACGGGGCTGCCAGTATCGCCGACGAAATCCGTGGTTGGCGAAAACGCCTTCGCGCACGAAGCGGGCATCCACACTCACGGTGTGCTCGTCTACCCACCAACCTACGAGCCGATCTCGCCTGAAGTGGTGGGGCATCATCGGAAACTCGTCTTCGGAAAACATGTCGGCTCCCATGCCATTGAAAGCGAGCTCAAGCGAATGGGGCTGAAACCTACGAAAGAGCAGGTCCAAGCGATTTTTGGGCAGGTTAAGCGACTGGGTGATAGGGGAAAGCTGATCACTGACACAGAGCTTCGAGCGATAGTAGACGCGGTGATGGGGCGCATGCTTGAGGAAGTGATCAAGCTTGATGAGCTGACCGTGGTGAGCGGCAATAAAGTGACCCCGACCGCTTCGGTGCGGATAAAATTTGAGGACAAAGAAGTGGTCGAGTCTGGGGTGGGGGTCGGCCCGGTCGATGCTGCGATGGATGCGATTCGAAAGGTCGTCGAGGGTATGTCGAACATCAGGCTTCAGGAATACCATGTCGATGCGATCTCGGGGGGGACCGACGCGGTTGTGGGTGTTGTGGTCAAGCTAACGGATGGCCGGCGAATAGTAACAGCTCGGGGCACGAGTGGAGACATCATCATGGCGAGCGTCCAAGCGATGTTGAACGGGGTAAACCGACTGCTCTGGGATCGCAAACTCGGAGGCGCCTGATGCCCAAGCGTAAGAAGCTGACCCCTGGAGAGGAGATCGCGCGCATCCGCATGCCTCGCACGGACGAAGTTTTAGGTGTTGCCGAGCAGATGTTTGGCTTCGATCGTCTACGCGTCAGGTGTAAGGATGGGCACGTGCGCACATGCCGAATCCGGGGCAAGATCCGCAAGCGGCTCTGGGTTCGGGAAAACGACGTGGTGATCGTTCGCCCTTGGACGGTACAAAGTGAGAAAAAGGGAGACGTCATCTACCGCTACACCCGGACGCAGGTCGAGTGGCTGAGGAGAAAGGGCCTCTGGGAATAGGGGGCATCGTTTGCCGGCCGATTTTGAAGCGTTGCTCAGCAAGCTCGAGCGCCACAAGCCCGAGCGCCTTGAGAAGGACTCCGAGACCTACAAGATAATGGCGAGCGTCTTCGACAGCTCAACTCTGCTCACCCTTTACCACATGATAAACCGGGGGGTCTTTGACATCTTTTTCGGCGCTGTTTCCACGGGCAAGGAGGCAAACATTTTTTGTGCGCTCGACAATCAGGGAAACTACGTCGCGGCCAAAATCTATCGAATCGCCACCTCCAATTTTAAAACCATGTACCGATACCTGGCTGGAGACCCGCGATTTCGCCGCATCCACCGCGAGCGAAGACAAATTATCTACTCTTGGGTTTCGCGAGAGTTCAAGAATTTGCAGCGTGCTTACGAAGCGGGTGTCGCAGTACCCAAGCCGATTGATTGCGAGAAGAATGTACTGGCGATGGAGTTCATAGGAGAAGAAGGTATCCCATACCCTCGCATGAAGGACGTTCCACCGAAGGCGCCTAAACAATCATTCGAAAAACTACTCGAAGCAATCAAGGTGCTCTACCGCAAAGCCGAGCTCATTCACGCCGACTTCAGCGAGTACAACGTGCTGCTAACGCCCGAACCCGTGCTCATAGATTTTTCGATGGCTACAGATATTGCGAACCCGATGTGCGATGAACTTTTGACGCGTGATTTAAGCAACCTCACACGTTACTTTCGAAAGCTGGGCATGAAAATACCAGAACCAACCAAACTATTTTCTGATGTCAAGGGCGAGTGAGACATCCACCGCAACGTTTTTGTAGGGGTGCGAAACAGGATTTTGGGGTTGGCGTGGTCGTCCTGTCTGGAGAGCAGATTCGCGAATACATAAGGATGGGTAAAATCGTGATTGAACCTTTTGATGAAAAGCTGATTGGGCCGAGCCAAGTTGATCTCCGTCTCGGCGCCAAGTTCAGAATTTTTAAGAAAAACGAACTCGTCGATCCCCACGATGAGAAGTCAATCGAGCAAAACACCGAACTGGTCGACACCAAGGGGAAGCCATTCGTCCTACAACCTAAGCAGCTCGTGCTAGGTATCACCCGTGAGCGGGTAGCGGTGCCAAATGACCTAGTGGCCTCCATAGAGGGGCGCTCCTCGGTGGCGCGAATGGGGGTGTTCATCCACATCTCATCGGGCCATGTAAATCCGGGCTCTGGGGCGAGGGGGCCAATCCCCGTCACGCTTGAAATTCTCAACATGAACCCATCACCAGTTAAGCTCTACCCGGGGATGCGGGTGTGCCAGCTCCTCTTCTACACCATGGACCGCGCGGTACGCTTGGGTTACGATGACCTCCGGGGAAAATACGCCGGAAAGCTCGAGCCTTCAGGAAGCATCGTGTTTAAAGATAACCCGAGTCCGCGTTAATTGGGTGCCATCCATGTATGCCCGATTGCCGAAGGAGCGCATAGGTGTAGCGATCGGCCCGAGAGGCGAGGTGAAACAGGAAATCGAACGCCGAACGGGCACGAGGCTCACACTCGACAGTGAAACCGGGGAAGTGCGGATCGAGCCCGGTGAGGACCCGCTAGGAGCTCTCATGGCGAGGGAGGTGCTCCACGCCATCGCTCGCGGCTTCAGCTCCGAGCGGGCTTTCCGGTTGTTCGAGGACAACCAGCTCCTCGAAGTGATCGACATCCGGGATTTCACCGGGCGTTCAGAGAAGGCTCTCATCCGACTGAAAGGTCGGGCGATAGGAGAGCGGGGAAAAACGCGGCAAATCCTCGAGGAAACGACTGAGGCTCATGTGTCGGTCTACGGTAAGACCATCGCGCTCATCGGGACGGCCGAGCAGCTTGCGGTCGCTCGAGAGGCAATCGAGAGGTTGCTGGGGGGGGCCAAACATTCATCGGTCTACCGCTTCCTCGAACGAAAGCGCAGGGAGATGAAAAGGAGAGTGGTTCTGCGACGATAGACATTTTTTGTTTTAAAAAGTATTACTTTAAAGAAGGCTCCAAAACCTATTTAAACCCAAAAAACATTATTTAATCAAGCAAAAAAGGAGAAAAATAGGTAGTTTTAAAATAAAAAGGTGAAAAGAGTTAGATTATCAAAATAAAAGGAAAAAAGGCAGTAAAAATGGAAACTATGGCAGAAGAGCTTTTCAAAGAGTTCAGGGAGCACAGCGTCAGCGAGTTTTTCCGGAAAAATGCAGCGATGCTGGGCTACACGGGCAAAATCCGCTCGCTCACCACGATCATTCACGAGGGCGTCACCAACGCCATCGATGCTGCAGAGGATGCAGGCGTGCTCCCCAATATATTTGTTGCCATCAAGCGCGTCAATGAAGAGCCCGAGCACTTTCGAGTGGCGATCGAGGACAACGCTTCTGGTATCCCTAAGGAGTTCATCCCCAATGTATTCGGCAAGATGCTGGCAGGAACCAAGTTACATCGCCACATGCAGTCGCGGGGGCAACAGGGGATAGGGGTTTCCGGCTCGGTAATGTTCGGGCAAATCACAAGCGGTAAGCCGACAACCGTAGTCACCTCGACGGGCAATGGGGAGATCGTACGAGCCGATGTGATGATCGATGTCGACCGAAACGAGGGCAAGGTGACAAACGTCGAGAAGCTTAAAGGGAAGTGGCGCGGCACGCGGGTCGAAGTTGAGGTAAAAGACGTCGCTTGTATGCGCTCCCGTTATGGCCCATTTAACTACCTCCGGATGACGGCAATCGCGAACCCCCATGTTCGAATAACCTTTGTCGAGCCCGATGGAACGCTCACCATTTTGGAACCCGCCACCGACCAAGTACCCGAGCGCCCCAAGCCCATGCCCCTGCACCCCTGGGGGATAATGTCTGACGACCTGCTCATCTTGGCAAAGCGCACCAAGGGCCGAAACGTGGCGAGCTTCTTGGCAACAGGTTTCTCGCGAGTCTCAAAGCGGAAGGCTGAAGAAGTCGTGAGACTCTCGGGAGTCGATGCTAAAAAGAAACCGGCCGAGTTGACCTGGGAGGATGCGGAGCGAATAGTCTCGGCGTTCAAGCAGGTCAAGCTCATGGCTCCACCCACCGCCGGCCTGCGACCCATAGGTGTAGCTGACATCGAGAACGGATTGCGCCAGATTCTGAAGCCCGAGTTCGCCTATGCCGTGACCCGTCCGCCCAAGGTATATCGTGGGGGGCTGCCGTTCATCGTCGAGGCGGGGGTGGCCTACGGCGGGAGCGCGGGTAAGAGCGTGGAAGGGAAGGGCGAAGAAGTCGGGGCCGAGGCCGGGATGGAACTCATCCGATTTGCGAACCGCGCGCCGCTGATTTTTGATCAGGGAGGATGCGCGATAACCTCCGCCGCCCGGAACATCGACTGGCGCCGCTACGGCGTGGACATCTCGACAGCGCCGCTAACGCTTTTCGTCAACGTTGTCTCGGCCTACGTCCCCTACACCTCGGCAGGTAAGCAATCGATTGCAGAAGAGCCCGAAGTTTTCAACGAGATTCGGGGCGCGATCATGGACGCGGCTCGGGAGCTAAGGCGATTCCTCTATCGAAAGATACGCATCAAGGAGCGGCAGGAGCGGGCAGGGGTGTTCGAGCAGTACCTGCCAGTGATTGCTCGCAAAGCAGCGAGCCTAGCGGGTGCCAAAGAGCCTGATATTAAACCTTTACTAAAGAAGGTAGCGGGGGTTGAGGGTGGCGGGGAAAGCTAAGGCACGAGAGCGAGTGCATAAGCGGAAGTCGAGCGAAAAGCTAGCCGGCTTGGGCAAGGATGTTATCGGAGACATCGCTCACGTTCGCCCCCCCAAGCTCAAAATACCTTCTCGAAGCACCACCAACATAATCTACGATGAGGCTAACCGCTACTTCGTGCTCGGGCCTCGCCACGGCGTTCGCTCTGCGGGAAGTATGAAGCAAGTCAAAAAATTTGCCCAACTAATGTGCGCCGCCGATTTCGCTAAGGAACTCGTCACAAGCGGGAAATTTGCGACCCTCCGGGAAATGTATTACACCGCAGAAGGCTGGGACGCTGGCCCCTTCCACGAACAAGGCGAGTCGGATGCCATCATTGAGGATCTCGAAGCCACGCTCGGGCTCAAACGCGAGGATCTGGGTCTGACCCCCGAGGAAGATGGCGCTGCGGTTTATGGCAAACTCGTCGTGAACGAGGACAACGTGGTGATAGACGCCACAAAAGCCGGACGCGCGGGCTACACCATTCCCCCCACCATAGATGACGTTGAATTCGTCAAGTGCAAAGCGAAGCGGGTCATCGCGATAGAAACGATGGGCATGTACCATCGGCTCGTGCAGGAGCGGGCGTGGAAAAAGTTTGACGCACTCGTGGTTGGCCTAAAGGGGCAAGCCGCTAGGGCGACACGACGCTTTTTGAAACGGGCACACAATGAACTCGGTCTGCCAATTTACTTGTTTACCGACGGGGACCCCTTCGGTTTCCACATCGCGATGGTTGTAATCTCAGGGAGTGCAAAACTCGCATACATCAACCACGAGCTAGCGGTGCCCGATGCACAGTTCTTGGGTGTCACCGCGAGCGATATCGTAGATTATAAATTGCCCACCGACAAGCTCCGGGAGCTCGACATCAACCGCCTGAAGCAGCTCCAGAAAGATCCGCGGTACTCGAGCGAGTTCTGGCAGGGGGAGATAAAGAAGATGCTCGAGCTGGGGAAGAAAGCGGAGCAGCAGGCTTTCTCGAAGTATGGGCTGAGCTATGTGGTCAAAGAGTACTTGCCAGCGAAGCTAGGGCTAAAGGGCTAGCGTTTGTAGGCCTTTTTTATCTCCTGCAAAATCCTCCTAGCTGTTTCTTTGGGATTCGCAGAGTTATAGATTGAACTTCCGGCTATGCAGATTTTCGCACCTGTCCCTGCGACATCCTTCGCGACCCCCTCCTTGATTCCTCCTGCCACGGCAAGTGTAAATCGCCCGGCGCGTTTTCGGGCCTCGGCTATAAGTTGAGTCTCCTCGTAGATTCCTCGCCCCTTGAGTTGCTCACTTATCCCTCGATGCAGGCAGAAGATCACCCTGCCCTCGTGGCCTCCCAGCTCTTTAGCCAGCTCATCGATTATCATCAATGGGTCGGGGCAATCGATGAAGTCAATAAGTGTTGCCTTATCCCAGCGCGCCGCCTCACTCACCGCCTCAATGATTTTTGTCCGCCCGCCTATCGCAAGCACTGCCGAAACATCAGCTCCTGCTCGGAAAGCTATCCGGGCCTCGAGGTTGCCCACGTCCATCGTCTTCAAATCTGCCACGAGTAGGGCTTTGGGGGCAACTTTTCGAATGGCGGGCAAAAGGGTCTCCACACCATGCCGTTTGATGGCGGGCGTCCCGGCCTCGATAACTCTGGCCCCGCCCGCATAGGCCTGCTTAGCAATCGCAGCGATCGCCGGCACATCCGCATCCATGTCGAGCGCTACCTGAAGCTGCGGGAACTTCATTCGCTCAAGAGGGCTAGCTAGCACCTTAACCTTCTTCGCTCGCTTGGGCCTTCGAAGCGGGGGTGACGTCGTGGGTATCCCCTTCCTACTCCAACCTCTCTCCTTGTAATACTCACGCAATAAATTGATTAGGTTGACGCCAAACCGCCTAGGCAGCGCGTCCTGCTTGGAGGTGAACCCCTCGCGGGCGTTGAATAACCGCTCAGTCGTGTAAATTCTGGAGCCTACTTCGTGCAAGTGTTCGTTCGTCCACTGCATCCCGGTCACTGCCGTCAATGCCTTGGCGATATCGTCGAGCTCGTAGTCAAGCGTACCGAATAAAGCAAATCCATGGAACTTGCACGTGGCCAAGCTGTCATAGACCGCAAAAGCATCCTGCATCCGTCGCACAAGCCCCGCCTTGCCCAGCTCGGCGCCCGGGTTGACAAATTCTGGGTTGCTCAAAATCTCGGGCGCGATCGTGTAGGCTCGAAGGTGGCACCCTCCCCGGTTGCTCGTCGCGTAAGCGAGGGCCATTCCTTTCGCGCCCCGGGGGTCGTATGCCGGAAACTCTAACCCCTTAACGTGCGCCGCGGCAGCTTGCTTGCCGAGGTTTTTCGCCGCACGCGCCAACCCTCCCGAAAACACCGACTCACCGGCTGCTATTTCCTCGATGAGCCGCTTGGCACTCTCGAAACCCCTGACCCTACCTACGGCGCGGGCGAAGCCGAGGATGTTCCCCACCGAAATCGTATCCAACCCGAGTTCGTCGCAAAGTGAGGCGAGAGGCAATATTTCTTGCTTGTAATCGTTAAAGCCCGAGTTTGGCCCGAGCATGGCAATGCTCTCAAACTCCGGTCCTTTGCCTACCCTGCCGCCGACCTTGACCCGCCTGCCGCAGCCCGTTGGACAAGCGTGGCAAGCACTCCGCCCCACGAGGTATCGCTCCCTCACCGTCTCCCCTGAAAACCCATCAACATCATCGAAGCTCAAGTGGGCCCCTGAAAAATTGTCCTTAGGCAGCATCCCGGCAGCGGCTATTCGATGCACGAGCAGGGCGGTGCCGAAGCGGGCCAAGCTCCCATCCTTGCCCGTGATCGGGTGGGCCTCAATCGTACGCCTGATTTTGTCGAGAATTTTTTCATACGCAAGCTGATGTATGATTTTTATTTTTTTATTGCCTCCAACGATGACTGCTTTCAGATGCTTCGACCCCATTACCGCCCCCAAACCTCCTCTTCCCGCAAAACCCCCGCGCCCAGTTTGGGTTTCCGCGCTGATACATGCCATCCGAGCCAAATTATCACCCGCGGGACCGATCGTCGCGACCCCCGAGTTTTTGTGTAGTCTCTTCAGCTTGCGCTCGGCCTCGGAGGTACCTTCCCCCCAAAGTGAGCTCGCGTCCTTGAGTGAGGCCCGCCTGCCATCGATGAGTAAATAAATGGGTTTCTTCGATTTCCCCTCGATGACGACCCCATCGTACCCTGCACGCTTCAGGTGAACTCCGAAGGTACCGCCCATCGAGGCGTCGAATATCGTGGCCGTTAGGGGAGATTTCGAGCTCACCGAAGTTCGCCCAGCGCCTGGAAAGCTGGTACCTGTCAGAGGACCAGTCATGAAAATGAGTTTATTCTCCTCACCCAAGGCATTGATACTCGGCTTCAGCTCCTCATACAGAATCCTCGTAGCGTAACCCCTGCCTCCCAGGAAGTTGAACGCGATTTTTTCGTCGAGCCTCTGCTCAGAAATTTTACCTGTTGATAGATTCACCCGCAGGATTTTGCCAGCGTAACCGCCGAGCATGGAACCACAAGCTAACTACCCAAGCTCGATAAATAACGCTTTTTCAACGCCCCTGCTGACACC
>CAZNRG010000004.1:0-30208 GCA_964575725.1 Hadarchaeota archaeon (SeqCode)
GTTACAAAAGCAACCAAAACATAAAGTAAGGATACAATGCCCCAAGAAAGAAACATTCCAAGAGGTATATTTCGTTTAGGGTTTTTTATTTCGCCTGCGACGGCGCAGACTTTTGTTAGGCCCCCATAAGAAACAAAAATAAAACCTGCTGTTGCGAAAACAGAACCAAGACCAAGAGGCATGAAGGGGGCATATCTGTGGGATTGAACAGAAAAAGAACCGAAGATAACGTAAAAAACAAGCAGAGAGATGAGGCAAACAACAATAGCTGCTTGGACCCTCCCCGTAAGTTTGACGCCAATTAAATTAACAAGAGTAAAAATTATGCAAAACACTACAGCAACAAGTTTTATTTGCATCTCGGTAATGCCTGGGAAAAGCAGCAATAAAATCACGCCTATGCCTATCAGAGCAAAAGCGCTTTTAAACGCTAAAGAAAACCATGCGGCAAATCCCGCAGGCGTGCTCGCACCAGCCCCCATACTTCGGTGTACATAAAAGAAAGCCCCCCCCGTTCTTGGCATGGCTGTGGCGAGCTCAGCCTTGGAGAGCAGGACAGGTATAATCAAAAGACTTGCCAACAAATAAGCAAGAATCAGGGAAGGGCCAGTTTTTGTGAATGCGAGCCCCAACAAGATAAATAGTCCGGAACTGATCATAGCGCCTGATGATATGGAAAAAACATCAAGTAGGCCCAGGTGTCTTTTTAACCTCATTGGAAATCGTTCTCCTTTATAGGCGAAAAAAACGTGGCTAAGGCGGCGGGAATGCCCATAATAAAGAGAATCGTGAAAAGTACATCCATCTATTTCCCGCCGATTTATTCGCCTCCAATGCCTCTCTGGTGATACATTTAAATCACTTTGTGCGGGAGTGGAACTCGATTTTACCAAAAAACATTACCAATCGTTGCAATAATCAAAATCACTGAACCGGTTTGCCCTTGTTCATAATCAGTTTGTCATCTACGAAAACCTGCCCCCGCCGCATGTCCTTGATTAGATCAAGGTGACTGGAGGCCCGATTTTTGCCGTGGTAGGCGCCGCGGTTGTTGCCAATGGCTATGTGGGCCGTGCCGAAAATTTTCTCGTCAATTATTATGCTGCCCCCCGTGTAAGCTGCACCCGGATTTGTACCAATGCCGAACTCCCCGATGCGGTCCTTTTCTCCCGTGTTCGCCGCGAGGAATTTGGTAAAGTTCTCCCTGCCACGTACCGCTTCGTAGCTCACGACCTTGCCTCGCCTGAACTTGAGCTTCAGCCTTTCAAGTTTTCCAAACCCCGGAATCGCAACTCGCTCGAACAAGATTTCTCCGTCCGCACTTGTCTCAAGCGGTGCCACGAATACTTCGCCAGCCGGGATGTTAACTCCAACGTCACCGCGCTCAAGATCCTCGCGAGAAATTACGCCGTCGTCGACAAGCACCGGGCGACCTTTTATTTGAAAACTCAGGTCTGTGCCATCGTCCGCCACTATTTGAACCTTATTTTTCCTAGCGAGCGCATCATGGTAAAACTTGCAGAGTCTGAGCAATTTCCGCTCGAAGGTCTTCTGGATGCTGTTGAAAAAAATCCCTCTAAATCGTTTAATCGAACAACCGTATGCACAGGCCGCCGCCGGGATGGGCCAGCCGAAATACGCCCATCGGGTCCGCCTCCGGTCGGTGATTTCGTGAAGCCTCTGCCGGATGGGTGCCGTGAGTTTAATTTTTGCCGTGAGCCCCCTTGCCCAGTTTGGTTCATCCTGCTCCCCGATGAAAATTAATACGTCCGCCCGCCTCGCTATCGCCTCCGCGAACGGGCTCATCTCGCGCAGAGAGCTTTCGGGAGTCAACAGATAGCTGAGCTTCTGCCTCTTTGACGAGTAGCCGAGTAAAAGCGTGTGCGCGCCAACTCGCCAGCACTCTTCTTGTACCTTGAAAGCAAATTTTTCACAACTCGGGTCGGTACGATTATATAGAATTCTTACAGCATCATGTCCCCCGCCGCGCTTTCTCCCTATCCGCATCGAACGCCTCACGAATGCCCTCGCTATTTTTCCCATTTCCTTTGTGGAGAGTTCGGACACTCATACACCGTTTTTTCTAGAACCTAGAATCTTTTGAAACTTTGGTATTCCGGTTGCTGAACATGAAGCACTTCTACCGCGAGTGAGCGACCTAGCGAATGTAGCTGACCTCTTCCTCGATCCCACTCGGCAGCCTAAGCTTGGGCGGCTTGAATTTAGGTAGAGTCATGGCGTGTTTGTGGAGTTCTTCTAAATCTAACTTGAACCCAAGCACGTCACTTAGGGCCCGAAGAACGAATTCTGCTGCTTCAACGTCGAGCAGCCCTCCACGGGTCGCGCCCAACAGGCAGAACCCACGCATCCCCCGCGCCGCGGCCAGCCCGGGAAGCAGGCCGTTCATCCCCACTATCATCCCGCTGTCAAGAAGCTGCACCCCGTGCTCGCGGAGGAGCTTAACCGTTTCAACATCCGATGCCGCCCCGACCACCTTCGCCTTCGACTCGTTGGGGGAGAGAACATATGCCGCCATCGTGACAACGGTGTCCGCGCCATGCTGCGCCGCGACGTCCAAGATCTCGCCCACGAGCCTGTACTGCCCCGCCGGAGAGGCCGCTTGAGCATCGGCGGTGACAAGCAAGAGGTCACGCTTTAACCCATCGGGCTTGCAGTGAGAGAAATCTACCTTCAACGTCTTGACCGAGCCATCATCCCGGACGACCCACTCGGGGAAGTGCTTGGAATATAGCTCGGCAAATTTTTTTGCATGAAGCTGGTGAATCAAGTACTCGACTGCTAGCTTGCCTATGTGGGCTATCCCGGGTAAGCCTGCAACGAGCACGGGCCGCTTGAGCCTAGGTCGCTTAAGGTAGTTCAAACGTGCTGGCATCGGTAGTTGTATGCGGCGCTTGGGATTTAAGTTTCGTGGAGCAAGTGGGTTTGATTGTATGAAACCCATACCTGTGGGTAACGGTGAAATTCGGATACTCCCGCTCGCCTTCGAAAGCTTCGGCGTCCGGAGCATGGCAACGCTTGTCGAAACCGATGATGTCAAACTCGTCATCGACCCCGGCTCCGCGCTCGGACCGCGTTTCAAACTAAGCCCCCACGAACGGGAGTACATGGCACTTGCCCGCTCGCGGCAGGCTATTCTCGACGCCGCACGGGGCGCCGACGTGCTGACGATAAGCCACTACCACTTCGACCACTACGTCCCCAGCTTTGAGGATTGGCTCTGGACATGGAGCTCGCCAGAGCTTGCCGAGCGGCTTTATCGAGGAAAGCTCATCTTGGCTAAGGATACCAGCTCGAACATCAACCTGAGCCAGCGAAAGCGGGGATACATGTTCCAGAAACTCAACTCAAGGGTCGCGAAGGAGATCCGTGTCGCTGATGGCAAGAGCTTCAAATTCGGTCGCACCACCCTAAAGTTCTCAAAGCCTGTTTTTCATGGTCCCCCTGAATCACAACTTGGATATGTGCTCATGCTAACGGTTCGAACGCCAGGCTGCTCGGTCGTGCACGCGTCAGATGTGCAAGGTCCGATCGATGACACCACGCTCATGCTTATCATAAAACAGGAACCGGATGCGCTCCTGATTGGCGGCCCCCCTATCTACCTAAAAGGATTCAAGATAGATGAAGAGAGCCTCGTGAGGGCTTGCAACAACATGATCAAAATTGTAGGGAAAGTGCCGCTAAGCATTGTGGATCATCATCTCCTGCGAAGTTTGGAGTACCGGGAATATCTGAAGCCCGTGTACGCTGAGGCTGAACGGAGTGGACATCGTGTGCTTTCAGCCTCCGAACTCATCGGTCAAGAGCCGGAGCTGCTCGAGGCACGCAGGAAGGAGCTACACGCTCAGGAACCCATCAAGCGTGAGTGGTACGGGCGCCTAGAGCGGGGCGAACTCAAGGAAGGTTTTTAGTTTTCACATGCGTTCGGGCGCGGTTATCCCCATCAAATTAAGCGCATTTCGAAGCACTATCCGAACGCAGTTCACCAACCGCAGACGTGCAGCTCTGAGCTCAGCCGTCTCTGCCTCAATTACCGGGGCCGCCTCATAAAAAGTGTTAAACGCCAGCGCGAGTTCGGCAGCACAAAGCGCGGGCAAGTGCGGTTGCAACCTTTTCCCTGCCCCACACACGACCTCCGGGAACTTCGCAAGCAACTTGATCAGGTGTTGTTCTTGGGGTAACTTGAAGACGTCACTAGGGTGCTTCCCGCCGCGCCGCTTCGCCTTCCGCAGGATGCTGCAAGCCCGGGCATGCGAGTACTGCACCGCGGGGCCGCTGTTGCGGTCGAAGTTGAGTGCCTCCTCCCACTTGAAGGTGATGCGCTTCTCGGGAGAGGTGCAGACCAGCGAGTACCGAACCGCCCCCACGCCCACAAACTCGGCGGCCTCGCGCTTGAACCGCTCACTCGCCTTGGGAGCGTGCTCCTCGACCACCACGTGGGCGCGGGCCACCGCCTCTTCGATGACATCGTCGACGGAGAACCCAACCCAAGTGCCCTTGCGCCCGGAGAACCTGCCGCTCGGAAGCCAAACGTGCTCGTAGGCTAGGTGGTGCGAGTTCTCGCACTCCTTTTCCAAACCGAGCGCCTTTAGCGCGGTGAACACAACCTGCTGAGGGAACCGCTGCTCAGCCCCAACAACATTGATCGCCTTGGCAGCGTTGGCGAACTTCCTGCTGACCCTGCCCAGCTGCGCCGTCGCGTGAGTTCGGGTGCCATCGGAGCGTTTTGAGTGGAGCTTGAACCGCAGCCCGGCCTTCGTCCGCCCGAATTTCCAAAGCTGGTAAGCGATGTCGCGAGCGGTGTAAACTGCGGTACCATCGGAGCGCACAAGCACCTTGTCCCCGATCCCGAAGTCGACTAACCTCAAGACCAGCGTTCCAGCCCACTCGCCCGTGCCCTCGACCACGTATGGAGTTGCGCGAAGTCGTTGAAGTGTTTCTTTAAGCATCCCTGACCGCGCAATATCGCTTTCCCACGTTAGCAAATCGTAGCCTATGCCCAAACGATCCGTCGTCTCGAGGTTCGCCTCAACACAGCGCTCGGCAAGTTGCCTCGCTCGGCGAACGGGGGCGCCCTTGCCGCGCTCGAGCTGCGTGAGCACTTTTTGTACCTGCTGTTCGAGCTTTGGGTCCTGCCCGAGGCGCTTGTGCATCTCTGCGTAAATCAAACCCAAAACATGATCGAACTTCGCGCGGGGCTTTCGCTTGATCAGCCGGTATGCGAGCAGGGTCTCAGCCACCTGTCGCCCCATGTCGTCGATGTAATTTTGCACCTCGACCTCGTGGCCCAAAGCTCGCAGGATTCGCGCCATGGTGTCGCCTATCACCGCGTTCCTGCCGTGGCCAATGTGGAGCGGCTTGGTCGGGTTTACGCTGGTGTGCTCGATGACGACTTTCTTACCCTTCCCAAGGTCGAAACAACCGTACTTGGCGTCGGCCCGCCCGATTGTCCGGAGCGTGAGTTCGGCGAGCTTGGGAACATCGACGAAAAAGTTCACGTAGCTGTCCGCGACCTCCACCCGCGCGATCAGGCCCACAGGTTTTATCGTCTTCCCCAGCTCCGCCGCTAGCCACATGGGGGACTTGTGGAGTGATTTCGCGAGCTCGAAGCAGAGCCTCGTAGCAAGGTCGCCAAGTTTCGGGTCGGGCGGCTCCTCCAGCATCTCCTCGAGCTTCTTCGGGGGCTTCCAACCGAGCTTGGAAAGCGCGGCCACTAGCGCGTCGCATACGTCGCGCTTAAACTCACCCCACGGGTTGGCAACCATGATAACCCAAATCTCCCTTGTCAATGAAGCTCAAGAAGGTTTTTGTGGAGATGAATAACTAATAGCGCTCTCGTTTGGCTAACCCCTTATTCACTACGGGCTTTGCACGCCTTCGTCTAACTACTACCAAAACTGCTGCGATCGCTGCGATGATTATTGCTGCGAGAGCTCCGATGATGACGATGCTGATGCCCTCTGCGCCCATCCCAGCTATAGCATCTCTAGCTTCTTGCTCGGTGACCGGACTCATTGTAAACAACACTTGTTCACCTTCAGCCTCCGTGATACTCTGCGTGTACGATGGGAGTGTTTCAGTTGATCCGAAGGACGCAGTACCCATCACATCGCCGAACGTCAATCCTGTCGCTACGATGAAACGCTGATCCGGTGAATAGTAAAGTGTACCCGTAAGTGGGAGTGGACTTGCGTAACCTGTGCCCGATACCACGAGCTTATAGCATGTCGCGATAGAGCCGTCCGGTAGCGTCACGTCCTGCGTGCTTGGACAACTAGCTGAGAGTGACAGGTGGAAGGTGTTGTCAAGCGATTGGCTGGTGCTCTGCTCCATGCCCATGGCGCTCACTTTGCCTGTTATGCTGCCTGTAACTGTAACATCGGATTCTGCGGTCCAGTTCTCACCGATGGTAATCGGAAAATCGAAGATGTCCAACGACGGATTGTAGGTGGCGCTCATATTGCCCGTCATATCCGCAGATCCGCTGACGTTCGTATCCATCGCGCCGCTTCCACTTATCGAGAAGTCCATATCGAGATCCAGCGCCAAGTCTTGTCGCGCTACTGCTAGCTCATTTTTGGTGTAATAGATAGTCCCATTTATTTTTGCGACCATTGTCATGTTAGTAGAAACAGAACTTTGCTGCCCCTGATAACTTATGCTGTAACTCATGTCCGCGGTCATCTCAATCCCCCCATCCACGGCCACTCTGTATTGTTGCGCTTCTACAGCATCGACTTTGTAAATAATGAAATAGCTGAGCTTTCCGCTTGCCTCATAGGTGAGGTCCGAATAAATTTGTTTTAGGTTTTCCATGATTACCGTGAATATCGAGGTTATGTCTTCATCACGTGCGCCCATGGCCCAAGTATCACCGACGTTCCAAGTAGGTAGTTCCGCCTGTGCTGTACTCTCAGGAACTATTGTCAAAAACAGAAAACAAGCACACATGCCTGCAAAAATCGCTTTTATATCCACATTTTCACGTCCTCAATTTAGTCTTAAAACGGTATAAAACTACTATCCAAACGACACTCCTATTTTTCATGTAAGATGGATAGTTGAATGGTCGATAAGCTTGGCGCTGCTCCACGTAGGCATCGATGACACAGACTCGAAAGAGGGCATGTGCACGACCTATGTTGGAGCCGTGGCTATCGACCGCCTAAAAACTCAAGGTATCAAGCTTGAAGGGTACCCTAAATTAATCAGACTTAACCCTAACTGGAAGTTGAAAACAAGAGGAAATTGCGCTGTTGCTTTTACAGCTAAGGTACAAAAGCATCAAGTCCCTGTAGTCAGAGAGACCGTGCTCCGCGCAGTTGAAGAGCTAGCCGAACTTCGCGTCGAAACCACAAATCCGGGTGTAGTTTTCTATCAAGACAAAAAAATTCCTGCAAAGCTGAAAACTTTCTCGAAAAAAGTAGTACAAGATGTTGTAACGATTGAGGAAGCTGAAGCCCTAGCGCGAAAAATTGGTGCCGAGGTGCACAAGTTCAAGCTCGGGCGTGGCATCATCGGCGCGCTGGCTGCGATCGGCAACACGCTTGAGCATGACTGGACGTTTGAGCTCATCGCATATCGTATGCCAGAAAATCGAGGAACACCAAGAAAAGTTGATGCCGATTCAGTCGTTAAGATGAACACCAAAACTTTTCCCCACACGTTCGACAATTTGGATCCCTTCACTGAAGAGATCCGCATCACACCCCACACGCCCTGCCCAATTCTCTACGGCATTCGTGGGGAGAGCGCCAAAATCACGCTAGAATCGCATAAACTCGTGAAAGCGTTGGAACCCATCGAGCGCTTCGTCATCTACAAGACGAACCAAGGCACGGACGAACACCTAAGGCGAGCGAAGGTTGCGGAAGTTAAACCCTATTGGTCGGTTATCGTCGAGGGTGAGGTTTCAAACGCGCCAAAAGTCATCCTTGGAGGCCATGTTATTTTCAGCATGCGGGACAAAACCGGGGGGATTGACTGTGCTGCCTACGAGCCTACCCGCCAGTTCAGGAAAGTTGTAAAAAAGTTGATCGTTGACGATAAGGTGCGTGTCTACGGCGGCATTAAGGAAAAACCAGAGCTACCGCTGACCATCAACCTCGAAAAACTCGCGATTTTAAAACTAGCACCTGTGTTGAAAAAAGTGAATCCAGCTTGTCCGCGATGTGGCAAACGCATGAAATCTGAAGGTAGAGGCAAGGGGTACTCCTGTAAGCGATGCAAAATCAGAGCCCCTGCCAAAGCTGCCAAAATTGTTGCTATGCCTCGTGAAATTAGGCCTGGGATTTTCGCTGTTCCTCCCCGGGCCCGTAGACATCTAGCTAAACCACTCATCCGAGTTAAAGTGATGGGGCGTGAGTACTGATGCGCGAGCCAACCGTAATCGGCTTGGACCTCGCTGGCCTGCCAAAAAATCCAAGTGGGGTTGCAAAACTCTGTGGCAAGCAGCTCGAAACAAGAGAGATTTATTCGGATGCTGAAATTTTGGAGCTATGTGAAAACGTCCGACCTGAAGTCGTTGCTATAGATGCCCCACTCAGCTTGCCAGCGCAAGGTAGCCTCAGGCTAATTGAAAAATCGTTAATCAAACGCGGCTTTCGTGTCTTTCCGCCCACCTTCGTGGGTATGCGGTCGCTTACCGAACGGGGAATGCACCTAGCGGGCAAGCTCCGAGCGAAAGGTCTTCAAGTTATAGAGATTCATCCTCGAACTTCGGGCACTCTCCTCTTCAAAACCCCCGACCGCCGCCGATGGGTGACTAAGTTCAAGGAAAGGGGAATAAAATTGAAAGAAACCGCAAGTGAACACGAAATCGATGCTGCCCTAGCTGCGCTGACCGGTGCACTTCACCTCGAGAAGAAAACAGAAGAAATCGGTGTTGCTGAGGAGGGAACGATAATTATCCCTCGCGGGGAGCTATGATCCCCTGAACTCGCGCCACATTCTTGGAAATGCTGGAAATCCCGACTCCCGCCGCATCAGCAATTTTTTTGAGGGGAATTTTCTCACCGCTCATCTCCGCTGCAAGGTAGAGCACGGCCGCGGCGAGCTGGAGCGGGATCCTCCCCTGTGTAAAGCTTCGGGGCAAACCGCGGTGAAGCTCGTGAGCGCGCTCGACCGTCCGCTTGGAAAGCCCGAGTTGGGTGGCGAATCGGTCGATGTAATCGTCGGTCGATACATGGGGGAGCTCGAGCTTCAGCTTTTGTGTGAAAAAATTTGTGAGTCGGTGAAGGCTGCGTGAAGCTTCGTGTTCTCCCATGCCCAAGCGAGCAGCGAGCGCATGCGAAACCTCGCCCTCCGTGCGCGGCAAACCCCGAAGCTTACAGGTAACGAAGGTGAGCGCCGCGAGGACTTGATGAGTTTCCCTGCCCCCGGTCAACCTCGCTGCCCTAGCCCGCCGGTAAATGGTGCTTATCTCGGCTTTGATGCCCTTGGGTAACGCTAGGTCCTCGCAGAATTTGTCCAGCTCCACGAGTGCCTCACGCAGGCTTCGCTCCCCATAAGTGCTCGCGCGCGAACGACGTTGCCAGAGCTGCATCCGCCTGAGGCGGGCGCGGCAGCTTGGGGAAAGATCTCCAGATAGGTCAAACTTGCTCCCCAACCCAAAATCGTGCTGCGTTACATCGATGCCGGCCGTCACGTCCGCGCGCTCCAGTTCCTCCCCCGGCCTGCGGCGCCATTCCGGCTCAAGCTCGAGCACGCGCTCCACAATCACGAGACCACAGCGCGTGCATATCTGCGCCCCTCTGAGCTGGTCGTAAAGCACCGCTGAGCTGCTGCACGAGGGGCAGCGCATCCAAAAGACCTCAGGCCACACTACTTTAGAGCAAGCGTTTTCTCAACCGTTTCTCGTCCAAAGATTCGGGAAATTTCCTCGTCCTTCAGCAGCGCCTCGAGCGAGTCCTCGAGCCTGAAACCTGTGAACACATCGAGGAAGGCCTGTTGGAGCTTGGGCTTGCCCTCCAGCACACCAAGCAGCGCGTCCATCCGCTGGTCCTGTGAGACGCTAAGCGAAGAGTGCAGGAGCTGCCCTGCCCTTAGCTCGGCATCGAACTCTGCTCGCCATTGCCGTTCGTAATCGGTCAGCGCTTCCTTCGAAACGTTGCCCTCGGTAATCGCGTCAATCGCTACCTTGCCGGCGATCTCACCGCAGCGCAGCGCGTAACGAAGCCCTTGTCCCGAGAGCGCGTAGATCTGACCGGCTGCGCCTCCGGCTGCGATTACCCCGTTTGCGCATGTCTGGTTCAGCGATCCCTCAAGGGGGAGTTGACCTCGAAACGCTGCCACCGGCACCGCTCGCTCGAGTCTGGACACGCCGCGCCTCCCTATGAACTCGTCGAGGGCGGCATCCGGGTGGATACGCACTCCATGGACTCCCGCCATCGCGAAGCGTTTGCCGAATGGATAGATCCAAGCGTGCCCGAGCGGGGCGAAGTAGGAAGTGAAAAACAGATCTGCGCTTTGATCGCTCGATACGTTCGCCATTAGATACTCGTTGCTCAGCGCAAGCAGCTCACGCTTCCAATCCCGCTTCAGCACCTTCCTAAGCAGAAGGCTCGACCACTCGCCCCGGGCACCCGTGGCATCTATCACGAGCTCACTTTCAATCCGCTCGGCCCAACCTCCGGCCTCGACGTATGCCCCCCGTACGGCGTCCCCGCTTACCAAGAGTTCCTTGACGGGGGCGCTCACCCAGAGCTCGGCACCGCTCGCTACGGCATCCGCGGCTAGGAGCTTGTCAAACAAACGCCTGTCCACGATCACGCCGAAGTCGCCGTTCACCGAGAGCTCCTTGTGGGGCGAGTGAAGCCTCACCTCCTTCATGTTCGCGACGATCGATTCTTTAAGCTGGGGCGTTATCACATCGGCGGGCCCCCAAGTCGCGGATTGAGTCTGCCCACCTATCTGGGCCTGCAGCTCGAGCAGCAGCACTTTGCCCCCCTCGGCTGCTGCCACCCTTGCCGCTGCGAGCCCGGCTGGACCCCCTCCAGCCACGACTACATCATATTTTTCAGCCATTTGCATCCCCTCCTCCTTTGGTAGTAGGTTGTTTATTAGGTGGAAAATTGTAGCACCGTAGACTATTTAGAATTGCAACCTCAGGTTTTGGTGATTAGCATGCGCCGCATCGCCGTCGCCTCCGGCAAGGGGGGAGTGGGGCGAACCACACTAGTCGCGAACCTAGGCATCGCCCTTGCAAGTTTGGGTAAGGAAACCATAATCATCGACGGCAGCCTGAGTACGCCCGACCTAGCCCTACTTTTCAAGCTAGAGAAGTCCGTCTACACCCTGAACGATGCCTTGGCAGGCGAGGCCACGCTCGCCGACGTGATGTATCCCGGGCCAAAGCGGGTTAAGATCGTCCCAGCTGGGGTGACGCTCGAGCAGGTCAGGAAAGCCCGCCCGGAGCGCTTGCCGGAGCTTATGCGTCAAGTGCCCGAAAAGACCGACTTCGTGCTCATCGATGTCCCGAGCGGCCTGGGGCGGGAGACCGTCTCCGCAATGCGAGCTGGGCGCGAGGTTTTGCTGGTCGCGACGCCCGAGATGACCTCGATCTCGGACGCCATGAAGACCCGCCTCATCGCCGAGTTTTTGGGCTTGGTACCCATCGGGGTTGCGCTTAACCGTGTTCGCCGGGAGGAGTTCGAGCTGACGCGCGACGAGATTCGGACGATCATGAATGTGCCCGTGCTGGCTGAGGTGCCTGAGGACGAAAAAGTGAAGCAGGCGCTCAAGCGGGGGAAACCATTGCTCGAACTCAACCCCAACTCGCCCGCGGCTAAAGCGATCAAAGAACTCGCGAGGAAATTAATCAAGGTGAGGGCTCGGGCCCAGTAGACGGTGGTGGGGTCTCCGGTGGTGGGGTCTCTGGAGGGGCTGGTGGCGCTTCAGGCGGTGGTGGTGGCGCCATCTCGGGTGGTGGTGGAAGCTCTTCGGGGGCGCCGCGCTTTCTTGTTGCCAAAACAACAGCTACAATCACCACGACTAATACCACAACGCCAGCTATTATGATCCATAACGGGATTTCAAAGCCCGGTGCTGCAGAAACCGTGAGGCCGGACTTGAGAGTTCGAACGTAAAGATACCCTTTCTGATCATCTCTAACATAGAAGTCTGACGCGCCATCATGGATAGTATATTTTGTGTAGTCCGGATATACATCTGTGTCAACGATGGACATGGTGTATGTGTTGTCATCGCCTAATATTTGAAACGTGATATTGTCATTATTCTTTTGATAGTCACTTTCAAGGGGTATTTTCCAGTAAATTCCAAGGTAAAACTCTTGACCGACTGGGGCATCGTCACCAGACAGCATTTTAACTTTTACTATGTAATTCGTCACGCCTGAGTTATAAAAAGTGCTGCCTTCGTAGTCCCCCCACCAATATCCTTCAGCGGGGTATTTGATTTCATCGCCCACAAAGTAAAACGTGCTGTAATAGAGAAAACAAGGGTTGGCCGATGTTGAGCTCGGTATTGTTACGTCAGATGGTACATGAACTGTAAAAGACATGTCAAAGGTGGAATCCTGAGTGGGGTTTCGTTCGTAATCTGTGACGTCGATATACAAGTCGGTTACATCGGCTCTAACGGGGGGCACTAATACAACAATCGCCACCAAAGCCAAAATTGAAATCAATCCAATCCGGCGCTTCATCTTAAACCACGGATTTACTCAAACACGATACATAAAAACCTTTGTTAACTCTTATCTCTGCTTAAAGTGGCCCCATCTCTTCGGCCCCTCGCCCCCTCAGCGCTAGGTACACGACTGCCCCGACTACCGCCATCACCACGACCACGGCGATGATTACCTTGAGCTCAAACGGTAACTCGTGGCCGGGCTCGGGTGGGGACATCAAAGTCAAATTGAGGTTAATCGACGGGACAATGATCGTCCCGGAACTTGGGGCATCGTTGCTCACAGACACGGGTGTGCTCTGGTCTATGAGGAGCCGGTACACCCCTTGATAATCTTGATCGATGCGTGCCTGGAAACCCTCGCCACTTATCCAAATGTCCCCCCATTGGTCCTTCTGGAACGGGTACTGGTACTGCACCCCACCGATTGTGAAAACAACATTTCCTGCATCTTCTCCCGTAAACTTCGCGTTGATATCTTTGATCAACAACCGCGCCCTGAGCGTGACGGAGCTTCCAATCGGTATATCGGTCATCCCGTGATTTTTGTCCTCCTGTGGCCTTGGAGAGTTAACCACTTGGGTTGTAATATTAAACGTTTTATCCCCAGATTCACCAGTCCAAGAATCCCCACTATACCGGTGGTCATACCATCCTGAATAAATCCATTCTGACCCCGACTGCCACCAACTTCCGGTGTTGAAACAGTTCGTGCCGCTGTAAAAATATGCCCTCACCTCCCACTCGCCTTCCACAAGCCTCACTCCAGCAGATTTGTAGACTTGGGCTGTAACCGTGTAGCTTCCTCCCGGCCTTATGCTATTTTGCTGAGCTGCTACGGGGGGCGCCGCGCGCGTAGCCATGATTAGGAAGAGCAGGGCCACGAGGCCTACCAAAGCACGTCGCATCCTACTGCCTCAATACTGAGTATCAAAATTTGTCCTTAAGTCTATGTCGGCGCCTTGTTTTTATATCCCGCGCGCGCAGTTTAGAATGGTGTTTTGATTGCGACGCTTCAAGCGCCGCGAGAAGGAGAGAAAGGGAAGCGAGAAAGACCAAGAACTCGAACGAAAGCGGCTCAAGCACGCACTCGAGAAAGGCCTTGAAGAAAAAAAGATTTTTGAGGAAGAGGGCTAGCCCTTCGCTCGCTCGGGCGGGATTGTGAAGCAAACCACGCCCGGCTTCGGCTCGTAGATGTGACCAGCCTCCTTCTCCTTGGCTAAGACACCGTCGACCTCCTCACGCGTGAGCCCGACCTTCCCGGCTAGGTCGACAATTTCTTCAATTTCGATCATCCCGCTTGGTTCCTTGCTCGCCAGCGCCCGCATCGCGCGGAGCACGAAGTCGACCTTGGCCTCTTGGCTCCTCAACACCAGCGCTACCCCGCGCTTCTTCGCTGGGGACGCTGCCGCTTCGGCCGTAACGTAGGTGCTTATATCGAGCTCCACCGTGAAAGGCTTCCCGCAGATTGGGCATGTGACCTCAATGCGTTGACGCATTTTACCGCCACCTTTAATGTCCCTTCTCACCTTTTAAGGTTGAAACTGCAAGCGACAACTACTTTTTGAAACGCGGCAAGAGATAGAATGGTTCAATGAAATTCATCGCGGACGGCATGCTCGGCAAGCTTGCGCGCTGGCTCAGGCTGGCTGGCCACGACGTCACTTACGTGGGTGATCTCGGGATACCAGCAAACGAGCAGGACGATGTCTTGCTTGAGCGAGCTAAACTCGAGCGAAGGGCGCTGCTAACGTGCGACTTGGCTCTGCATCGCCGCGCCAAGCGGGCGGGCATCAGGGGCGCCTACGTTGAGAGCGACGATATAGTTGAGCAACTCGTTGAGGTTTCAAAGCGCTGCGGGCGGAAGATAAAAATTAAGCCCGAAAGCTCCAGATGTCCAGTGTGTAACGGTTCACTCGTGCTCGCGAGTAAGAACGAAGTAAAGGACAAGGTTCCTGCTACCGTGCTAAAAACCCAGCAGGAATTCTGGCGATGCGAGAACTGTGGCAAGATATACTGGCATGGCACACATTGGAAGACCATACTTGAAATGGCCTCGCGGTATAATCGAATGGTGGGATGAGCTATGCTCACGCTCGAGGAAGGAAAGTTGCTGGTGAAGCTCGCTAGGCACACGATCGAAACCTACTTGCGCGAGGGCAGGAAACCACGGGTGCCTAAGGTGCCCGCGAAATTGCGCGAACCTAGGGGGGTTTTCGTTACCCTAAACAAAGGTGGCGAGCTCCGTGGGTGCATCGGTCATCCGCTGCCTGAGATGCCGCTCGTCGATGCCGTGACCGACTCCGCCATAAGCTCCGCGACCCGCGACCCTCGCTTCCCGCCGGTGAAGGCCGAGGAGCTCCCCGCGCTGGAGGTGGAGGTGAGCGTGCTCTCGAAACCCGAACCCGTCGAAGTAAAAAGTCCACGCGAATATCCGAAACACATCGTGATCGGCAGGGACGGGCTGATCATCGAGTGGTCTGGCTACGCCGGCCTGCTCCTACCCCAAGTGCCTGTCGAGTGGGGGTGGGATGCCGAGGAGTTCCTCTCCCACATCTGCATGAAGGCTGGGTTGATGCCCGACCACTGGCTCCGCGAGGGAGTGCGCATAAGCAAGTTTTCGGCGCAAGTCTTCAAGGAGCGGGGGCCGGGTGGAGAGATAGAAGAGCGTAAAATTGCCCAGAATAAATGATGGGGAAATTTTCGGGCCTTTTGAGGCAAAACCGAACATTTAAATACTGGAAATCTCAAAAAAATAAGATAGAGGTGAGAAGATGGAACGAATTGGAAAGGACGACCGCATTTCATCTATCGAAAGCAAGTTAGACTCATTAATTCAGCGATTATCAGTTTTGGAGCGCAGATTGAGCACTTTGGAGCGTTCCAGTGGGACTTTGAAAACACCAGCAGCGCCAACGTCCCCCAAGCCGACCAAAATAAACCACAACTACCTCAACCGCGCCATATCTGCCGCACGACGCGACTACCAACGAAAGTACCGATAACTGGCGCCCTCGGTGAACGGGTGCTGAGTGCAGCCCCAGCAATAGCGTGCAAATACACAACCTCGAAGCTCTTTTAGAATATCCGCCACCCAAGATGAAGTGGAGGTCACGTGATGCGTGGAGAATACTGGCACGCCGCATTTTGGTTGCTAATCGTCGGGAGTTGGGTTCTTGGTATCACTTATGGGCGATGGGGCGGCGGTGGGGGACTTTTCATCGACCTCAGTCAAGCCGTGCGGGTGCCCTCGCCGCTCGATCTTGGCGTCTGGTGGCAGCCGCTCGCTTACTTCGCGCTTACCATCCTCACGGCCTTCGTGCTCGCCCAGCTCTTCTTCGGCGTGGGGGCGGCGATCTTCCTCTTCTCGCGGGGGGTCTACGACAGCGTGCTCATTACCCAACTCGAGCAAATGGTGGGGGGTTGGTCATTCTCTGATATCCCACCCAACGAGTTCTGGATGGTTCTGTTCATCGTGCTCATTTTGGCCGTGAACCTGCCGCTTTGCCTGTGGGCCGCCCACCTCGGTACCCAGCGGGCGACGCGGATGTGGTACCGTCTCCGGGGAAAGCCCCTAAAACCTGTGGTTGGGGCGGGACCGGTGCCGACTTTACTGCTCATCCTCGCTGCCTCGGTGGCCGCGGGCATAGTCGGGGCGTTTATTATCTCCTATGTGTGAACTCGCTGGCTTTGGCTGTCTCCATAGCGGTTGGCGGGGTAGCGGTGCTCACCTTCTTTGCACGTAATCATTTATTAATCAGTACGCACATTAAAAACAAGGAATTTAGGGGTGTAAACAGGATGCCCGAGAAAACGACCATATCGATAATCAAGTGTGACGTGGGGTCTCTGGCCGGCCATCACACGGTGCCTGAGCCATTATTAAACATCGGCAAAAAGCATCTGCAAGAGGCGCAGAAAAGCGGGCTTATCAACAGCCATTACGTGTTTCATGCCGGAGACGATCTTGAACTTCTGATGGTTCACCAAAAAGGAGAGAACAACCCCGATATCCACAAGCTAGCTTGGGACACTTTCCAAGATGCTGCCAAAAAGGCCACAGACCTTAAACTCTACGGTGCGGGACAGGATATCCTAAAGACGGCTTTCAGCGGGAACGTTCGAGGAATGGGTCCCGGTGTGGCTGAAATGGAGATCGATGAGCGAGTCTCAGACCCCATCGTTGTTTTTGCCGCTGATAAAACGGAGCCTGGCGCCTTTAACTATCCGATATTTCGCATATTCGGCGACCCCTTCAACACTGCCGGGCTTGTAATAGACCCAAACATGACCGGAGGCTTCAAATTTGAAGTTCTTAACGTGTTTGAAAACAAGAAGGTTGTCCTGAAGTGTCCTGAAGAGATGTACGAGTTAATCGCGTTGATCGGGACGCCGGGACGTTACGTGATTTCACACGTTTGGCGAGCCAGCGATGACCTAGTATGTGCCGCAACCAGCACGACAAGGCTCTCGTTGATTGCGGGCAAATACGTGGGAAAGGACGATCCCGTCTCGATCGTGAGATGCCAGCACGGCTTACCCGCGCTTGGAGAAGCGGTGGCGCCATTCATGCACAGCTACTTTGTTGAGGGATGGATGCGCGGTAGTCACTGGGGTCCGTTGATGCCCGTGGGACTGAAAGATGCTAGGTGCGTGGCCTTCGACGGGCCTCCGAGAATCGTGGCGCTCGGCCTCCAAGTCAGCCACGGCAAAATCGCCTGCGATGATGACGGCAATCCGATGATAAGCGACCTGTTCAGTGATCCATCATTTGATTTGGCTCGCCGAGAGGCTGTCGAACACATGGTCACCCTGCGTCGGATGGGTGAGTTTGAACCCGCTCGCTTGGGCGCGGAAGCAATGGAATACACCACCCTGCCCAAAGTTTTAGAAAAATTGAATGACAGATTCACTAAAGCTTGATTCGCCATTTCTATCCAAACCGATGTTTCGCGCATAATTGTTTAATTTGGCTTAGACCGCTAGAATAATCATTTTTTGTTACGGCCTCAGCGTTAACTTAAAACATGCGACAGAGTTATTCAAAAAAGGCGTCACGATGAAACTGCGGTATATCCTCATCATTGGCATAATTATTCGCCTCTGCATCATGCCTTTTTTCGCCCACCCCTATGACATGCAGAGCTGGCACGAGATTAGCGAGGGGGTGGTGGCTGGGACCCCTCCAACATCCCTTTGGATTACGCCTGTGTGGGCGTACACGATGTTTCCTATAGCTCATCTGCACAATTGGGTCTCAAGCGCTTTGCAGGTGGGGCCTATGCCGATAGAAGTCGCCCCACCTGGAGCACGTCCTGATCATGCATTTCCCGTGGCGAGCATCCCTGGGTTCGCGTTTAACTCTTTGATTAAGATTCCCATGCTCATTTCAGACGTTTTGATCGCACTCCTTCTCTACGGTATCGTTTACTCAATAGGGAAAAATAGGAAGTTCGCGGAAAGGGCAGCTCTTCTCTGGTTTTTGAACCCTTTTTCGATTTGGATTTCATGCGGCTGGGGGATGTTTGATAGTTTACCTGCGTTGTTTACCCTGGCTTCACTTTTCTTCCTCCTTAAGGGAAGAATTCAACTTTCTTCGCTTTCCCTCGGCCTAGCTGTTGGATCCAAACTGTATCCCGTCCTTTTTTTGATCCCTATTACCGCTTACCTGCTGAAAACCTCTAAATCGAGGGCGAAAGGAATCCACAGTTGCGCGAGATTTTATTTGATTTTCCTGGCAGTAACTTTCATCTTGTTCCTCCCCTATCTGCCAACGATGGGGGGATTCTTCTCCTCGGCTATTAGCGTCACTAGCACCGGACCATTGGCGCTTGGTTTAACCTATTGGTCAGTTCTCCACTTTGCACCCACACTTGTTGAATTAGCTACTTGGGTTTCGGTGGGAGTGTTCGTTCTCCTACTGACCGTTGTTTCTTGGAAAATCAGTAAAGTTTCCTTTAAGAGGCCACCCTTGGACCTAGTGACCACCATGCTCGCCTGTCTCTTGGTGATATTCTTATCGGTTCGAATTATGGCGGAGCAATATTTTATGTGGGTATTACCATTCATCGTGATTCTTTGTGTTAGCGGACGAGTCAAGACGACTATGTATTGGTCTTTATCCTCCATCGCTTTCTTTTATTCAATCTTCCATCCTCTGCTGCCATTCTTTTTGCTCGCAGCAAGTCCGTGGATCGGGGGTACTTTAGCATGGATGGTGGGGGTTTTCGATTTTCCGGGCAGAGAAATCATCTTGGTGATGCTTGGGATTTTGTTTTCAATTTTAATTCTCAGTTTGCTTTTGGGATTGCTCTTCGGGCGCCGAGGATTGTTGAAAACTTTTGTTTCCAAGTTTGGTAAACTCTTGCATAGAGCTTAACGTTGGGTTTTAGTTTCAATATTATTTTGGTTTACCTTTCTTCTGTGGCAAATATTTCTCAGCCAATTTCTCCCAGTTGATTCGAAATATCGCGATGATGATCAAAATCAACAATATTGCCGTCGCTAGTGCTAAAATCCAGTTTCCCACAAACACTTGGCCCGCTGCCGACCCCACGTGGACAATGATTAACGACATGAGAAATTTTCCGGCTACGCACGGGATAAACACCTTCCAAAAATTGTAGCGCAGGAGGCCCAAGGGGATGAAGAGAAGGTCATCGGGTAGCGGGGTCAGCGCGAAGACGAAAACTGCTGGCATCCCAAAACGGTCAAAAATCCTCAACATCGCGTTCAAACGGCGCTCATGCCTTTTGCTCACGACCCGCCTGCCGGCATAGCCCAACCCATAACCCACGAGCTCGCCCACTGCCGCCCCAAAGCCAGCAACAATGGCAAGCAGGATGGGATTAAACCCGAATTGGGGTGCGCTGATAGTCAACAAAACTACGGTGTACGGAATCGGAATGATAATAGATGCGGCGCCGACGAAGCCGAGCAGAAAGATGCCTGGGTAGCCGAACTCGCCCAGTGCACTTAGCATCGCGTAAATGTCCCCATGAACAAAAAACACTGCCACTAGTGCAGTGATCACGATGAAGAAGATGGCGAGCAGCAAAACTCTTCGTGGGGTGAATTTCTTCATTTAAATCACACCACTAGGGCCCGCAGTCAATCCCGTAGCCAATCTCCCCAAGCGGCTACCTCACCGCGTAAAAATCCTTCACCCTCACCACATCTTTTGGGTGTGGCGTCGAGATTTCGCGAATCAATGTATTCTCGAATGCTATGAAGCTATGGACCACCTTGGGTTTGATATGAATCTTTGTCCCCTTTCTGAATCGCCTTCGCTTGCCCCTCTCGAATTCAACCCACCCGGTACCTCTAAGCACGTGGAGGGTCTCATCTCTGACCTTATGATAGTGAAGCGAAGTTCGATATTCGGCCATGATGTAAAGCAGCTTCTTCATGCGCTTATTGGTGAGCTCGAGTAATTTTTCGTGACCCCAAGGCTTGTCCATGCGAGTTGAATATTCTTTCTTGACCTCCCCCAGATCTTTCATCGTGTCGATCGACGCCCAAAATGGGTCCCCCCCCTCCTTGTAGTATGCGAGTTGTCCACGGGCTGCAAGTTCCGGAAATGCTGTGCGCTCGATATCGCCAGTCTTGAATTTTTCAAGCAAACCAAGCACGCGCCTCGAGAGACAGTAATAGCCCCCGTTGATGTAGTGTTCAAGCAGGGGTTTCTCCTCGAACGACTTAACGCGCGCGCCGACGAGCCGTAGGATGCCGTAAGGGCTCCGCATGCGCGTGACAAATATCGACGCTGCGCAACGGGATTTCTTGAACCCTTGCATCATCTGTTTCAGGTTGATATCTGCGACCACATCTCCGTTGCTGGCCACCACGTCCTCATCTGCCTCTTTCAAACCCAACCTGATCGCATTGAGCGTGCCACGAGGCTTTTTTTCAGCAATGTACTTGATCTTCAGCCCCCAATACTCGCTGCCACATTTTTGCCTGATTTTCCCACCGAGGTGACCCGTAAGCAAAAATACTCGGTCGATGCCAGCGCTCTTGTAACCGAAAAGTTGTCTATCCAAGATTGTGTAACCATCTTTAAGCTCGAGTAAAACTTTCGGCACCTTGCTCGTTAGGGGCCGCATGCGCTTGCTTAACCCCCCACACAAAATCATGCCTATCAATCAGCCCACCTGATGTGGTTTTTAACCCCCGCTCGCTAAATAGCTAACTTTGGGGGATGAATGCTCAAAGCGAAACTCGGGCGCCCTGAAGTGTCCGTCATCGTTCCGACCTATAACGAGCGAGAAAATTTGCCGCCGCTAGTTGAAAGGGTGGGTAAGTCCCTGAGGGGAACCAAATACGAGCTGATAATCGTAGATGACAACTCACCCGATGGAACCGGCAAACTCGCGGATGAACTCGCAAAAAAACTCAAAAACTTCAAAGTGCTGCATCGAAGGGGAAAGAAAGGGCTCGCATCGGCCGTAGTTTATGGTCTGAAGCACGCGCGCGCGCCAATCGTTTGTGTGATAGACGCCGACCTCCAGCACCCACCGGAAAAAATCCCTGAGCTGCTCGCGGAGATAGATGGTGGCGCAGACATCGCGATAGCAAGCAGGTACGTGCGAAAGGGGGGTGTGAAGCGATGGGGGAAGCGAAGAAAATTCATCTCGAGGGGGGCCGAGTTTCTATCGAGGCTCGCCGTCCCCCAAGTTCAAGGATTGACTGATCCCCTCTCAGGTTTTTTTGCATTCAGGCGGGAGGTCGCAAGCGGTACCAAGCTAAATCCGGTGGGTTTCAAAATCCTGCTCGAGATTTTGGTTAAGGGGACGTGGAAAAAAATCGCCGAGGTGCCATACGTCTTCGGGAAGAGAGTTCATGGGAAAAGCAGTTTGGGTTTTGGGGAACATTTCAATTACCTGAGACACTTGTTTAGGCTGATGCGAGCCGGCGGAGAAGCGAATCGCTTTTTGAAATTTTGTTTGGTGGGTGCCAGCGGCGTAGTGGTGAACTTGGGATTATTGTGGATTCTAACGGAGGTTGCGGGTTTATTTTACTTGGTCTCCGCAGCTTTCAGCATAGAAATATCGATTCTCTCCAACTTCGCCTTGAACGAGCTGTGGACCTTCAGAGATAGGGCGCGCTCAACTAAAGGGATCTTAAAGCGCGTAGTGAAATTCAATCTAATTTGCGTGGGCGGCCTCGTGATCAACCTCGTGGTCTTGGCTGCCCTGACCGAGCTACTCGGTGTGTACTACATGATATCGGCATTGTTCGGTATCGCTGCGGCCACACTTTGGAATTACACGATGAGCGCGATGTGGACGTGGAGATATGCCGGGCCAGAGTAGGAGCTCGCGTTCCATTTGGTGCAAGCGTCTGGTGCTCTTGCTCATATTGGGTCTAAGTATAAGGGTCGCTTTTATTCAACTTGACCATCCCTGGGACGTCGTGACATGGAACAACCTCTTCGTAGACTTGGAGCACGACAGGTCGCCATACGAAACCCTAGAAAATCAGACCCTCGATGCCCTATCACGGTACGGCGTCGGGCATGCCATTTACTACCAGGGCTACGCTTACCCGCCGCTGCCAATTTTTATCTACTACCCATTTGCCAAGCTCTACGGAATGGTTTATCCGCTTGAACACGTCGCTGTACCGGCTGGGGAACTCCATTACATACAAGTGCCGTGGCTGTTTGATTTCCTGTTCAAGCTACCCATCATTTTAGCTGACATCGGGATCGCCCTGCTCCTGTATAAAATGACCAAACGAAACGAAAAATCGATGAAGATGTTTTTGTTTAACCCTTACATAATTTTCATCAGCGCCGCTTGGATGTTCGATAGCATTGCTGTATTCTTCCTCTTGCTCTCACTTTACTTTTTCGAAAAGAAGAGATATGATCTGAGCGCTATATCGCTGTCGTTGGGATTCCTAACGAAGCTATACCCAATTTTCGCCTTACCAGTTTTTTGCCTTGAATTAATCCGGCGGCGCTCTTGGAAATTCATTCGATACGCATTGATTTTCGGTGCGGTTTCTACCCTATTTGTTCTGCCGTATTGGGGCGGCGTTACAACCGCTTTAAGCTTCCAAACCCTTCGGGCCCCCCAAGGGATGACTCCATTTTCAGCCTACTACGCGTTTGAAGGGGGACTCAGCGAAGCAACGGCATTTCAATGGAAACACATCATCATTCCGGCCATCGGTGTATTCACACTCGTCGTCGGTATGTCGCTCATCTATGCTTACCTCTCAAAAAAAGAGATATCCCTAAGAATAA
Organism: Hadarchaeota archaeon (SeqCode); assembly: GCA_964575725.1. Classification (GTDB taxonomy): domain Archaea; phylum Hadarchaeota; class Hadarchaeia; order Hadarchaeales; family Hadarchaeaceae; genus DG-33. The sequence goes on from CAZNRG010000004.1 coordinate 22,925, forward strand.
AATTGTTAATGACCTTTCTCACATATTTCATCTGCATGAAAGTCGTGAATGAAGCGCATTGGTTCATATTAGTCCCGCTTTTTATTTTAGTTTTACACGAATTTGAATCTACAAAAAAAATTCGAATGTCGAAGGGACTATCTCTAGCACCATTCAAAAAAATGTATCATGCCATTTGGATTATACCATTAGTTTTTGCGATTTTCAATGTACCCATCACCCGTTTTCTTTTCAATTTTACGTTAGATAAGGGGGTGTTAGATCTTTTTAGGGTAACCGCCCCCAGTGTGGGCTGGTTCGTCCTCGTCCCCTTGCTTGTTCTCTTGCTATTTGCTATCCATATCGTTTTATGGATGTGCCTTTTATCTTTAAGAAGGTGGGGCGGTGAAAAAGCGCAAAGTACTCATTCGGTATCTCGCCGATCACGTCGATAAGATTATCATTGTGTTTAGCTATCTCTTGCTCCTTTATTTCATTGTAGTTACCGCCTCAACCATTCGTGTGGAGGAGAAATGGAGAGAGCGAGGAGTATGGATAGAATACCGGCAAATAGGGAATGAGCACTTCACAATTACATACACCTTAAACACGGGTGACAACAAACCGTCCATATGTGCACCATCAGGCGACGAGCTGCTGGCGGTGGATGGGTGGAAATCAGTCATCGACGTGGACAACGCTTCCCGCAATTTTTGGGATCACGTTTACCGAAACGTGAGCAATGGGGGGGAAATTCGGCACAACATGATTTGGGAAAACTATCAATTGCGACAGACTACCATTTTGCAGGATAACCTCGTGACCATGCTATACGAATTCATGCATTCTGGTGAAAACGCTTCGAATTTGACATTGAATTTGTGGCATCGCTATCAGAAATTTTCTACAGTGATGGTGGACAACCAAACGATCTACGATGTTTCTCAGGAGAATGAAAACGCTGAACCTGAATATCTGATAACAATAGAACGAAGTCCCCAACTCACCGCCGAAAATGTGCCCTACTGGGGCCTCGAAAATGGGTTAGGCTGGGTTGAACTGACCTGTACCCAAGAAAACATTGCGGCTAGCTATAATTGGCTAACCGTGGCGGAGATCACATTATCCTACGAGAAACCACAGAAAGAGACCGATTAGTCAAAGACGACACCCTGCGATAGACCTCCGTAAAGGCTTCAACAGGCCCCAAGTTTGGCTTATAGCACCCAACATTATATCCATTACGGCACCACTTAACCGGGGAGTGATGCAACTGGTTCGAAAATTCAGGTTGACGAGAAAGAAAGCTTTGGTGCTATTTTTCCTCATTTTGGGGTTCATCGTCGCCCTCTCTACGAGTTTGAACCATTTGGATTCTAACATACACCTCGATTATGTAAGGGAGATACAGGATACCGGCAGCGTCCCCGTCTATCATCCCCACATTTACAAAAGCGACGCGTCTCAGGTCCCCTTTCCTTACCCCATAGGATATCACTTGGCGATGGCGGCTTTTCCACATTGGATCCCGCTTTACAAAATTCTGGGAGTGGTATTTGCCGCGGTGTCACTTGTCTTGGTGATCAAGCTCCACGAGATGCTCGGGTTTGGAAAAAATCTGGCGGTGGTTGTTCCTCTCGTCCTTGCTCTTTCATTCTCTAGATTCACGATAACTCCGCATCCCGATATGTTTGCCCTGATGTTGGTACTTTTGAGCGTTTATGCAACGATTAAATACGCCTCTGGGGGGAAGCTGGGCTACGCCGCGCTTGCGATTGGCACAGGGGCCTATGCATGTATGACAAGAGAAATCGCCCTCGTGACGCTTTTTTTTGCGTGGCTTGTACTTTGGCTAAAGTATGCTAAACAACGAAAGAGATTATTTCAAACAATCCTCCCAATCGTTTTCCTCGTTGGCCTAGGTTATTACTGGGTCAATTGTGCGGTGCGGGGGGTTTCTCTCCTTTATCCTTTACAGGGGGCAGTAGATTCACAAGCATATGGATGGTATTCGAGCCACGTTTCCTTCTGGAGTGTCTTGGCACATGGATACTGGCTACAAGTACTGGGGGCGGTTATTGGCGCTTTCTCGATATTCCTCCTCCTTTTTTTTACTAAACCACAGGATCGAACTTTAGCGCTAGCGTTCGGGTGTCAGAGTATTCTCATCTTCATCTTGATGCCAAGCACTGCTGGCCTGGATAGATATGTGTTATTTACGCTGCCGTTTTTAGCAATCGCCTATGGAAACGTCTTCAAGAACCCCAAACGTTGGTTGCCCGTTCTCCTGGTTGGAGCAGTAATTTTATACCCGGCCCAAGGAGTCTACCTAGAATCCCAAATCACCGATGATTTTGATGAAATCATTCAACATCTCGACCAAAATGATTTTGTATTGGCGAGAGAACAAGCACAACTTGCTTACAGAGTTGGGTGTCGTGCAGGTTGGACATCGCTGTTCTGGAGTGGGGATTTGTACGATACCTTCGATAATGTCGAACTACTCGAAAATTTTATCACGGAGCACGGAGTGACACATATTCTGATTAACAAAGGACTGATAATCGCCGCGGACAGCCCGATGATAGGAACTGATGCTGTAGGATATCCTCGAGATTGGGTGAACAAAGTTGACAACATCGGTTTGAAGGTCGACGAAACCGAGCACTACATCTTGTATAAAGTGTAGGTAGAAGAGAAAAATCAGCATGGTCGACTATTGTAGAAGAGAAGAGTAGAACCTGACCCACAGCTCCCCTATCCTTTTCGAGGAGAACTTCTCCGCCTTCTCGCGCGCCTTCTTCCCCATATTCTGCCAGCGCCGCTTGTCCGCCAACAGCCTAAGCACATAATTGGCGAGTTCATCCGAGCTGCCTGGTTGAAACAGATAGCCGTCTACGCCGTGGGTTATCACATCCTTCAACCCTAGGGCATTGGCTCCCACGACCGGTCTCCCACACGCCATCGCCTCGAGGGCGACCAGCCCCTGAGTCTCCGTTTCCGAGGGCATGACAAAGACATCGCACGCCCTGTATGCATCTATCAGGTTCGGCAGATCTAGGTAACGTTCGAAAACGAAGCTATCGATTAATTTTCTCTCCCTGACCAGCTTTTTATACCACGCCTCATGAATACCAGTGCCAACTATCCTGAACCTAACCCTAGGATATTCCTTTAAAATTTTGGGCGCTGCGTTTATCAACACCTCTATCTTTTTTTCCTTGCCCAACCTCCCGACAAACAAGATGCAGGGATCTTTATTCGGCGGCCTTTTCTCTGGACGAAAGAGGCCCACATCGACAGCGTTTGGGATCACGTACACTTTTTTCAAACCTCTCTCAACAAGGCACTCTCTCATCGGGTTGGAGGGAGTTGTCACGACGTTGCAGCGCTTGTAAAACAAAGTGACGTATTTCCAAGTGAGCCTACTCAGCAGGGGGCCCAAAGTTTCAGAGATATAGTGAGTGTACTCAGGGATGAGCGTGTGGAAAGTCCCTACGACGGGAAGGGTGAGTTCTCTCGCGGCTTTTATCCCCGCCGCTCCTAAAGAGAAAGGCGTGTGAACGTGGGCTATGTCTATGCCCTCCTTCTTGAAAATCTTGGCCACCATCTTCGGTCTGAATAAGGCTATCTTGTAGTCTGGTTGGAGGTAAAATGTGAAGGAGCGAAAACTGTGTATGTGTTTTACCTTGGTGGGGGCAAAGATATGAACTTCGTGCTTCTTCCCAACCTCCCCCGCTATCGTGTCGATGGAGCTCACCACACCGTTGACCTGCGGATGATAAGTATCAGTCATCAGAGCTATTTTCAACCTACTACGCTCCAGACCCTTGTCCCACGTGCTTAGCCATCGCCGGTTGGGTTCCAGCCCCACGGAGCGATGCTATTTCCCTCATTAATTTAAACTTCACCTTTTTCGAGCGCAAGTAACTTAGTACTTTATCCAGTCGCTGCAACGCAACCTCGCCAGTGGCAAATCTACAATCAAATCTAACCCCAGTCACTTTAACGAGTTCCCAAGGGTGATAGTCTAAAACCGTCAGCGGTAACGTGCTCAAACATAAACGTAGCACGCGTGTGGAAAATCCCGGCGGTAAACGGAGAAAACTTGATGGCCATGTGTTGCAAATTTCGACCAATCCAAAAGGAGTAGGATCTGGACCGACCCTGTAGCATGCGTTTGATGCGTCGTAAAGGTAACCAACTTGCTTAAGGGCTGCGAAGGTGTTGGTACTCGGTCTGAAGTTTGGTGCTCTGAATCCCAATATCCTCTGCCCAGTGACTTTGGTCAGGATCTTCGTTGCCAGCTCAATCCTCCGAAGTTGCTTTTTGGCACTTATTTTATCGAATCTTTCATGCTCATAACCATGACATCCAACTTCATGCTCACGTGAAACCTTGCGAATCAATTTTGAAAACTTCTCGGCTGCTTGGCCTGTCACGAAAAATGTGGCGGGAACTCCATGCTTCGAAAGTAAATCCAATAGGAGAGGCAAGCCTTCCTTCACACCTCGCCATGTATTTAAAAATGGTGGCACATCCTGCTCGACATCAATGCTGAGTATGACGTTTCGCATGTTCCTCACATACTTTTTCATAGAGTTCAAGAGTTCGTCTGGCCGTCCTTTCCCAGCTGAATTTCTCACGTACCGTTTTCAAGCCGCTCCTCCGAAGACGCTTTGCCAGCCGCCTGTCATTTAGGATGTGCACAATCGTGTTTGCCAACGCATTCACATCCGCTGGGGGAACCATTAGCCCGTTTATCCCATCTTCGATAATTTCGGATACGCCACCAGCTTTGGGGCATATAACCGGCACCCCCACTGCCATGGCTTCCAATAGCGTGAAGGGAGATGATTCAACTATGGAGGGTAAAACAAATACATTTGCTGCCGCCATCAGTTCTGCCACTTGCTCATGTGGCAATGTACCGAGCATAAATATCGAATCCTCCATACCCAGTTCTCTAATCCGGGCGCGCAAATTCGCTGCCTCCGGGCCTTTGCCTGCTATTGCCAATTTCGCGTCCGGTATGTCCTTGCGCACTCTTAAGAATGCAGTTACGAGATAGTGTGCCCCCTTCCGCCTGACCAACCGAATTGCGCTCACAACAAGCGGCTCTGATTTAAGCCCCAAACGAATACGCATTTGTGAACCATCAACGGCCGAGTTGAATTTTGATAGGTCGACACCATTGGAGATGACCTCCATCTTGTGATCTGGAACGCCCAGCGCACGACAAAACTCTCTTGTCGCGTTGCTGACAACTATCATGCGATTTGCACGGCACATCATGTGCACCAACGGTCGGTAGATGAGTTGCCAAAGACCAGTCGTTTTATGAATCGAGTGGCAGGTTAGCACAGATGGTATTCGGCGCCTGCGGGCAGAGTATATGGATTGCAGCGCCATTGGTGAATATATGTCCTGTCCATGAACCACATCAAATCCACTAAACTTGATGCATTCGTGGAGGTGTTTGGCAAGGCTAGCTGAGATAGCACGATCGAAACGTGGTATAACGAAACCTTTTAGGCGCTTGACCGTTAACCCGCCAAATTCCTCTTCCTCGGCTTGTCCCGGATGAGCATGGGTAAAAAGGATGGGTTCGGCACCCAACCTAGCCAATGCCATGCCTAACCCCATGGTATAAGTGGGTGCTCCACCGATGGCTGGGTAAAATTCGTCGCCAACCATTGCAATGCGCATGGTACCACCGATTCCAGAAAGATATTGTGCAGATAGATATTAACCCGTTCAACCCCGGCCTTCTAGGTGCTAGGTTGGTCCCGTCTCCTTTCATAAAACTGCCAAAAGCTTTTGAATTTGGATGTTAGCGAAAGTTTAAGTTTCAGGCAAACAAAGAGCCAAACACATAGCATGCCAGTTAATGAAAATAATTGAGGAGGTGCGATACCTGGTCCGCGTATTGCTGATTAATCCTCCGCTCAAGACCCAATTACAAGGGATAGTTTTCACTGGGCTGTGCGAACCAATCGGTTTACTTTCCATAGCTACCGTACTTGAAAAAAACGGCATCGAGACGGATGTCATTGATGGGGTAGCTAGTGGACTTAAACACAAAGACCTAGGAAGCAGGGTCGAGGAGTTCAAGCCCGATATAGTCGGAATTGGAAGCATGATGACAGAAACATGCTCTGACTCGATGGAAGCCGTGAAAATAGCAAAACAAGCTGCTCCGGAAGCCAAGGTTGTAATAGGCGGGCACAACGCCTCATTCGTTGCCGACAAACTCATTGCCAATTTACCGGAGTTGGATTACGTAGTTGTTGGGGAAGGGGAGCACACATTTTTGGAACTCATTCATTCAATCGAAAACAACGGTGATGTCGGTCGAATCAAAGGAGTGATGTGTAGAAACAACGGCAAGCCATTCTTTGCCGGGCCTAGGGAAGCGATTCAAAATTTGGACGAACTCCCGATTCCCGCCAGACATTTGATAAAAAATGCCCGCTACGGGAAACTTAGTGAGAAAAATACAGGTTATAAAATAGCATTCAAAAATTTGGCTGGGATGGTCACTACCCGTGGCTGCCCATTCGGATGCATTTTTTGTTCCTGCACTGCCTTCTCCGGCAGAAAAATTAGAGCTAGATCCCCGAAGAAAGTGGTGGATGAAATAGAATACCTCGTCAACGAACGGGGAGTTACTCAAATATTCATCGCAGACGACAATTTCACCGCCATTCCGCGCCACGTTATGGAAATATGCGGGCTGATCAAAGAACGTAAAATCAAAGTTCACTGGTTCTGTGAAGGCAGGGTCGATACTGCATCAGAAAAAATGTATAAGGCGATGGCTGACGCCGGTTGCTGGTTGATCTTCTTTGGTTTGGAAAGCGGGAGCCAGCGGATCTTGGACTACTATCAAAAGAAGACTACCGTCGAGAAAAACAAGCAAGCAGTTGCTTTGGCTCAGAAAGCCAAATTGGACGTGGTCGGCTCAGTTATAACTGGGGCCCCGATTGAAACCGAGGAAGATTTCCAAAAAACTCTCGATTTCATCTTACATACCGACATAGATACGTTAAACATGAACACACTCAAGGTATTGCCTGGGACTGAACTCTGGCGGCGATTTGAAGCTAGTGGTGCAATCAAACCCGAAGATTGGAACAGATATTTCGAGATATTCGATGTATGTGACGCGCACTCAAAAGAGCAGGTTCGGGGATGGATGAAAACTGCCAACGACCGTTTTTACAAGCGTCCAAGATATTTGGCTAAAGAACTGGGTAGAACTTTCGGAAGACGCAAGGGTCTGGTGCTTACGCTGGTGAAAAA
>CAZNRG010000005.1:0-28143 GCA_964575725.1 Hadarchaeota archaeon (SeqCode)
GCGAACAGCATCGCGTAGAAAATCAGGATGATGCCCGCCGTGACTTTTATCCCGATACCCAGGTAGAGCAGGGGCAGGTTACCCGCGCTGAAGAGCTGTCCGAGACCACCCAGCGGAAACACGTTTTGGAGGAAGGCGATGCCGAGCAGGAGGCCGAATAATCCGAGGACAACTATCGCCACGCCACCGACGCTCTCAAGCACCTCCGCGCGCAGGGAGCCAACCTTTGTTTGCGCCCGTTCGATCCCGTAGGCAAGGAGAAGCATGACAACTGAGGCAGCGATGATCACACCACCGGGAAAGCCCCCCCCAGGACTTAGGTGGCCATGGAGCACGATGTAGACGCCGAAGAGGAAGGTGAACGGGAAGAGGAGTCTCGCGATGGTTCGAACGATTACCGTCATTCCAGCCATTTACTTCCGCCCCCTAAATGCCCTGAAAATCATCACTACGCCGATGACGGCCGTGAAGAGCACCGTCGCCTCGCCCAAAGTGTCGTACCCCCGATAACCCCACACGACGCTCGTCACCACATTTGCCGCACCCGTCCGCTGGGGGGCGTTCTCTAAAATCTGCTGTCCGATACTATTGTCGAGGTTTTCCCCGATCTGGCGGTCAGGGAAGGAACCAAATGGCAGTAGGTCGGTGCTGACGGTGAAAACAAGCAGCGCACCGATTGCCAAGACCATCCCGAGCGCGAGCACCCGTTGCATTTATTCTTTCCTCCTCGTGCGGCTTATCGCGATGACGAAGAGCACGGTCGTCACCCCCACCCCCACGGCTGCCTGGGTGATCGCGATATCTGGAGCCTGAAGCATGTAAAAAATCATGGCGAGGGATACGCTCGCTCCAGCTAAAACGATCACCGAGTAAAGCAGGTCCTTAAGCTCGATTGCGATTAGGCATAGCACGAACAGGAACACGAGCAGGGCGTTTTGGATCAGTAACTCTAAACTCATTATTTCTCCTCCTTGAGCTTGTCGACCACGCTGCGGCGCCAGAGTTTAACCCCCGACTTGTGGGCGGCTCGAGCGATCGCATGGGATCCAACGGGATTGGTGAGGAAGAGGAAGAGGGCGATGATGAGTATTTTTAGGGTATAGGAGCTGAGCCCCTCGAGCACACTAGTGCCGAGCAACATCACGATCACCCCGCCGACCACGACGACGGTGTTCGCGTGGATTCGGTTGTAGACGTCCGGGAAGCGCACGATGCCCATTGCCCCGATAAGGGCGCATGCGGCACCGATACCGAGCAGGATATAAGCGATTATTTCAATCAAGTTTCGATCCCCCTTCCCTCAAGATATTTCGCGATCGCGAGCGTGCCCAAGAAGGCGAGGAAGGCGTAGACTAAGGCGACATCGAGGTAGATGGAGGCGCGGTAATAACTGCCCAGGAGGACGAGAGCGCCAATCATCAGAGCTATTAGGGCATCGATGGCCACTACTCGATCAGGCGCGGTGGGCCCCAGCGCAGCGCGGAGCGCACAGAAGAGACATGCGCCAAAGACAACAATGAGCACCCCAAGCAGAATCATCCGAAAATCCTCCTGAGGAAGCGCTCGAAAGGCCTAGCGATCTCCCTGCTGGTTTGCTCTGGCTCAACCTCCTTCACGTTAATCCAGTGCACGTAAAGGGAGGATTCCTCTTCGCTGACCTCCACGCTGAGTGTACCAGGGGTCATCGTGATTGCGTTGGCCAAACCGGTGATGCCGAAATCGCTCTGCAGCTCAGTGGGAACTCGAACGATGCCGGGTCTGATCGGCATGCGAGGATGCAGGATGCGGTAGATGACGCTCGCGTGGGCTTTGAGTTCGGCCCAGATGTATGCGGGTACGTAGGCGAGCGCGTAGCCCCATCGCTTTGGCTCAAATTTCTCTCGCATCCTCCCGCGAAAGAGGAGCTCGTAGGAAACCGCAGCCACGAAGGCAGCGACGATCGCCCCCACCGCGAGTTCTTGGGGGTTGAGTGAACCTGTTAGAGCAATCCATGCCACCCAGAGGCAGACGAACGCAACAAATAACCCCCCCTTAGCCATGGGCATCGCTCCTTTGCCCCATAGCGCGGAGCCGAACTTTAATTTTTCGCTTTACCCAAAGGGCCCCCCCGAAAATTTTCTCCCATATAAATAACCTCCACCCAAAGCCATGGCGGGCGAATTGGACATCTCACTATGCGTGCCCACGTTTGTCGTGACTTGGTATGTTAACCTAGCCTTGCTTGAGCACGTTCGCTCCCCACGCTATGCAAGCCCTTCATTGGCGTTTCCGAGCGGATTTACAAATTGCAACATGGGGAGCTCATGAGAAGGTTTGTCCCTCTCGCGCTCTTGCTTATGGTGCTGCTCCCAACGATGCCCCCAGCTAGGGCCAGCCCGGACGTTTACACCGACGAGAGCTTCAGCTCACCAGGCGGGCTTGATGAGGTTGAGGTTGTGGCGGGCGACGTGAGGCTGCGCATCGTGCCCGAAAGCTGGACGCAGACCACTAAAGCTGATTTTGAGAAGTGGAAAAATTACAGGAACTTGACAGCTATCGACCTAGGTGGTGTGAAACTTGCAAGCACGGGCGACGAGTGGTCCACCTTAGAAAAGGCATCATATAAGAGCACCTATGGTATGGCCGCGACCGGTGCCGGAGACTACCTCTTCATCCTCAGGGGCTACTGGGCGGGCGTCAAGGTTGGGATAGGACGATACAACACCGCAACCGAGAGCTGGGAGAATTGGAGCAACCCAGCGATCGAGTGGCAGGAGAAAAAGCAGTACTTTAAAAATGGCTGCTCGATTGCATGGGATAACGCCGACTACATCTATGTGCTCGCCGGCGGAGCTTACGGCGACTATCCACGCGATCATGAGGACCACGAGCCGCGCCACGGCTTCTGGCGTTTTTCGGTCGCTGACCCCTCCAGCTGGGAGCGATTGGAAAATACCCCGTGGCACCAAGGCATCGGTGACTCCCTAGCTTGGGTCAGGATCGGAGGGGAAAACTATCTTTATGCTTGGCTTGGAACCACGAGCGACGCCCGCCCGGCGAGTGCAGGGGGAGCGAAGTTCTACCGTTTCAGCATCAGCAGCATGAGCTGGGACCCAACGCCGATAACTGAGATAGGAACTCTGAAGTGGTACAGTGATGTCTCGCCACCGTACGGGGCGGATGATGGGGCAAACTTGATTTGGACTGGCAACGATTACCTGTACTACATCCCGGGCGCTTATGCCGAATCGTTATATGACTCCAACAAGGAGCGCTATTTTGTACGTTTTGTGATTTCGGAGAATAGATGGGAAAATCTGGCGGCGATGCCCTACAACGAGAACCCAGACACAACAGAGAGCGACGGTGTCGATGATGGGGGCTCGATGGTCTGGGATGGCGGCGATTACCTTTACGTTTTGAAGGGCGGCGATGGCAACGGCGATGACGCGGCGGACAACTTCTACCGCTACAGCATCAGCTCGAATTCGTGGGAGGTGCTGGCAGGGGTTCCGCTTGGGCCGTCGAGAAGCAACGGTACAAGGCTGGGCTACGCGGGCGAGAACGTGTATTACTGGCACGCCAACTCGACCGGGTTCTGGGCATATGCATCGCCGAGGTATGAGGGGGTAGGCCATTTCACCTCGAGTGTTTTCGATGCTGGCGTGGCCTCCACTTGGCAGCAGATAAGCTGGGACGAGAGCGCACCTGCTGGGGTTGCGAGCAAGCGGAGACTTGTGAGCGCCGAGCCAGAGAATTTAATCGACAGCAGGGACAGGCTGGGCGTGCTACCACCCCTGCAAGTCCTTTTGAACCCGAGCTTTGAATCCGGCGCCGCGCCAAGTAACTGGACGTTGGTGTACTTTGGGGATGAGAATACGGGTGGGACTTGGGACACCCATGGAAATTATGTGGACGGGATTGTGTCCGGCCGTGTGAGGCAGGTGTCCGGTGGCTTAGGCCTTCGAGGCAGTGCGGCTGAACAAACGTCGAGCGTGTTTGGAACTGTAGACCAAACCACAACTAACACTTTGAGATACTACGCGAGATACCAATATCACACGGGCAAGGATAGCGCCGATCTGCGCATGGTGATTGTTGGAGTAGAATTCACAAGCAGCGGCACAACCTACAAGCTCAGGTACTACCACCCCAACGCGGGAACGCCAACGGACAACGCCACCGTGAAATACATTGATGGGGGGTACCCCGGGTGGCAGACCTGGACCCCAGAGCAAGTGTACAACCTTAACGAGAACATCAAGAACAAGTTTGGGTTAACAACGTTCACGATAACGGCGATACGCGTCGGAGTGCTGATGAACAAAGTGGCAGAGGGAGGTACCACTATCCACGGTTTGTTTGATAACGTTAGATTGGTGAAAGAAAATCCGCTCGAGAGCTACACAAACGTTCAGCGCAAAGATGGCATCTACGAGGACATCAGCGAGGAAAATACCGCTTTGACCGAGCAGTACAAGTATGTGGCATCGCACGACAACGTTCGCGGGGCCGTTGATAACTTCAAAAATCAGAGTGCGGGTGATGGCTGGGCGTACTCGACGTTGCACGAGCGAGCGTACACCGCACAAGCAGCCACGACTGAAAACATTAATCCAAGCGATGACGCGTATGTTGGGGAAGATTCTCCTGATTTTGTATATGGATTCACCGACTCGACTAGATCGAGTACCCGAACTCAAACTAGCGCGAACAGGCGGGCATTTCTAAAATTTGACCTTTCAGGAATCCCCGCGAACGTTATGATTACTGAGGCGAAGCTCTGGCTTCGAGTCTACTCTTATTCAAACCCGGTAGACGAAATGAGGCAGATGCAAAGTTGGTCGGTTGCCGACGATAGCTGGACCGAGAACACCATAACTTGGAATACTCAACCAAGTCTAGTAGAGAATCTTGGCACCGCGTGCATAGACGGGTATACGTGGTTTTCGTGGGCGGCAGCGGGGTTTGTGCAAAATCAATTTGGGGGCGACAATGTTGTGAGTTTTGGCATGCGGCACGAGACTGAAAATCTCGATGACATAGCGAGGGTCATCTATTACCGTTCCAAGGAATCTGATGCCGACCCCCCTTACCTCGAAGTCACTTACACCGTGCCAACAACATTTTACGACATGGAGATTTACGAGAACATCGACAACATACCCCCGGGCACCAACTACACCCTCCAGATTCGCTACAAACTCGATAACGCCAACGATAACTTCAGAGTCATGGTCAAGGACAACGCGGGGAATTGGAACTACTGCGGGGAAAACTTGGACAACTCCACAGATTGGGAGCTCTGGGAGTACCAGCTGTACGACAACGAGCTCATCGCAGACGGCGGCGCGGGCGACAATGTACGAATCAAGTTCATCAGTTGCGACAATGAGGCAACGAGCGCGACCGACTTGCTTGTCGACTATGTTCAGGTCAGGAGCACAAAAGCAGACAACTACGCCATCCACTGGGAACACCGCATCACAGGCGTCGAGAACACTTACGAGAATGCCATCATCCGAATCTACGGCTACAACGCCACCGGCGACGAGAATGTAACTGTCAGCGTCTGGAAGCAGAGCGTGGGCGAGTGGGAGAACTTCGCGGGGGGTCTACCTCTGGCTCTGGGGGAAATTACCCACACGCTCACAAATATCGGCGATTACCTCATCGGCGATAACATCTCGATCAAGTTTGAGGATGCGGACAGCACTGACGCGATGCAGACAACGATTCCCATCGATTACGTCGTGCTCGAGGCACAGAAGCCATACACGACGGCGGTTCGCGTGAAGGTGCGGTCGAGCTCTGACAACGTGACCTGGCCGGACTGGGGGGATGTGCCGCATGTCAATTCAGGTGATGATTTGCTATATGAGAACCGCTACCTGCAGTACCGCGCGGAACTCTCGACCACCGACGAAGAGGCAACCCCCATGCTGCACGAGATACGCATCGCCTACGTCACAAAGACGCCGCGCGTTGGCACCTTCACCAGCCCCTCGATTGAGCTGGGGTACGTCGAAAACTGGGGCACGCTGAGCTGGGACGCGGCACTCCCCGAGAACACCTCAATCTCGTTCGCCACGCGCTCGTCGGACAATGGCTCGAATTGGTCCGAGTGGGGGGAGCTTGGGTCGAGTGCCATCGGGAGTCCGACCTACGGACGGCCATACCTGCAGGTCCGGGTCACGCTTCGAGGGGTTGGCACCCTTGCGCCGACGCTTCGAAGTTACAGCATAGCCTACTCGCAGGACCGAGCGCCGCCGGGCATAACTCTCATGGCACCCAACGAGGGCTTCTCGACGACAGAGAACTCGATCGAGCTGAGGGGGATGCTTAGCGACTCGAACCCGGCCACGCTCGAGGTGAACGGGCGTACCCTCGCGTGGGCGTCGGGCGAGTTCAGCACGCGGGTCGAGCTAAGCCCGGGCCCGAACACCATCCGCATGGTGGCGCGGGATGTGGCCGGTAACCGTCGCGAGCTCACACTCACGGGCACTCGAACGGTTCCAACCTTGCCCACCCAACCAGCGGGGCGCCAGGCGAAGCAAGCGGTGTTGGTGGCAGCGATATATGCGTTTTGCGTTGCGGCTTGTGCGGGCTGGGAATTTTTAAAGGGCCCGTTGCGCGTTGGAGGGCGAGAATAAGTGCATCGTAATGAGTGCATCTGCAACGTCAATCGTCGATTATGGTATTAACGTTCAACGTATTCATCGGGGCTATTTAAAGCTTTTTCTTTGAAGTTGGGGCGTTTTTAAGGCTCAAAACCCTTAAATAGGGGCCCACAAAGAGTTTATGCCGTACAAAAAAGGAGATGAATAAGTGAAAGAGAAACTAGCATTAGTGATCGCAGCCCTAATGATAACTTCAATTGCATTTGCGATATCGACAACTAGCGTTACAGCCGAAATTGGCACACCCGAAGTTGAAATTACACCAGAGAAAGTGGCGGGTCAAACTACCAAGGTTTACACGCTGACGATTAAGAACGCCGGGCCGAACAATATCGACAACGTCCTCCTGACCGTGCCGAGTTCATTTACGGGCTTGGCGCCGGTAGTAAAAATACCCAAGGACAATGAGGTGACTCTAGAAGACAACAAGGTGACGCTTTCAGCGGGCACGCTTATAAAGTTGGGTGCTTGCACTCTAAAGGCTGTGGAGAATACCCGCGTGACTATACCTAGCGGGACAAAGATTCGCTGGAAACCAGCAGGGGACAATGTAGACGGGCTCCTCAGCGAAAACCTCGATGCTAAGATCATAGAAAACTTCCCCATCTCTAATTTTGCGGAAAATGTCAGGGGAACCGGGGATATAGTGATAACTCTGGAATCTGAATATGGCACGGCTAGGCTTCTGGAAGATACGCTGGTAGTGCTGGGTGCTGACAACAAGGTTAGGTTGCCGGAAGACACCACAGTCCAACTGGTTATTGAAACTACAGCCACTATAGGCGTCGACAACCAGGTCACGTTGGAAAACAAAAAGGTAGTGGACTTAGGGGCAATTGCGGCGGAGAATACGATCAGCCCGCCAGGCGACAATACGGGCCGAATCTTCGTGGCACTTACGGAGGCGACGACCAACACGATATACAAGGTTGGTGTCGATGACAACGTTTTGGTATGGGATGTGGCAGAAGCTAGGAGTATCGCTTTTCCCGCAGGCACTGAGTTTATTCTAGACAACGACAGCACCGCGACTATATTCGACAACACCGAAGTCATCCGAGCGGCAAACGAGAACGTGAAGATGACTGCGGATACTGTACCTAACATGGAGAACGTGCCTGCAGGGTGGGCCACGACAACTATCGCACCAACGATACGCTGGCAAACCACAGGCACGGAGAACATGATCGGGAGCGGCGCCACCAAAGTGTTCAAGTTTGCAATGACCTCACCTGCAGTGGGCGGTGACTACACCACCTTCCAGGTGGATGTTGAGGACGACGGCGGCGATGCCCCGCACACGGCGACCGTGTACAAGACTATAACTGTGGACAACGTTGCGCCTGTGATTACCGCGATCGATATCACCCCAGACCCAGCGAAGGACAACACCGTAGTCACAATTACTTTGACCGCGAACGAGACACTCGCGAAGCTCGAGAACGTAATGGTGGCTGAGAATGGGGCAACAGAGAACACCCAGATAACGATGACCCCAAACGCCGACAACACGGTTTGGACGGGCACCTACACGACTGGCGATAACATCCAGCGCGATGGGCTCGCTACCGTGTACGTGATAGGCGCTCAGATCGAGGACACGGTCGGCACGACGCAGGCCGATGACAACACGCCGACATTCACCATCGACAGGGTTAAGCCACCCACGCCGAGCACGACCTACGGCGGACTGACTTTCAGCCTGACGAGCCCAACTAACGAGGTCTCTCTGACGATCAGCGGGACCACGGTGGACAACACCTATTATGGGGGCGTCGAGAACGTCGCGGGCATGACGGTCAAGATCCGCAAGGGCACGGCAACGCCGGTTGAAGTGGTATCGGGCGCTGATGATGCATTTGTATACACGGTGACGCTGAGCGAGGGTGCCAACGAGATAGGTGTCAGCTTTGTTGATAAGGCAGGCAACGTCGGTGACGAGAACGTGGAGAACTTCATCTGCGACACGGTCAAACCTAGCATCACCATTACTTCGCCAGCAACTACGTACATAAATGACAACACACCAACGATTAAGGTGACCATAGCCGATGCCACCTTGGGCGTCGAGAACTATGATTATGGTACAGGAACAAACCCACTGGCAGGTTACACGGTCACGCTACGCGACGACGAAAACGACGAGATTGACAACTTGGTCAATGCTCTGGCGTGGGACCGAAACACGCTGAACTTCGAGAACCAGTATCCCACTGAGCGAGTGGACAACTGGTACAACATCTACGTGATTGCAGGCGACAACCACAACTACGACAACGCGTACTTCAGGTTCTATATCGACACTAAGGCACCAACCGTTCCATCGCCAGGGACAGAGAACCCGCTCAAAGACACAACTCTAATCAGCCCGAAGGTGCGGACTTCGACAACGCTTACTCTCACCGGCAGTGGTGCAGTTGCCGGAGTGACCGTCAAGGTTTACCTCGCTGGCGCAACGACTCCAGCAGGTACGGCCACGGTCGATTCCGCCGGCAGGTGGACTGTGAGCGTTACACTTACGGCAGGGACGACAACCATGGTCGAGGTGACCATGACCGACGAAGCGGGCAACGAGAGCGCCAGGAAGCTCTACGGATACGCATTGGCCGACGGTACCGCCCCGACGGTGACCATAACGGCGCCAGAGTTAGGCATCTCGACGGACGCGACAAGCATCATGGTCGAGGCAACTGTTACCAAGGACACATGGGAGCAATACTCAGTCATCGTGGTGCGCATCGACGCGACCTCGCTGACTGCACCTCTAACGCTGACCAATGTGCTTGACACCGAGGGCAAGATGTCTCGAGCTGTTCAGCTGGTCGAGGGGACGAACACGATCTCGGTGAGCGCTCAGGACGAGGCAGGCAACTGGAGCACTGTGGAGACGGTAACGGTGACGCGCTCGGTTACGCCATGGGCTACCTACGCGATTATCATTGTGATAGTCGCGTTGATCTTGGCTGCGATTGCGATATTCCGGAAGCGGTAAGGGGAAAACGCCATACATTCCCCTTACTTTTTTGATTTTTTGTTTTCTAACACACGAATAGTTACCTATCTTTTTCTGTTATTGTTGTAACAAGAAAAAGCAAGGAAGGAGTCGTTTTTAGGAAAGGATTTTTGTGCTAGGAACTGTGATTAAAAGCTAAACCGAGTACATGAATTTGGAGTTGGTGGAACGTATGGGGAAGCTTCACTTATCCTTTTCGATCATTCTCGCCGTTCTGATTTTTCAACTTCCCCCCGCAGCCGCGCCCACATCCGAGCTGGAGGTGCAATCGCTTTTGGTTCCTAGCGACAACACCTTTGTGACTGACTCCACCCCAACCTTCCGCTGGACGGAGGTCGTAGGCGCCGACAACTACGAACTCCAGTATTCGACGGACAATGGATTTTCCATCACCCACACCATTAGCATGAACAACCTGAGGGAGAATTCCATCGAGCTCGCACTTGCGGACAACACCTATTATTGGCGCGTTCGAGCAGGGAGGGACAACGGCGATGTCGGTCCTTGGTCCCTGACGTGTTCATTCATCCTCGACACGCAGCCCCCCGCAACGCCCCTCATCATCGCCCCTGCAAACGGATCGTACATCCGCGGCTCGGTGCTGGAGCTGAGTTGGCTCACCGTGGAGGGCGCCGCAAATTACAGGTTGCTTATCGACAACGATCCGGATTTCTCCTCACCAACGGAGAACAGGATTTTGGCCGAGCCCAAGTACACAATGACCCTCCCCCCGGACGGCAGGTACTTCTGGAAGGTGGCATCTAGAGATTCAGCTGGAAACGAGGCCCACTCCCAAAGTTGGGTCGTGACGGTCGACAATTACCCACCGGTCGCGCCAGAGCTCATCTCGCCGGCAGATGGGGGGAACGTCAATGATAACACCCCCCTGCTCTCCTGGCGCGCGGCCTTGGATAATTGGGGGATAGAGAACTATGAAATCTGGATAGATGGTTCTCTTTCCAAGGTCGTGACCGACAATATCCAGACATCCGAGAACGCGCCCGAGCTCGCTGATGGGCCCCACACCTGGCGCGTGCGGGCGTTCGACCATGCGGTGAACGAGAATGCCTCGCTCACGTGGACATTTTTCGTCGACACGGCCCCCCCACCAACGCCATCTAAAGTTGCCCCAGCAGATGGGACGAGGACCTCGAGCAAGACCGTGGCATTTGAGTGGTTGTCTGTAAGCGATGATGGATCCCCCGTGACTTTTTACGAGCTCTGGGTGGACGACGATCCGGGTTTTGGGTCCCCGAAGGTATTGGAGAATGTAGCCGGTAACTCGGAGAATACCCAGCCCCCTGACGGTAATTATTACTGGAGGGTTCGTGCTTATGACAATGCTGGCAACGCAAGTGAATTCGAGAATGCCTGGACGCTATTAGTCGACAACACTCCCCCGCCAAAGCCCTCGCTCACCTGGCCGAAGGAAGGTGTGGAAGAGAACACCTCGAGGCCCATCTTCAGCTGGGTTGCCGTGGAGGATGTTTCAGGCGTGACGTACGAGCTACAGGTCGATAACGACAACGACTTTTTGTCGCCAATCTACGCTGTATTTCTCGACAACAATCAGCACAAAGTGGATAACTCCCTCCCGGATGACAATTACTTCTGGCGTGTTCGGGCGATCGACGGCCTTGATCACTTCGGCGGATGGTCCGATAATGTGAAGTTCGAGGTCATCCTGCGGGACTTCGCCATTTTGGTTGATCGGACGGGCGTCTCGATATTACAGGGAAGCCAGACCAGTGCGATGGTTCAAGTTGGGAAGATTGGGAGTTACAATTACTTGGTTAACCTAAGCGTGAGCGGTCAGCCTCAGGCGATGGATGTGCATTTCGACAGGGGCGGTACTCCTCCCTATAGCTCGCTCATGTTGGTGGTCGCCCATGAGGATACACCGGCGGGTAGCTACACCTTGGTCATCAAGGGATCGGACGCGCACGGCCGGGAGCGCACTGACGAGTTCGTTTTAAACGTGCTTTCCCGCCCCGCGGCCACCATCAAGCGAATGCTTCCCGGTGATCAAAAGGTGGTCGAGATAAGAAAGGCAAACGTGATGGAGATTGAGATAGGTGTTTTGTGTTGGGTCGAGAACGTAGCTATCTACATGATACATGCTGTGCCCCTTGAGGTGCCAGCGCCGGAGGGTATTGTCCACTCTTACTTTGTCATCGAAACTGAAAATTTAAGCGATAATAATCTCGATTCGTTGTGGATCAAATTTCAAGTTGAAAGGGCGTGGATCCAACAGAACAACATTGATACATCGATGGTTCACCTGCACAGGTACGAAGCGGGCGGATGGCGAGAGCTCATCACCCAGGAGGTTGGCGGAGATGCCGTAACTATTTATTTCTCTGCCTCATCCCCCGGATTTTCGACGTTTGCAATAACGGGCGAGAAGGTACAGGAATTATTCCCGAGCTGGCTCACTGAATGGTGGTTTTTGGTGACCCTAATAATCGTGGTGGTGATAACCGTGGCAGTGGTGTTGAGGAAGCGAAGAGCGCGGCCCGAGGAGTTGGCGGGAGCTTGGCAGGAGGTTCCACCCCCGGCGCCCGAGGAAGAGGAATGGTAGGTTTAGCGGAGTTCAGCCCTTCCCGCGCAGGTAGAGATTATTTCCTCGAGCATCGATGGCTACCACGAGCGGCCCAAAGTCTCGAGCTTGCAGCACCCAGAGCGCTTCCGCAGCCCCGAGATCCTGCCAGAGTACCCGTTCGACCTTTTCGATCGCCTGGGCAGCGAGCACAGCGGCACCGCCAGTAAACGCCAAATAAACGCAGCCGAGCCGAGCCAGTTCTGCGGCAACCTCTTCGCTGATACCCCCCTTGCCAACGAGCGCCCTGACGCCCGTTTGCCTGATAAATTCCACTTGCATCCGGTCGAGGCGGGCGCTAGTGGTGGGTCCAGCCGAAATGATTTGCCAGCCCCGATGCGTTTGCTTGGCTAAGGGGCCGCAGTGATAGACTATCCCCCCTCGGAGCTTCACGGGCAATTTTCCGCCGGCGAGGGCTCGGGCGTAGGCCCTGTCCCGGGCGGTCACGATTCTGCCGGTGACGCTGACCAGCTCCCCAGCTCGCAACTTCTGTACATCACGCTTTCCAAGGGGCGGGATTAAGTGAGTCGGCTTCAAGGCTCCACCACCTCCAACCCACCACCTACCAGCTTCGCGCTGGCCCTTCTGGCGGCCCAGCACTGAAAGGCGATTGCTATCGGGAGGCTCGCGGTATGGCAGGCGGCTTTCTCCAAGTGCACGCCCAATACCGTCGTTCGCCCACCCAACCCCATGGGGCCGATGCCTAAGTCATTCGCAGCCCGCACGATCTGGCGTTCTAGCTTTGCGAGTTTTCGGTCAGGATTAGATTTGTCAAGGGGGCGCAAGAGTGCACGCTTCGCTAGCGTGGGGGCTACATCGGCTGAACCCCCGACTCCCACCCCAACGATCGTGGGGGGGCATGGCTGTCCACCCGCCTCGGATAACGTCAACAGCACCGCTCGCTCGATTGCCTGCTCCCCTTCGGTCGACCTCGCCATGAAAAATCTGCTCCAGTTCTCCGAGCCAGCACCCTTGACGAGCAGGTCGATTGAGAGCTTTTTCCCGGGCACGAGTTCGAGGTGAACGGATGGTTGCCCGGCGCCGACGTTGGTGCCGGTGTTTTTGCGCGTGAGCGGGTCGACGATGTTTGCACGCAGCGGCACCTCTCGGGTGGCTTGGGTGACGGCTTTGGAGAGGGATTTTTTTAGATCGAAGTTGAGCGTGAGTCGGGAACCAAGCCGGATGAAAAAGGTAAAAGTGCCGGTATCTTGGCAGATGGGTGCGTCGAGTTTTCGCGCCAACTCAAGGTTTTTCAGCATGCAGTCGAATTGCAGTTTTGCTATCGGGGTTCGTTCGCGTGCCCTGCTTTGTTTTAATGCACGCACGATATCTTTGGGCAACGTTATTTCGGCGCGGCGAAGCATCTCAACGATAGCGGCCCGAAATTTGGCTTCGGTCAGCATGCAATCGAATGCTGATAAGCCGAGCAACATTAAAACACCTTCGAAGTGAGGTTGGAGTGTGCCTGCATGCGCCTAGTTGATCGGACTACGAGAAAGCTCTTGGCGAGCGAGGTCGAGCTGGCGGATAACTTCTGGCGCCGCTTTCGAGGGCTGATGTTGAGGCGCAAATTTCAGCGAGGCAAGGCGTTGGTGTTCAAGTTCCCCACGCCCGGGCGTCACAGCGTGCACATGTGGTTTGTGCGCTTCCCGATTGATTTGGTCTATCTAAATTCGAACTTTAAAGTCGTCGAACTTCGCGCGCGGCTGAAACCCTGGCGATTTTACAGACCAAAAGCAACCGCGAATTACTTGATTGAGCTTCCAACTGGGACAATTTCTCTCTCGCGTCTTAAGGTTGGGCACAAAATCTCCCTTGAAGGAAAAAGTTTTAACCCCTAGAAATAAGGTAAATTTACTGGCCGAGGTTGGTGGGGGGACGGAATGGTGAGCATGTGGACGTCCCCAAAGCGATGGCCGAGGCAGCTGCGCGTCTTGCTCTAGAGATTAATGCAGACGGCATCCTCGCTTTGACAGAGACAGGAAAAAATTGTGATCCCCTTTTTAAGAAGAGCTTGGTCAAGAAAGCAGGGAAAAAAGTGAAAGTGATCCTCGCCACACCAAGTCATGAAACTTACCAGAAGTTTAGCAAGAACCCCCGCGTGAGGTTGATCAAGCTCGCCGCGCGGGCCCAAGGCAGGTTTGGCCAAGCCCGCCACGCGATGGCATGCGGCTTGCGGGAGGGATTTTTTTACCCGGGGGAGCGTTTGGTTTGCCTTGCGGGAGATGGGTTCGCGGATAGCACCGACGCGCTCTTGGTTCTGCAGGTCTCTGGGTACGAGCCGGTGATCGAGAGCGTAGAATCAGATTCCGTTCTAGCGGCAGCGGTCGAAATAGCCCTCGAGCTCGGCAGGGGGGTCTCAGGGGGAAGGCCGATAGGTACCGCGTTCGTGATCGGGGACAGCAAGGCGGTTTTAAGGCGTTCGCACCAGCTGATGATAAATCCGTTCAGGGGCTACTCCGTGAGCCTCACCGATAGGATACATTGGGGGCTGATCAAGAAGTATGCTACCTTTGACGGGGCATTTGTCGTGAAGGACGGCGGGTGCATCCTCGCAGCCGAACGCTATCTCAATGCAAATGTCAAGGTTGGTATCCCTCACGGGCTCGGAACCCGTCACCTCGCGGTCGCGGCAATGACTGCGGCCACCCAAGCAAGGGGGGTCACAGTTTCGGGAGAAGATGGTGTTGTCAGGATATTCAGGCATGGGAAGCTCGTAGCGAGGATAGATCCACGCAGCGGCATCCTAGAACACCTGCGCGAGATCTCGGTTCAGCCCGATATCAAAAGTTTTAGGTCAAAAAGCTGAAGTAGTGTTAGGGTTGGGATGCGATACGCTACTCTGGCCAAGGCTTTTGAGGAGCTGGAGAAAACTTCATCTTACCTGAAGAAAAATGAGGTAATCGTTGACCTGTTGAAGCGCACGCTGGCCGAGGAGATGGAGCGGGGCATCCTGCTCTTGCTCGGTAGGGCTTGGCCCGCTTATGTTTCCAAGGAGACGGGCGTCGGGCTACAGCAACTCAAGAAAGCGGTTGCGGAGGCGGCAGGTTATTCGCCCGCCGAAGTGGATAAGCTCATGAATCAGGTCGGCGATCTTGGTGAGGTCGCTAAGCAACTCTTGGCGAAGAAAAAACAGGTGACTTTATTCGCTGAACAGCTGACGGTGAAGAAAGTTTTCGATAACGTGAAACGATTACCCGAGATCACAGGGGAGGGCTCGGTGGATCGAAAGATAGCCTCAATCGCTGAACTCCTAACAAGCGCCACCCCGCTCGAGGCGAAGTTCATCGTCCGCGCCGTGCTGGGCGATCTCCGAATAGGCGTGGCTGAGGGGAGGTTGCGTGACGCGATAGCGAGCGCGTTCGACGTGAAGCCGGAGGTGGTCGAGCACGCGTACATGCTCACGACGGATTACTCTATCGTAGCGAAGGCGGTTGCCACGGGTGGGGAAAAGGGCCTCGAGAAACTCGGGATCGCGGTGGGGCACCCCGTGAACCCCATGCTGGCACAGCGGGCCGAGACGATTGAAGAGGTCCTCAAGCGGATGAAGGGGAAGGCCGGATTCGAGATAAAACTCGACGGCATTCGAGTTCAGGTTCACAAAGACAGCGACAAGGTCTCACTCTTCACGAGGCGGATGGAAGATTACACCAGCATGTTTCCTGATCTCGTTGGTCCCCTGCGCCAAGCGCTGAAGCCGAAGCGGGCGATAGTCGACGGAGAGCTAGTTGCGATCGACAAACGCACGGGAAAGCCCATGCCGTTCCAGGAGGTGCTCAAGCGGCGCCGCAAGTACGAGATCAAGCGAACGATCGAACAGATTCCGGTCGAGATTCACCTGTTTGATGTGCTGATGTCGGATGGGGGGATCATGCTCGATGAGTCGTACGTTGAGCGAAGAAAGGCGCTTGAGCGGATGATCAAGCCGGTAAAAGGCAAGGTGATGGTAGTCGAGCAGCGAGTTCTCAGCAAGCCAGATAAAATAAAGGAGTTCATGGACTGGGCGATCAAGATAGGTCACGAGGGGTTGCTGGCGAAGGACCTCGGGGCGAGCTACCGCGCTGGGCGGCGGGAGTTCGTTTGGCTCAAGCTGAAGCCTGTGCTCGAAACTTTAGATCTCGTCGTGGTCGGTGCGCTTTACGGCAGGGGCAAGCGCGCTGGCTTTTTTGGTAGCTACGTGCTGGCAGCCCGCGATGAAAAAACAGGAAGATTTCAAACTGTTACCAAGTGCGGGAGTGGATACACAGATGAGGACCTAAAGGAACTCACAAAAATTTTTAAGAAAATCCAGCTCAAGAAACCTCACCCCGATGTTGATATCGAGATAGATTGCGATTATTATTGTGAACCCAAGATTGTATTCGAAACATCGTTCGAAGAAATTCAGGTTAGCCCCGCTGAGAAACATTCTAGCGGAATGGGCCTACGCTTCCCGCGCTACATGCGGATAAGGGAAGACAGAAGACCAGAAGAAATTAACACAGTACAAGAAATTAGGAAGTTGTTTGAGCAGCAGGAAAAGAGAAAGGCGAAAGTTTGATTGAGGTCAGCTGAGTTGTGCGATTATCAAGTCCTCGAACTTCTGTAAAAATTCCGGAATCCTTTTTTCCTCCACTTGGGCCCCACAGGCAACCGCGTGCCCTCCACCCTCGCCGCCGACGGACTTTGCGGCTTCACGTATCGCCCGGGCCATGTCCAAGCCCTTTAGGAAGAGGAGCTTCGAGCACCGCGCGGAAATTTTGGCGGTGCCGCCCTCGCGAACTATACCAACTACGGGCTTGTACGAGTCGCAGGTCCGCTGTCCGAGCGTGAGGCCAGCAATCGTCCCGATGAATGTCTCTTTTACCTTCCCCGTCGCGTCGAAGTATTGGAGATAACCTCGCGGTCCCCGCCCAAGCCCACTTTCTTCGATGAATTCCATTCCCTCGGCGATGCAACGTCGGTGGTAGCGGAGCAGGTTCAACATCGCGCGGTAGTAAGTCCTGCGGTCACCCTTGGCGACCTCGAGACCTATCAGCGGCTGCTCGTGGCGCGCGGTCGAGTTTATACAGGTTGCGAATTCATCGGCATCGCGGAGCATCGACCGTTCGTTCTCCCTCAGCAGCGTGTGGGCCTCGCCGATTATCAGCCCCGGCACGTGTTGCACGAGTTCCTTCGGCACCGCTGTGTAGGCCCGCGCGATCAGCTCCGTTGCCAGCCGACGTTTTTCGACATCGGTGAGATCGACGGGGCGGCGCCATCCACCATCGCTCTTGAACGGGATGTCGAGGTCCT
Organism: Hadarchaeota archaeon (SeqCode); assembly: GCA_964575725.1. Lineage (GTDB taxonomy): Archaea > Hadarchaeota > Hadarchaeia > Hadarchaeales > Hadarchaeaceae > DG-33. The sequence goes on from CAZNRG010000005.1 coordinate 17,546, forward strand.
TAAGCAAGCTCACGCAGCCGGGGGCCGAATTGCTGACGCCGGGGATCGGGGGGTCGGTGACGGACTCGAGCGCTTTGAAGATAGGTCGGGTGTGTCGCCCGTAGAGCATCAGGTCGATCTTTTGTTCCAAGACATTTGAGTCGATGCCGTCCTTGGCGATTTCCCGATTATAGCCGAGCAACTTCCCCCAAGCATTCTGAATGTCACCAAGGGCGCCGGCGATTGCGATCCCCGAGAGGTCACGATTGTCTTGGTCCAACTCCCGAGCGACGAGGTAGGCCATCCCCGCCCCGCTTATCTCCTGCACGCCGTCCAAGCTGTATTGGTGGGCGTTGAAGTGAACGAGTTCCCGCCAGACCTCCACCCGCTCAGGCTCGTGGTGGTCGGCGATGATGGTATCATGGCCTGAAAATCTGTTGCGGAGATTTTGAAGCTGGGAGCTGCCGAGGTCGGTGAAAATCGTCAGGTCGGTAGGCTCGAGCTCATCAACGACCTCTCGGTAAAGCATGCGGACGAATTTCGCATGATGTTCGATGTTGTTTCGATCGAGAGCTTTCGAAATTACCGCTGCCGCGCACACACCATCGGCGTCCATATGCGAAATGATTTCAATTGAATCGTTTCGATGTTTTTTGATCAGCTCTGCAGCTTTTCGCGCGACGGTGAGCATGGTAGCCCCAATCAATTTGTGCACGATTTTATTTAAGTCAGGGGCTAAGAAATCAGCGGGTGAAAAGCTGCATATCCATCACTGGTACATCGGGGCTTTTCTGGTCGCTTGGAGCATCCTAGTGATTGGCTTCAAATCGTTCATGATCGGGGAGTTCAACCCCTGGCTGGCGTGGGGCGGGTTGGGTGTAGCGTTGGTGTTTCACGATGCACTGTGTCACTTGAATAACAGGCCGTGAGTGCATGCGGACGATAGAGCTTCGGGGCAAGAGCGTCGTGCTGGTTGATCAAACAAAGCTACCCCATGAGTTGAAGTTGGTCAGATGCAAGAGCGTCGAGGAGGTAGCTAGAGCGATCGAACGCATGCAGATAAGGGGGGCCCCGGTGCTTGCCGCTGCGGCAGCGATGGCACTCGCGGTTACGGCACTTCGAAGCAAGGCGAGGAGCAAGGCCCAATTGCTTCGAGAGCTGGATCTAGCCGCGAAGCGAGTGAGGCGAACCCGCCCAACTGCGGTTAACTTGTTTGTTGGGGTCGATCGCGTGCTAAAAGCGGCTCGCTCGGTGGCCGATGTAAAGGAAATACGCGACGCGGTCGTGCGGGAAGCGCAGCGCATCGCCGACGAGGATGTCGAAGTGAACCGCCGGATGGGTGGGCGCGGGGCGAGGTTGCTTAAGGATGGCGATGTTGTGCTCACCCACTGCAATGCTGGCGCGCTCGCGACCGTTGACTATGGCACGGCACTTGGAGTTGTTCGGACTGCACGGCGTCAAGGGAAACGCATCAGGGTTATAGTGACCGAGACCCGCCCCTTTCTACAGGGCGCGCGGCTCACGGCGTGGGAGCTGAAGCGCGAGGGCATCCCGGTCACGGTAATCACTGATGGGATGGTGGGTGCCGTGATGTCGCAGCGCAAGGTAGACGCGGTGTTGGTCGGCGCCGATCGGATTGCGGCGAACGGCGATGTCGCGAACAAAATTGGAACGTATTCGATAGCTGTACTCGCCAAGGAACATCGCGTGCCGTTCTACGTCGTTGCCCCAACCAGCACCATCGACTTGAGCGTGCGGAGCGGTAGGGAAATCCCGATTGAGCAACGCAACCCGAATGAGGTGAAATTCATCGGACGGACCCGTGTGGTGCCCAAAGGAGTGAAGGTACTTAACCCCGCATTCGACATCACGCCCACGCGCTTGGTGACGGCAATCGTGACCGAGCGGGGAATAGTTAAGCCGAGTAAAATAAAGTCCTTGTTTGTCCACTAAATAGCTTCTACTCGCTTGACCCCGGGCACGCGTTCCTTGAGCGTGCGTTCAATCCCAAGCTGTAGGGTCATCGCCGACATCGGGCACCCAGCGCATGCCCCCATGAGCCTCACTTTCACCGTGCCGTCCTTGGCGACGTCAACGAGTTCGATATCCCCGCCATCGGCTTGGAGCGCCGGGCGAATTTCATTGATGACGGCTTCCACCTTTTCGCGCATTTGATCACCTAAATAACTTCTATGCACCGAACTTTTTACCTTTACCCATCAGGTCGACCAAGGTGGGCAGGAGGTCATTACCGCGAATGCGCCCGAGCCTGCCATCTGCGGCAGCGTATTCATCATAGGTTAGAATTTCATCTGAACGCACGCCTGGCCCTGTAATGGCCACGGGCACCGAATCGCCGGTGTGCTCGCGCACGGTAACCGGAGTGGCGTGATCGGCGGTGAGCACGATATAATCGGCCGCATCACCCAATTGCCCGATGAGCCCGTCAGCGCGTTCGATGAAGCGTATTTTGGCCGCGTAATCACCGTCGTGGCTCACTTCGTCGAATCCCTTTATGTGGAGCAGCACGAAGTCATGGTCCTTCAACGCCCTGACGACGGCCAGACGTTTGGCGTCCAAATCTGTGTTGATCGTGCCCGTTGCCTCCGGCACATTGATGATGGTCATGCCTGCTAGACAACACACGCCCTTGACGAGCGCCGCCGCGGCAACGCAAGCACCATTGAGGTCGAATCTCTCTTTCAGGGAGGGGAGGCGGGGCACGACTCCAGGACCACGGAGCAATAAGTAATTGGCCGGCAACAGTCCTTCTTTTTCGCGTTTTTTGTTGAAAGGATGATTTTGAAGCACTTTATGCGTCTTGTTCGTGAATTCGTTGAGGAGCTTGGCTGTTTTTGTGGCTTCGCGCGCAAGCGGCTTGATCCGCCGGACTTTAACTCCTTCATGATAATAGTCAGAATTAGTGACTTTATGAGATAATCCTCTCCCGCGGAGCACCAACGCCGCCCTGTGGCTAATGGTGCTCTTGAATATCGGGTGCACCCCAGGCAGTTTGACGCGTTTGATCGCGGCCTCCAGCTCTCGCGTGTCTCGGATGCGCCCGGCCCGACGATTCCGAATGATGAGGTTGTCATTAACGGTGGAGTAATTAACACGAAAAGCGATGTCCCCGGGTTTCAATCGAATTCCTGCCCCAGCGGCCTCGAACGGCCCCCGCCCCGTGTAGACCTTGAAAGGGTCGTAGCCGAGCAGTGCCAAGTGGGCGGTATCGCTTCCGGGAGCGACGCCGGGAGCTATCGTATACATGAGGCCAGAGATCCCGCGCTTGGCGAGCTCGTTCATGTTTGGCCTTCGGGCGACCTGGAGCGGGGTGCGGTTGTTGAGTTCTGGCACCGGGCGGTCGGCAACCCCATCGCAGATGATCATGAGAGCTTTCAAGTTCTCACCCTTAAGGAGGTACTTCGATCTTAAGAAAAAGGTTTGGGTTAACCATATGTGTTTAATCCAAGTGCGTGGTGAAAGAATGCTCGAGAAATGGATGACCAAAATAGGATTTATCCTAATATTGAAAAGGTATCAAAGTAACTTTAGTCAGGGCCCGTGGCCTAGCCAGGATAGGGCGGCAAGCAAATTGCCCGCAAGCCTTCGGAGCTGCAAATCGAGGGTTCGAATCCCTCCGGGCCCGCCATAACATAAAATAAGTGTACCACTAAATTTCGAAGGGGGTTCAAATGGGTGTCCGCAGGAAAACACCGCGCCGGAGGTTGAGGAAGAAACGTTTCGGGCTTGCGGCTCTCCTAGCGATCGCGGTGCTCGCGTTCTCTTTTGGCGCATTCATCGCGGCAGTTTGGCCCCACTTGTTTGGTGTCGGCGGGAAGATTTGGTCGGCGGAGAACGTGCAGGAAGCCACGATCAAAATTGCGGCGGTACGTTCGGATGGGCTAGGAGTGATATGTGATTTAACGGTGGAGACAAGTCCGGGAACGGGACGAGTTTTAGTCGACACCCATCCGCTCGTGGGGTTCGATTTCCAGTATGCCGACCGTACTGCTGTAAAGGTGGCATCCAGGATTACGGGATACGCCTTGGATGACGACGGGGAGGGGCTGAAAGGCGCCAACGTTCTATTCGCCGTTTGCACACCGACTGGCGAAACCGTGGAGATCCAAGCGATCGATGGGCCTAGCGCTGGGGCGGCTGCGACCATAGCAGCGATCGCCGCCATCGAGAACCGGGCGGTGAGGGATAATGTGATAATGACTGGAACCATCAGCGAGGATGGAACCATTGGCCCAGTTGGGGGCGTCTTCGAGAAGGTTAAGGCCGCTAACGAAGTGGGCGCGATGCTTTTTTTGGTGCCTAAAGGCCAGAGCGTGCTCACGATGTACCAGCAAGTCGTCCAGCAAATCGATTCTTTTCAGTTCGTGACTTATGTGCCCGTGTCCGTGGATCTCAACGACTACGCTGAGAATGTCGGGTGGAACCTTCAGATCCAGGAAGTTTCCAAGATTGAAGACGCAGTACAGCTGATGTTGGAATGAGCTTATTTCTTTCACCCCAGATAAGATGTTGGGCCGGTAGTCTAGCCTGGATAGCGTAAAAAGCCCAGCAAAGGACGCGAGCCTCCGGAGCTTGCGGCACGGGTTCGAATCCCGTCCGGCCCGCCACTCACCGCCTCACGTACTTCTTCCAGCTCTGCCTCACGACTTGGATTCCGATGGCGATCAGGGCGATACCAACAACGGTCAAGACTATCCCGTAAGCGGCCGTCCCCCAGTCCGCGGCGAGTTGGGTCCCGCTGGACACGAGGATCAGGATCCCGACCACGAGGATGCCGATATTGATGGCGGGCTTCCCTGGCCACACGCGACTCGCCCCGGCGAAGATCAAGAGGGCACCAGCCGCCAGGAGCCCTATCCCGACGATCAAAGCGCTAGAAGTGCCCACGACATTCATTCCCTGGTTGATGAGGATGGCCCCAACAACGACCAACACTATCCCAATCAGCATTACCGCGAATTGTTTTGGCGGCTCGGGAACAGGGGGCGGGGTATATGCGACCTTAGCCGACATAGCTGGGGCGCTCCTTATCCGGCTTGTACGGTTTCGGTAGGCCCGGAAGCGGGATCGGCGGAGGAATGTTGAGCGAGCGGGAGAGCACCGTTGCCTCGATGAGCGAAGCATTCGTTATAGATTGGAGTAGCTGAGGCGGTGGGGCTTGCCGCTTTTTGTAACTGTCGTGGATTTTTTCAAGCTCACCCGGCTTTCCAGATAAAATTGCCTGACCCTTGAGGCTTATCTGCGCGATAGACGGGGTGTAGCCGATCGTCACGACGAAGGGCACCGCCAGCTTCTCAGCCTTGAGCTCGACGCCGACGATGTTGACATTGGTCGAGATGTGCACCCCTGCTGGAGTTGGCTTGCCGTGCTCCCAGAAGCGCTCGGCGGAGATGTAGCTGATGCTGACGCTTACGTGCAAGCTGATCACCACTTGATGTTTGGTGGCTTTCCTATTAAACCTCCCATTCAATCCTCGAATGTAAAACCCAAAACTATAATACCTTTTCCAACTTTAGGTGTATTCTCATGAGACCTGCGGGACCAGAGGAAGAAATTATCTGCCCAAACTGTAGGCGGTATGTGGGGACGTTTGAGCGATGCCCTTATTGCCGCGCGAAAGTTCCAACGCGGCTCTCCTTTCGCTTGCTCAAGTGGGGCGGGTTGACCGTAGCGATTTTAGGGATTCTTTTTTTGTACGTGGATCTTCACGGCCCACGCCTCGTCGTCAGAGAGCCACAGACTGTTGAGATAAGCGAGATATCGCAAGGGATGAATTTTGCCCAGGTGTATCTCCAAGGCAAGGCGACTTTTGTGAAGTATTATGATGACACGAGATTTCTCGGGATGTACCTCACAGATCCGGACAATGAGGATGTAAGCGTTTACATCCGAGCCTATGACGCCGAGACCAAACGACTCATCGAAATGGAGAAGCAAAGGCTCGCCGAAAACGACCCCCAGCCGAAGTTTCCGGCGGTCGGGGATATCGTGACGGCTCGGGGGAATCTCCGCGTGCGACCCGGGTTCAATATGATGATTCTCCAGTTTGCAGAGGGCCTAACGATCGAGCGCCCTGAAGCAACTCCGGTGACGATCGAGAACATGGTCGAGAACGCGGGCCTGTTTGATGATTATGAGCGCCTTGAAATCGAGGGAAAGATAATCTCAAAAAGGGAGTACGATTGGTCAACTATTTTAATCGTTTATGAGTTGAGTTCGGAGGCTGAGACCTCCCTTTTGATCCCCAATGTACTGAATAGGTTCGGGCAAACGCTCGAGGCGAAGATTGGGGACACCATCCGCGTGAAGGGGGCGTTCCAGCTCTATTACGGAGAGCCCCAGCTGTGGCTGGCCTCATGGGATGATCTCGGGGTGCTCTGATGGCCGAGGAAAAGATTTGCCCCGCCTGTGGGAAGCCGACTGCAGGATATGTGCCGTGCCCCCACTGCGGGGTGGATCCCAAGACACGCTTGAGCATAAGGGTCGCGGCAATCCTCTGCGCGGTGACTTTGGTTATCGGGGCGGGGTACTTTGTTTGGCACACATCGACGATCGGGCCTCAACCCGTCCTAATAGCGAGCATAGACGGCTGGCTCAACTACGCCAGCGTGTGGATTGAAGGGACGGTCACCTCAGGACCCGGGGTGAGTTCGACTTCCATCTCCTTCGAGGTTCAGGACGCGAGTGAAGAATCCATAGAGGTCAAAGTTTACGAACGGCCCGATAGCCTGAAAAACAAGGACAAAATCCCGATGGTTGGAGACCATATATTGCTTTTTGGCATGCTTCGCGTGTACTTGGACGGGAGCATGGAAATCCGGGTAAACAAGGCGGAGGATCTTCAGCTCACTCCCGCCCAGCCCGTCGAGACTACCATACGAGATTTGAGAAATGCTTGGCCTGCTTCTAGGTACAATCGGGTAACCCTCGAGGGCAGAATAACGAACCTCAGGCCGCTGACCTCAGCCAAGATCTACACACTGGAGGATAACGATAGCAACACCGTTGAGATGTACGTTCACAACGGCTTGATGTACGCAGAGGATGGGGAATTGGATGTTAAGCTACTCCAGATGATCAGCGTCACGGCCGGGGCCTCGGAGTACAGCTCCCGACCGCAGCTGGCGCTTGCAAGTTATGATGATATCGAGGTGATTGAAAATGGGGCCCCCACTCCCATTGAGATCGAAAACATAAATGAGAACATGTGCGGGGAATTCGTCAGGGTGAGGGGACAGATAATTTTCGTCGAGATGGTCGGGGAGAGCGATAGTTTAGAGGTGGAGAAGAGGTACCTCTGGTTGGACAACAAGGATAACCCGACAATCTGGATGTGGGATAGTTTTTACAAGCTACTTCCGGATAATGTGCGAAAACTGCTGAAGCGCGGCACCACAGCCGAGTTCACGGGCAAGGTTTCTACGTATGGGGAGCTACAGATCGAGTTCACCGGTCCGCAAGAACCGAGCTTGACACCCGGCACTTACGAGCCCCCACTTGTTGAAAATATCGCGACTATCGGCAGCGATAACGTGGGCGAATTAGTGACGATTCAAGGCGAGATGGTCGGCAGCGAAGGCGTTGCCGCTGGGGTCGGGCTCCCGAGCAACTGGAAGCTTACTCTGCAGGACAACTTTGGGGAGACCATCAAAATCTGGATCTCCAACACCATCTACGAACGAATACCCGAGAATGATCTCCCCGCGGTAGGTGACAACCTGCGCGTGGTCGGGAAGGTTGCTCAAAGCGGGGGCGAGATCCAAGTTCAGCCGGGGCTCCCGAGTGACGTGGTGAGGGTGGGCTAATGGAAACCCTGATCTACATCCTGTACGCGTTTGTCGGGGTCCTCTTGGGCTCACTTCTCTCGCTCCTCCCGGGGATGCACATCCTCAACTTCGTGGGCATAGGACTTTTCATAAGCATAGTTTTCCCGGTCGACGCGCTAGCGCTGACGATGATTTTCATAGGCATGCTAATCGGCTACATCATGATCGGAATGATACAAATGACCTTCATGGGTGTCCCTGACGACAGCACGAGATATTTTGCATTCCCCAACCAGAAATACCTCATGCATGGGCGCGGGCACGAGGCCGCGATTATTGCCGGCATCGGAGCTCTCGGAAGCGCGTTGATCCTACTCGCCATCGCGCCGGCCTCGAGTTGGATATTTCCGATTTTCCGGAGGCTCACAACTCCCCACTTCCATTGGATTCTCATTGGGGTCGTGGTTTACATGCTACAATCTGAGTGGCCGAAGGACTGGGGAAGCCGAGCTAAAACGAGACTGGGCAGGTTGAAGGACGGGTGGGCGAGCTTGAGCGCGGGGTGGCTAACGTTTTTCCTCTCGATGATGCTTGGTTTCATCATCCTTAACATTTCCATCTTCCCTATCGACCACGCATTCCAAAACATGATGCCTGTGGTCGTTGGATTCTTTGGGGTCTCCTACGTGCTGATGAATCTGATTTCGCGCGCCAAAATCCCACCCCAACAAATCGGGAACAACCTTTACGTGAGCAAGAAGGACATGGTGCGTGGCACGTCAACCGGTTTCTTAGGGGGGATGTTCGCTGCGTACCAGCCGATGATAACCGCCGGCCCAGCGTTGAAACTCGCGGGTCACGCGACAACTACGAGCGGCGACACCCAGTTCATGATCTCGGGGGGCGCTGGAAGGTACGCCTACTACATAGGCGCGTTCTTCCTCTTCTGGGTTCCATTATTGCACCTCACCCGGGGCCTGATGGCATGGGTCACGAGCGTCATGTACACGCCTACCGTGGAATCCGAATTTTGGCTCCTCTTGGCGGGCATAGCGATGGCGACGGTCTTCGCGTTCGTATTGCTATTTGTGTTTTCGAGGATGATCGCCAGAGTAATCTCTCGGGTCAATTTTTACAAGCTCTCCTTGGTAATCTTGTCGTTGGTGATCGGGCTAGTTTGGGGATTTGCGGCAAGCCCGGGTTACGATCCACTACTCCTTTTAGGCGTGATCTTCAGCTCTGCGGCCATTTTACTTGCGATATTTGTTACATCATCAAAAATCATCGCCAAGGTGAGAACTAAAGGAGGCTATCTCCCATTCATCGCGGCGCTGATAGGGCTCCTCCTCGCTTTCGTTTTGTTTGAGGGGCTACTTGTTGGATACGGAGGGCTAGTGAGTGGGGCTAGGGGGATGGTGCTACTGGCCACCGCGACCGGAATTGGCCTCATCCCACTGACGTTCAGAACGATGTGGACGAACACGCTACTCGGGTTCTTCTTCCCGATATTCCTGAGCATGGCCGGCTTGAGCGCTGGCATAGTCGTAGCTCTGGGGGTGTACTAAGATGAAGGGCATAACTCACTTCATCATGGGCATAACGGTCGCGACGTTCTTCAAGAGCTTAGTGGTAGGGTCCGCGGAATATGATTCATTGATAATACTCCTCGGCGGCATCTTTGGTCTTTTACCTGACACCCTCGACTTCAAATTTTTAACCTACATGGAGACGCACGACATCACCATCGACCCCGACCCACACGATATGCGGCCGCAGGAGATAGCGGACAAGATCGCTGGGGCGATCAATCAGGTAGGCACTTTGCGGCCTGGTAAAATGGTGAAGGTAAGGCTGCACACCCTGAAGCTGGGCCCCGACCTCTGGCAGTCCTACAGCGTTTTCTTCGACACGCGGAAGAGCGAGGTGGTCGTCTCTGTAGGTCCGCACGTGACGATGTCGAGAGTGCCAGCCCCCGGGACCGAACCCCCCGCGGACAAAGCGCTGGGCGTGGCGAGGCATACCCCAAAGCTCATCGACCGCTATGGGAGGCCCTCACATATAGGGGGCTTCAGCGGCCCCTCCTTCGGCTTCCTGAAGAAAAAGGACGGGTCGGTCGAGATCGTGTTCATCCCCTGGCACCGCCGAAGCGGTCACAGCCTGACGCTGGGCGCAATTTTTGCCCTGCTCGGCTACCTGCTGACGAGCAACTGGGTTGTCGGTGCCGTGATTTTCCTAGCTTGGTTCATGCACATCCTCATCGACACCTTCGGGCACATGGGCAACAATTTGTTATGGCCGATCACCAAACAGCGGACGAGCGGGCTTTATCTGGTGAGCGCGGCCAACCCGTACTGGAACGCATTCACGGTGTACACCTGCATTTCCCTCATCCTCTGGAACCTGAACCTGTATGCCCAGACGGAGTATTACCGTGCTTGGAGTCTCAGCATCCCAATCTGGCTATACCTCTTCGTCGTCGTGGTCATCCCCTGGGCGATCTTGGGGGCGATCTACGTTATCTACACGGCTAGGGCGAAGGAAAAACCCCGCGAGCTCGTGGCCCCCAAGGTGGGTGTGGTGGCGCAGATGGCGGCCGAGGTCCCTGGAGTATTACCACAAGATCACTACTACGAGATCGAGGAGAGGCCAAAGCCCGCGCTCTGGCTCCGCTTACTAGGCCTCGCGCTGCTGGGGGTGGTCTTCTTCATCCTCTTCACGTACGGGCCGACGTGGTAGCGAAGCTTTTATTTTCAGGCGGCGATGTTAGCTCGTGGGGCCGTAGTGTAACTTGGCTAGCACGGCAGGCTCCAGTGGCAATTGTGGGTCTGCTGA
>CAZNRG010000006.1:0-25907 GCA_964575725.1 Hadarchaeota archaeon (SeqCode)
AGTTTAAGCAAATTCCTCTCGAGAAACAAAAACTGGAGATCGTTGAGCGAAAGGGTCTTGGGCATCCTGATTCTATGTGTGACGCGATTTTGGACCGAGTATCTGTGGAGCTTAGCAGTGAGTATTTGAAAAAGTTCGGCGCGATTATGCATCACAACGCTGACAAGTCGTTGCTCGTTGCCGGGGAGGTCGAGACGAGATTTGGTGGAGGTGAGGTGAAACAACCCATGCTCTTGATCTTTGGCGACCGAGCGACTGAGGAAGTTGAGGGGACCAAAATCCCGGTGAAGGATATCGCGATTCGCGCCGCGAAGAGTTGGATAAAGGACAATTTGAGATTTGTCGACCCGGAGAAGCACATACGCTACCAAGTTGAACTCAAACCCGGCTCGGCCGCGCTCACGGACATCTTCAAGCGGAAGGGCAAGGTGCTAAGCGCTAACGACACTTCGGCCGCGGTCGGTTATGCGCCAATGAGTTGGGTCGAGCAGCTGGTGTTGAAGACCGAGCGCTATATCAATTCAAAGGAGTTCAAAAAGGAATTCCCGGAGGCGGGCGAGGATGTCAAGGTGATGGGCTTCCGAAAGAACGACGAACTCCATCTGACGGTTGGGATAGCTTTCGTCGATCGATTCGTGAAGAGCGAGGACGACTACTTCAGGAAGAAGGGGGAGATCCTCAAGCGGCTGCGCGCATTCGTGGGGGGAAATTCTAACGTCAGAAAAATCAAGCTCGAACTCAACACCCTTGACGTACGCGGACGAGGCGTCGGGGGAACCTACCTCACCGTTCTTGGGACAAGCGCCGATGGAGCGGACTCTGGGCAAGTTGGAAGGGGCAATCGTCCAAACGGCGTGATCCCGCTCAACCGCCATGTAGGTTCGGAGGCGGCAGCAGGCAAGAACCCCGTTAGCCACGTTGGCAAGATTTACAACTTGCTCACGCATCGAATCGCGAATGAAATTTACAGTCAAGTTTCAGGATTGGACGAGGTCTATGTTTGGTTGGTTAGCCAGATAGGGAAATCCATCGACGAGCCAGCGATTGCCGCCGCGCGCGTCATCACGAAGCCGGGGGTCACTATTAAAAGTGTCCGGGGACAGATAACGGAAGTGATGGATGCGGAGCTCGAGAGCATCGACAAGTTCTGCATGGAACTCGCTGAAGGAAAAATTCCGATCTGTTAAGCCTTGATTTCAAGCGGAAGGTCTTTGTAAGAATCATTCAAAGTTGTAGTGGTGATACCATTTTCCAAATCTTGCACCGCGACGGCATGGGCAGGGTTGGCAAGCTTAGCACCCCCCACGGCGACGTGACCACACCGGCCCTGATGCCGGTCATAGACCCGAGGGACATTGTTTTGTCTCCCCGTGATATGCGCCGAGAATTCGGAGCTGAGCTGGTGATAACCAACGCCTACCTGGCCCACCGCCACTTCGGCGACGCCGCGAAGCGGGGAATCCATGGCGTGCTCAACTATGACGGCCCGATCATGACCGATTCAGGCGGCTACCAAATCCTGCGCTATGGTGGCGTCGAAGTTTCACCCGAGGAAATCGTGCGTTACCAAGATGCGATAGCCCCAGACATCGCCACGATTCTCGACATCCCAACGGGCGTCCACGCCGACCGAGAGCGGGCAGCCGAGACGGTGCGGATAACACTTGAGCGGGCCAAGCAAGCGGTCGAACTCAGGTCCAACCCCAATGTGATGTGGTGCGGCCCGGTGCAGGGGGGCCTCTTTAGCGAGCTGGTCGCCCAAAGCGCGCGCGAGGTTGGTAAGCTCGACTATCAACTGCACGCGATAGGAAGCCCTGTCGAGTTGCTCGAGGGATATCGTTATGCGGAGCTTGTCGATCTCGTCATGACTGCGAAGCAACACCTGCCACTCGATCGCCCTACGCATCTTTTCGGCGCTGGGCACCCCATGATGTTTGCGCTCGCCGTGGCGATGGGCTGTGACCTCTTCGACTCCGCTGCGTACGTGCTCTACGCGCGTGACGGGCGTTACATGACATCGGAGGGAACCTTTCACTTCGATGAGCTATCCTACCTACCATGTGAGTGTCCTGTTTGTGTGGCGCATTTGCCCAATGAGCTCAGGCACGTTTCGCGGGACGAACGAATTAAGCTCTTGGCTAGGCACAACCTTCATACTACTTTCGGCGAGCTGCGACGCATCCGCCAAGCGATTATCGATGGGAGTCTGGGAGCATATCTTGAGATGCGGTGTCGCGCCCATCCGCGGCTGCTTGATGGGCTCCGGAGGTTGATGATGTATCGAGATTTTATCGGGCGATTTGACCCCGTGAGCAAGCCCTCGGCATTCTGCTATCTTGGTGAGGAATCTGTGGATCGTCCGGAAATCGTGCGCCATGGGATGAGGCTCGAGGAGCGTTATGACCCGCCCCCGCTGCCTGTCCTAGCACTCCTACCGGCTTTTGAAGACAAGCGCCCCAAGCTGGAGGAACCCAAACAAACCCACCTCGTGAGACTCGTGCCCCCTTTCGGCATCGTTCCTGAGGAGCTCGAGGAAGTTTACCCGCTCGGGCAATTTCAGGTACCTCGAGAACTTGACGCGATACAGATCAAATCAGTGACCGAGGCCCTTTCTCGCTTCCTCGAGCGGTACGGTGGGCGCTACGAGCGGGTTCTGCTGTTCAACGATGAGCGGCGATGGGGCAACGCACTCGTTGACGCATGCGAAAAAGTAAAGAAAAAACTCAAAACAATTCAACTCTGATGCGCAAAATTGGGCCCACAAGAAATAAATAATTGAAGCGCATTAACAAATTAGGCTGGGGGATGAAGCTTGGACAGCGTTGACATGAAACTTTTGAAAATGTTGAGCAACGATGCACACGTTTCGCTGCGCAAGATGGGGCGCGAGGTAGGCCTCAGCACCTCAGGAGTGAGGCGGCGAATTAAGCAACTCGAGCGCTCCGGACTGATCAAACAATACTCAGCACTGATAGACCCCCGAAAATTCGGTTATAGCGTGATGGCCTTCGTCAGCGTTGATGTTGATAGCAGGAGCATGCGCGAGCTCGTTCGTTCATTGTCGCGCTGCCACCAAGTATGTGAGCTCCATCACACGACAGGGGGTCATGGGTTAATGCTGAAGGTACGTGCCCGCGACGTAGAAAGCCTGAATAAGTTCGTCGGCGACAGCATCCAATCCCTCGACTCGGTGAAGAGCGTCCGGACCATCGTGGCAATGGAAACCGTCAAGGAGACCCTCTTGAATCTCTAGGTGCTGAGATGCAGGAAGCCGAGGCAAAACTCGTTCGAGATTCATTTTCATCGGTCATGCCCTACCTCGCTTACCCGCAGGAACTCCGAAGCTTGATCGAGCGAACGCTTGGCGAGAGCGCAGGTATCGAGGCATTCATCGAGGGGCTCAGGCGAAGCGTTTCGGAGAAAGCGGACACCACACGCAAAACAGATGGCCAAATTTTTCTCAACGAGCTGCGGCGCCGTCTTCCCAAGTAACGTCCCGGTTGGTTTAAGTTTTGGTGCAGGTATAATAATTAAGGGAGCTTATGGCGCTCGCTGAAATCAAACAAATTGCGCGGGATATTCGAACTATGCGCATACGCGGCGCCGGCAGGATTGCTCGCGCTGCGGCTCGAGCCTTGAAAATCGCTGCAAAGACGACTCGAGCCAAGACATCGGCAGAGTTCACGAGGGAGCTCGAGCACGTTTCAAAACTTTTGCTGGCAACCCGCCCGACCGCGGTTTCGCTGCCAAACGCAGTCCGCTATGTCACGCTGGGGACTAAGCGGGCCCGAGGGGCAGACCTGCAAACGCTTCGGAGGGCCGTCATCTCCCGCGCGGACGAGTTCATCCGCGATTCAAAGGGGGCCGTCGAGCGGATAGGTGAGATAGGGGCGCGCCGCATCTCCGATGGTGACGTCGTGCTCACCCACTGCAACAGCGACTGCGCGCTCGCGATAATCAAGGCGGCGTTTAAGCGGGGCAAGCGCATCCAGGCATTCGTCACCGAGTCTCGCCCGATGCGGCAGGGTCTGATAAGCGTGCGGGAGCTGAGAAAAGTCGGCATTCCCACCACCCTCATCGTCGACTCGGCTGTGCGCTACTTCATCCGAAATATCGACAAGGTCATCGTTGGTGCGGACAGCATCGCGGCAAATGGAGCGGTGATTAACAAGATAGGGACCGCGCAGATAGCCCTCATCGCCCACGAGGCACGAGTGTTGTTTTCTGTCGCTGCAGAGAGCTACAAGTTCCACCCCGGGACACTTGTGGGGAGGCTCGTCGAGATCGAGGAGCGTCCGCCTAAAGAAATCATCAGCCCCAAGCGCTTCCCAGGTGTGAAAATTCGCAACCCGGCATTCGACGTCACGCCGCCAGAGTACATCGACCTCATCATAACCGAGCGCGGCATAATCCCACCCTCCGCAGCTTACACAGTGATTCAAGACCTTTTCGAGTGGAAGCCCGGCGAGGAAATTTAATCGCAGTCAACGAAAGGCTTAAGCTTTTCTGCTACCCTTCGGCAAAAGAGGCGACCCCCTTGGAGAAATCAAAGGCAGAACAGCTCGTGCTCATTTACGACCCAGAGCGGTGCACGGGTTGTAGATATTGTGAGATCGCGTGCGCCCACAGGAACTTCGGAACACTCAACCCAGATAAATCCCACATCCATGTTTTCATCGACGAGCGGAAATTCGCGTGCGAGGCGAGCAGCTGCCTGCATTGCGAGGACCCGGTGTGCGCTGCCGCCTGCCCGGTGGATGCGATCACCAAGGACGAAAGCACGGGTTGGGTGACGATAAACCCGATGAAGTGCACGGGTTGCCGCTCCTGCACCTATGCCTGCCCGCTCGCCTCAGCGTGGTTCGACGAGGAGCACCGCGTCGCGACCAAGTGCAACTTCTGCGATGGCGACCCGGACTGCGCCAAATACTGCTCCCCCCAGGCAATCAGGGTTGGAACCCGCGCCGAGGCCCTCGAGTTCGCGCGGAGTCGCTATCTAAAGAAGGTGTGAGGATGGAGAAAACCGCGATAGTTGAACTCTTGAAGGGAAGCCTCGGGGAGGGACTCCTGAAGGTGTCCACGCCCCGTGAACGAAAGGTGCTAGCGGAGATAACACCCGCGGTGATGAGGAAAGCCGTCGAGGGTCTGCTAGGCAAGGGCGCTAGGCTCATCATCATAGCGGCCGCCGATGTGGGTCTAGAATTCGAGTTGCTTTACCACTTCGATCTTGCGGGCAAGGTCGCGGTGCTGCAAGCGAAATTGCCGAAGGAGAGTCCCGAAATCGACAGCATAGTAGACCTAACCCCTGCGGCGGAGTGGGCGGAGAAGGAGGCGGCAGAACTATGTGGGGTGAGCTTCAGGGCACATCCAAAGCCCGGGCATCTTGTGTTGCCGGATGAGTGGCCGGAAGGCAATTTCCCGCTGGGCAAGCCCTTCAAGTCAAAGCTCCCAGATGAGATCAGCACGGTGGCGGAAGCTGTCATGACGGTCGGAGCTACCGCGCCGATTTCCGAACTCGTGCAGCGAAGGCGCAGGGAGGCGGGGCTCTCGCCTCAACCTCCGGCGAGTTACTCAAGCGAGCCCCAGCTGAAAGAGGTCCACGAACTAATCAAGCAGACGAGCTTCGGCGAGCAGGCTGGCTACGACTGGAAGCGGAAGAAGATGAGAGGGGTGAGGAAGTGAAAAAATATGCGCTTTTCCTGGGTTGCCTGATACCCCAGCGGCTCCCGAGCGCTGAGCTAGCCACGCGTAAAGTTTTCAGTTCACTTGGGCTCGAGGCCGTGGACATGACTGGCTACACTTGTTGTCCGGACCCAATTATAGCGCGCCTGATGGACAGAAATGTTGCGCTTTCCCTATCGGCCAGGAATCTGAGCATAGCGGAGACGCTGGGCCTCGATGTCGTGGTGCTCTGTAACGGCTGTTTTGAGACCCTATGGGAGGCCAACGAGGTCATGAAGCGGAAGGAGACCGAGATCGAAATCAACAAGCTCTTGGCCAAAGTAGGAAGGAAATACGACGCGACGATAAAGGTCAGGCATGTCGTCGAGGTTCTCCACGAGGATGCCGGAGTCGAAGCGATAAAGAAGCTGGTCAAGAAACCGCTTGGCTTGAAACTCGCGGTGCACTACGGTTGCCACCTATTCAGGGAGGAAGACGGCGGTGACGTATGGAGGAAGCCGAAGCAGTTCGAGGAGCTGGTACGTGCGACGGGAGCCGAGGTCGTTCCCTGTGAGCTGGATCAACTATGCTGCGGTTTCCCGACCTCCCAAGTGAATGAAGAATTTTCGCTTAAACACAATTTGCTACCGAAGCTGGAGTGCTACCAGCGCGCGGGAGTCGATGGCGTCGTGGTGGTGTGCCCAGCGTGCAACGTTCAGTTTGAATCGGGGCAGCTTGCCCTCAGAAGGTGCGGCGCTAAGTTTTCGATTCCATGTTTACACTTGGTTGAGCTCTTGGCCTTGGCGTTCGGCGTGCCGGCGAAGGAGCTGTCGCTGGAGTTTCATCGGAGCCCCGTATCACAACTAGCCGCGAGGATTGGGTAAGATGCCTGAAGTCGTGAGGATAGGGCCGTATCACCCCTTGCTACTAGAGCCCGAGCTGTACAAGGTGGCCGTGCGCGACGGCAAAATAGTCGATGTTGGAATCAAACAGGGATATGCCCACCGAGGGGCCGAGCGGCTGATGGAGTCGAAGTCCTTCCTCCAAGATGTCCTGCTAGCCGAGCGTATCTGTGGTCTGTGCTCCCAAGCGCACTCCACAGCATACTGCCAGGCCGTTGAGAAAATTTTCGGAATAGACATCCCTCCACGGGCAAGCTACATCCGGGCCCTATTATTCGAAATGGAGCGTCTTCAGAGCCATTACATGTGGTTCTGCTTGTTCTTCCACTCTTTGCACGACCACGAGCACTTCATCAAAGTCCTCGATGCGCGAGAGCAGTTGATGGATTTGTTCGAGTCCCTCTGCGGCAACCGGGTGCACTATTCGATGAACACCCTTGGCGGGGTCAGGCGAGATGCAAGAAAAGGGGTGCTTACAAAGGTTAAGACCCTGATGGACGATCTACCAGCACTTTCTAGCGAGATCTTAACGGCGGTGAAGGGCACGGCGTCGAAACTTTCAGGCGTAGGGCAGCTTTCCAAGGAGAAAGCCAGGGCGTACGGGGTGGTTGGTCCGGTGTTAAGGGCCTCGGGCGTCGAGAGCGATATCCGAAAGGACGACCCATACGCCGCTTACCCCGAGCTTGATTTCGAGGTCCAGATTGAGGATGGATGCGATGTCTATTCCAGAGCGTTGGTGCGGGCGAAGGAAACCTTTGAGAGCATAAAACTGGTTAGGCAACTGGTCGAGCGCATGCCGAAGGGCGAAATCTGTAGGGAGATGGAGAAGCCACCAACCGGTGGGGACTTTAGCCGAGTGGAGGCCCCCCGGGGGGAGCTCATCTATTTTGTGAGGTCGAATGGGACAAACTACCCCGAGCGTGTAAAGCTCAGGCCACCAACCTACGTGAATGACCCCGCCGTTGTTGAGATGCTGGTGGGGGAAAAACTGGTCAACCTTCCACCAATCTTGGAAAGCTTGGACCGGTGTATCTCCTGCACGAACCGCATCACCGTGGTAGACGAGAGCACCGGCAGGAGCAGCAAGGTGAGCCTGGACGAACTGAGGCGATTGAAGTGAACGAGATCGGAGTCTACCGTCTGAATGTTGGGTCATGCAATGGCTGCGACATCGAGGTGGTAAGCGTGTTGGCGTCTAGGTTTGGGCTCGGGGACCTTAAGGCGAAAATTGTGGAAGAGCCCGAGCAAGCGAACGTGCTCATCGTCGCGGGGGTAGTGACAGTAAAAATGGCCGAGCCGCTAAAGGAGGTTTATGCCAAGCTCAAAGAGCCCAAGGCCGTGGTGGCAATGGGGGCTTGCGGCTTGTCAAATGGGATTTTCCAGAGATCTTACAGTGCAATGGAGCCATCCGACACGTTCATCCCGGTAAATTCGTACATCCCGGGTTGCCCACCAGGCCCCCAAGCGATCGCTGATGGCGTTGCAAGGGCATTGAAGATCAAGTACCGTCGGTGGGCGGCACCAAAGGGATTCAGGGGCCCGCCCGAGTTGGACGAGGAGAAGTGCACAGGTTGCAGCGCCTGCGCGATGGCGTGCCCCGCCTTCGCGATCGAGTTGGTGGATGAGGGTAACAAGCGGACAGTGAAGTATATGTACGATAAATGCATCAACTGCGCCACCTGCGAGGAGGTCTGCCCCTACGATGCAGTTCACTTAGCCAAGAGGAGACATCCTTCATGGCCGGACCGAGGAACAATGGGGGCCAGCGCCGATGAGCCATTGGCGAGCTGCCCCGTCTGTGGTGCTTTTGAGGTTCCAGAGAAGCAGGTAAAATCTCTTGCGGACAGGATAATCAGTGAGGTGCGGCAGTACGAGAATTTCCGCGGTAAGATTGAGCGAGCGGCCGCAGTTTGCACTAGGTGTCGGGGCAGGGTCACAGAAATAGCGGGCGCAAAAGGCCTTCTATTCACGCTCATGCAGTCGCTTACACAGGGCGCTCGCGGGTCCTCTCGATGATGCCTTTTAGGGCCCCCAGCTCTGCCAACCGCATCCGCGTAGCGAGCTCATCGACGAATTTCTTCGCAGGTTCCCCCAGCTGCCAGAGGTCCACGTAAATCTGTGCTAGCGGGGCAGCGCCGCCCTCGCTCAGGCGCTCGAGGTGCTCATCGGGCTTGAGCACGAAGAGGTTGCGTCGATAGCCCCTAGCCGGGGGGAACTTGCGCCTCACGTTGACCGGGCTTGCATACACGTAGACTTCGCGGTAGTCGACCGGCGCCTCGCCGAAGCGAGCCCGAAAACCCGAGTATGCGGTGAGTATTGCCCCACGCGGCACCCCAGCCTCAAGCTCTTCTACTGATAGGTGGGCGCGGGTGCTGTAGACAACGTCCCCCGCGAGGTTTCGGGTGTTGGCCCAGTAAAGCAGGATGCGCATGGGATCGCTCACTCTGAAGCCCAAAGGTTTCTTTTCGATGGCACCCAGCTGCCAGAGCTTACGCACCACCGGATTGACCGTCCCCAGCGAGAGCCCACAGGCCTCAGCGAGCGCTTTCTGGCTCATGAACCGTTCGTTGCGCTCATAGAAGCGGTGGAGGGTCTCGCGCAGGACCCGTTCGCCCTTCTTCATGGTCGAGGGGTTGACAGCGGGATTTATAAAAGTTTCGAAAAAATTTGAAAAGTTTTCACCCTTTAAAAGCGTATAAAAAAGCGCCTCAGAGAAGGTTTAATGAGGAGAGGTCTGTTTGAAAGGCCCCCGGCTTAAAGGATCAGCGCAGCGTGGGGATTTCGGCAAGTGGGCAAAGCTCGTTCTAGCTTGCTCTATGATGGGCTTTCTAATCATGCTTTCTTCTGCGCAGACCCTTGCCGCCACAGCTGGGGATGATTCCTTGGCGCTCCAGGACGATGCGGAAGAAGGCACGGTTTATACCTACAACCTCGTGCTGGTCGGGCACCCCACGCTAACTCGGATAACTCTTTGGCTCGGGGAGGAGGTCCCGCAGGTGGATGTCGTTGTTGAGGAGCTCGGAAGACCAGCCGGGGCCGCGGAGCCCCCCTTGCTTGTGCGCACTTATCTGAGCATAGAGAGTAGTGGGGAGGTGGAGAACGCGGCGATCCAGTTCAGGGTCTCCAGGGATTGGCTCGAGCAAAACAACGTCGACGAGAACACCGTCAAGCTGTTGAGGTTGAACAGCGAGTGGCAGGAACTCCCAACAACTTTGATCCGGGAGAGCGACCTCTACCTTTACTACGAGGCCACCAGCCCGGGGTTCTCCATGTTTGCGGTGGCGGGACAATCGGCCGGGGTTCCTGCACCACTGGCCCTCTATGCTGTGCTGTCAATCGTCGCGGTTGGTGGGGGATTCGTGGCGTTTTACTGGTTCCGGACCCGCCCGATGAAGCCATTCGTCTCGCTGGGTCGGCTCAAGCGCGTGATCGTGGGGAGAAAACCCAAGCGCGAGGGGGCGAGCGAACCAGAAGTAGCGGAGACCATCAGGCGTTTGAGGCGCGCGACAAAGCTCAAACGTGTAGCGGAGCCCACGGTTGAGGGGTTCGAGCGGCCGGGCGTGGTAAAAGGGCGAAAGGACACAAGAGACATTGAACTGTTGAAGCGATTGAAGCGCAAAATGGAGAGGGAAAAGTGAAGGGTAAAGGTTTAGCCGACGCGCGCGTAATCGATGTAGCGAAGAACACCAGATTTGTGAAAGAAAATTTGGAAAATTTGATCTTGCACTTTTTACGCGGTCGAGCGATGAGCCAACACGAAATTGTCCAAGATATCCTTAGTCGTCACGGGGTTTCAGTAAGCCAAAGGAAGATGGGCATGTTACTCGGGTCACTTGAAGAGCGAGGCTTGGTCGAAGAAAAGAAACGCGAACTTTTAACAACGTATGCCCTTACAAACGAAGGTAGGAAAATAGCCGAGCAAGTGAGGTTTGACGAGCTTAGAACACTTTTATGATTGGCCAGTACAACGAGTATGGTTGGTATATTGCCGCGTGCCCGTAAAAAACCGCTTCTTAGTGCGAGGAAATTGCTTCGAGGGTTTAAGCGTGGCGGGCGCCGAATCGAGATAAGACCGAGGCGCGCCCGTGTGTTGGGCATCTTCTCCTGCAAGGGTGGTGTGGGGAAGACAACGACGGCCGCGAACTTGGGCATGCTCTTGGCGGAGCGACTCGGAAACGGGGTGGTCGTGGTTGAGGCGAATCTGTCAGCGCCAAACCTCGGCCTGCACCTCGGAATATTGGACGCGAAGACGACTATCCACGATGCCCTGGCCGGCGCCGCGCCAATGGAGAGGGCGATAAACGTCGTCGGTGGGGTGCTGCACGCGGTTCCGGGTTCGGTGGCCTATGATGGGGATATCCCATTGGTCGACCTGAAGGGCTGCATCGATCCGATAAAGTCGAGGTACAAGCTCATTATTGTCGACTCTGCGCCTGGCCTTGGGGCGGAAGCAGTGGCCGCGATAAATGCATGCGACGAGATGCTCGTCGTGACGAACCCAGAAATCCCGACCATCGCTAGCACGCTCCGAACCTTCCGCGCGGCCCAGCGCTATCGTGTCCCCATCACGGGCGTCGTCGTCAACAAGATTCGCGGGAAGCGTTACGAAGTCCCTCTCTCCGAGATCAGGCGAACGCTCGGGTGGCCGATCATTGCGTCAGTGCCGGACGATGATAAAGTCAGAGAAAGTTTAACTGCGGGTATCCCGGTCGTACGTTACGCTTCGAGATCTTCGGCGGCTAAGGCTTTCAATGAACTGTCGGGCCGCGTGTTCGAAAAGCTTTTCAAAGAAGGTAAAAGGCGTTAACCCAGCTTGTAGACGACGTCGCCCTCGCGCACACGCTGTTCGACCTTCAGCCCGATCGATTGCCCAGCGCTGGCGCTCTGCACGTTCTCGTGCTCGATTTCCATTGTATTCACCGTTTGTTGTAGGTTGGTCGTAGCGCCCTCGATCGAGATTCGGTCGCCTACTTTGAGCTCATCGCTGAGTTCGATGACCCCCACGCCTATTTTTGTAAAGTAGTGGGACACCTTTCCCACGAGCTTCTTCTCCACAGGTGCTTCTTCCATTCACCTCACCAGATTAAGGTGGGCGGGCCCTAATTTATGCCTTTTCCTCCCCCGCCATGATTAATCCAAGTACATGTTTATGAGGCGGAGCAGCGTGAGTGGGTTTAAGGGGCCGGAGACAAATGTTGCATCCCAATTTTAAGGAATTTGTCAGAAAAAGTGGAAAAGCAAACTTGATTCCTGTCTGGAAAGTGTTATCTGTGGGTAAAGAGACGCCCTTCACCGTTTTTAGCAAAATCGGCGATGGAGAATATGGTTTTCTTCTAGAAAGCGCTGGCAGGGATAAGCGCCTCAGCCGTTACTCTTACATGGGAAGCGACCCCTCCGTGATTTTTAAAATCAAGTCAGGAAGGGCGGAAATAATCAAAAATGGGAGGAAGACAAACTGCTCTGCGCCAGATCCGTATAAAATGTTAAGAGAATTTTTGTTCGGTTACACGCCAGCGGTGGACAATAATCTGCCAATATTTTTCGGCGGACTTGTGGGTTACTTGGGGTATGATCTAGCTTTGCACACTCATGGTTTAGCTGCAAGCAATCCAGACGAACTTGGCTTGCCCGATGCATTGTTATTTTTTGTTGATAACTCCATCATTTTTGACCACATCAAGAAGAAATTGATACTGCTTTCCCTTGCCCGTGTGGATTCCGACCCCCGTGAAGCTTACAAGCAAGCGGCCCGAAAAATAGGGCTCCTCGAAAAGCGGCTCGGGGGGCCTTCTGAGAAAAGAATGAAAGCAAAACCCGAAAAAACTATGGCGCCTTTCTGGTGTAATCTCGACAAAGAAGAATTCATGCGCATGGTTAAAGAGATTAAAGGACACATTCAAAAAAATAATGTTCATCAGGTTATCGTTTCAAGACGTTTAGAAACTAGAATAAAAGTTGATCCTTTAAACATCTATAGCGCTCTGCGCGAAATCAATCCTTCTCCATACATGTTTTATCTAAATTGTGGAGACTTCAAATTGATTGGCGCCTCTCCAGAAAATTTGATCAAATTGGAAGACAACCGGGTGGAAACCAGGCCCGTGGCATCCACTCGTCCCAGGGGTAAGACCAACAAAGAAGATATTGAATCAATGAGAGATCTCATCACTAGTCCCAAAGAAATATCTGAGCACATGATGCTGTTTGATCTTTGCAAGAAAGAACTTGCGCAAGTGTGTGAACTCGGCAGTATCCATGCTGAAGGAATAATGACGATTGAAAAGTATTCTCATGTAATGCACTTGGTCTCTACCATTCGGGCAATCTTGAGAGAGGATAAAGACGCTTTTGACCTGCTGCGTACTTGCTTCCCCTCAGCCACCATTAGCGGAGTACCGAAGAGAGAGGCCATGGAACTCATTGAGGGGGTAGAACCAACTAGGAGAGGCCCCTATACAGGCGCTATGGGATACATCAGCCCCGCGGGTGACTTGGATTTCGGCATTATCGTGAGGAGTATCATAGTGAAAGGGGACAGAGCTTACATCCCTGTGGGCTGCGGAATTGTCGCTCAATCTGACCCGGATAGCGAATACAGGGAAACCGCATATAAAGCCCAAGCGCAAATTAAGGCCCTTGAGCTTGCTAAAGTTTAAACTGAGCAACATTCTGGTTTATACACTACACGCTTGCATGAACGGCTGGATGCCGCTCGATCTAACTTGGGAATCAACGTTTCTCGCTTCGCTTCAGGATTCCCATGCGGTAGCCCAAGCTAGGGTTTATTCTGACTATGCCGAGGGTTACCCCCCAACCCCCGAATATCGCACCGGTAATTGTGCATCCCAAGAGCAGGTCCATGCCCCAGTTCGCCGAGATCATGAATAGCGTACCGTTCCAAAGATGGTCAACCACTCCGAACAGTGCGCCTCCGCAGAGCAGCAGGATAAGCCACCAGCCTGCGGGACCTCTCCTCTGGGAACTCCATACAATGGACGAAATCAGAGCAGCCGCCAAGGGTATTATATAGCAAACCACTATCTGCACCTCCAGAGTTTGTTTCGTCACGATAATAATACTTTTTAGCATAAAAATATTACTATCGGAAAGCTGAAAATGCGTGCCAGCAAGCTTGTAGGGGTAAGCATGCCAGAAAAAATAATGCGAGTGAGCTTGACGTTGCCCCAAGATTTGTTAGGTGAGCTTGATCGTTCTCTTAAAGCTCAGGGCTATGCGAGCCGCTCGGAGGCGGTTCGGAACGCTTTGCGAGATTTTCTGGCGAGTTACAAGTGGCGTCAGGAGCTTAAAGGCGAACTTGTCGGTATAATGTTGCTTGTGTATGAACACGATGTTCGTGGGTTGACTGATGCTCTGACAGACATTCAGCATTCCAGCCGGGGGATCATGAGCACGGTTCAGCATGTACACCTAGACGCCAAGAACTGTCTTGAGACATCGGTAGTCAGGGGGCCAGCCGAGGAAATCCGCAAGCTCACCGATCGGCTGGGGGCGCTGCGAGGGGTCAAGCAAGCGAAATTGGTAATAGTTGAGCGATAAAGTGTGGAAAAGATCAAAAAAAGTTTACTACAATCGCTCTATAAGTGCGCCAACTATCAGCGGGAGCAAAACCGTTGCATCACCTTCCACCGTCACGTACTTCGCTCGCCGTTTTACTTTCCCCCAAGAAACTGCTTCCCGCATCCGAGCCCCACTCAAACTTCCATCCCATTCGGGTGCGGTCGTGATGTAAACCGCATAATCTAGTCCTTCGCGAAACTGGTTCCACCATATCGTGTGGTGCTTGCTTATCCCGCCACCCATCATCAGAGCGCCCGTACGCTTCGCATTAAACACTACGTCCGCCAACTCCTGCTCATCACGAAACTGATTGATCTTGAAGTCGCGGTGGGTCTGCCAGAAGAGCCAGAGTTGACTGCCAAATGCGCCATCTAGGATGCCCGGAACGTAAACTGGCACCCGATTTCGCCAAGCCCAGTATAGGATTGAGCTCCTGTTTCGAACGCGGCGCCCGAACTCCCATATCAGCTCTTTACCCGAGAACTCGCGCTTGCCCTCGTGCCAGAGCTCTTGCAGGATCGGCTGCATCTTTTCCTCGAGTACAAGTCCATAGCTCTCGTTGGGGACTAGGATGTTGCCGAGGCGGTTGATGCCGGCGCGGCGAAGCTTGGCATCGTCCATGAGGAAATCGCCGTGATAGTAGTGCTTCCACGCGCGCGCGAGGTCGTGGTCGAGCGTGCCGCAAGTTGTAATGACGACATCGATGAGCTTCTTCTTTACAAGATCCCTGATGACGCCCCTACAGCCTGTGGCTATCAGGCAGGCTGGAAACGAAAGAAACTTAACACAGTCTTTATCAAGCTCCATCCGCTCGAGAATCTTTACGGCCACACCGACTTTTTTAGCGACGAACCCTCCGCCGGCCTCCATTTGCTTTACCAGTTCATTGAGCCGCGCTCCCTTGCGTAACGAGATGTCTTTAACCGCTGGGCCCAGAATTTTCTTCATGTGATCAACCTAGATTCTCCCCATCCTTCTAAATGGTTATTGGAAATTGCCTAGTGCCGGGCACATTTAGCGTTTGCGGCGGAGAACAACAGGCGTATCAGGGTTTGGGGGATACAATATATTTCTTGAGGGCTTTGGCGTTTAGTTTCATGCCTAGCCCTGGCCCGCTTGGCAGCTGCAAATAACCGTCACTAAATTTTTCGATAGGCTCCGCACTTAGTTCGTTAGCCAACGGATTATCTTGTTTGTACATGTACTCGTAGCTGACGAACATGTCACGGGGCAAGGCTGCGGACACGTGGAGCGCCGCGGCCCTGGCGCCGAGTCCTGACAGACCAACATGGGGGGCTAGCTTTGCCCCGTGAGTTTTGCAGAGGGTCGCGATTTTCATGAATTCGGTAATGCCGCCGCACCTTGCGACATCCGGTTGGACGATGTCGAGTCCTCCCTTGGTGATGAAATCTCTGTACGTGTACCTCGAGAAGAGTGATTCCCCGCCGGCCACTTGTATGTCAAGCGTTTTAGCTAACTTGATGTAATCCTCCCAGTCGTGGGGGGGCAGCGGCTCTTCGAACCACAGGACTTCGTATCTTTCTAAAGATCGCCCCATATCGATGGCCTCGTCCAAGCTGTAGGCCGAGTTCGCATCGACCATTATGTCGACATCGGAACCCACTTCATCCCTTACACCCTTTATCACTTTGATGTCGGCGTCTTTCGCTGCGCCCATCTTGCTCGCCCCAATCTTTATCTTGATCTGGTCATGCCCGGCTTCGACCAACTTTCTAACCTCCTTCGCGGCATCTGCTGGAGCGTTTTTTGCGAGGTAGTGCCAGTAGACCGAAGAAGCGTAGGCCTTGATCTTATCGCTGGTAGGTCCTCCGAGGAGCTTGTAGACCGGGGCGTTGCGCAACTTGCCCAAGATGTCCCACAGCGCGATGTCGACCCCAGAAAGCGCTTCCACGAAGTAGCCTGCAAAGTGCCCCCTAGTTTTTAGCGAAGCGAACATTATTTCCCACAAGTCTTCTACGGGAGTGGGATCTTGGCCCAATAGGATTTTCTTAAAGAGTTTCTCAACAATGAGGGCGTGTGCTTCGGGAACCTCCCTCACAAGACTTTCCCCATACCCTACCACGTCTTCATCCGTCTTGATCTCGACAATGCATGAGTAGTAGTTGGATCTTACTCCAGCCGCACTCAGTTCCTTCCAGTAGGGCAGATAATGGTCTGGTTTGTCGGGACTCACACCTGGCCTAGGTGCCGCGAGTGGGTAGGCTTTGACATCGACTATTTTCATGCAAATCAACTTCAGTCTGTTAACGTGCACTACACTTTGATGAATTTAAACTTTTTAGAGCTGTTTCTTCCGTGATTTTCAAGCCATTTGCGTGAAAGCTTTGCCAAAATCTTCTAAACCAAGTTCTGTGTAGTAAAAACGGTGATCCTCGTGCATGAATGGGCTTTAGCCGAAGCGATGATTTCCACAATACTCAATGTGGCGAAAGAAAAAGGTGCTAAAGAAATTGTTGAAGCAAAAATAAAAATAGGCAGCTTACAACAGATCAAGGTTGACGTGCTCACCTTCGCTTTTCGAGAACTCGTTAAGGGCACCCTGCTAGAAAAAACCAAGATCAAACTAAAGCCAGAGGAGGCTTGCTTCAAATGCAGGGTTTGCGGGCTCGGATGGGAGTTCAGCGATGCAACGAGTTCGCTTGAGGGAGATAAGTCTGAGGCCATTCACTTTGTCCCCGATTTAGTTCATGCATTCATCCGCTGTCCACGCTGCGGCAGCCCAGATTTTGAGGTTGCAGGAGGAAGAGGAGTATGGGTCGAACACATAAAAATTTCAAAGTGAGCGCGCCGGACCCACGTTTGGCGATAATTGATGAAAGGTTAAAAAATGTCAAAAGAATCCTCGTAGTAGTTAGTGGAAAAGGTGGAGTGGGTAAGAGCCTGATAGCCACCACACTTTCCCTCATGCTCGCAAAACGCGGTCGCAGCGTGGGTTTGCTGGATTTAGACTTTCATGGTCCATCGTGCCACATCATCCTAGATGCGAAGGGCGTGATGCCAGCAGAGGAGAAGGGCATAATTCCGCCGAAGGTTCATGGAATAAAGTTCATGTCCGTGGTTTACTATGTCGGTGATGAACCTCTGCCGTTAAGGGGCACGGAGATCTCTGATGCCTTCACGGAGCTGCTGGCAATAACCAAGTGGGGCCGGATTGATTACTTGATCGTGGATGCTCCCCCCGGGATGGGTGAAGAAGTTCTGGACGTCATTCGCCTGATGAAAAGGAGCGAGTTCCTTATTGTAACCACACCTTCCAGTCTGGCGTTGAAAACTGTATCAAGGCTCACAAGATTACTTCTAGAGTTGGAGACCCCAATCTTGGGGGTAGTCGAAAATATGCGCATTACTAAAACGAAACTCGTTGAAGAGCATGCTAAACGGTTCGGCATCAAATATCTTGGCCCCATACTTTTTGATTACAATCTTGAGGAATGTCTTAGCGATCCTAAAAAGCTGTTAGGAACAAAATTTGCCCGCAACGTGAGAAACATCGCTAAAGAAATCTCATAATTTTTTTTATAAAATTGGAATTTGGGTTAAATTTAATACAAGAAACAAAAACTGCTTCAACGGGATTGTGGTAGTTTGAGATTAAACGAATTCTTGGAGCAGCTCAGTAACCTCAAGAGCATCCCGCGTACGGGCTGGCTACTTTGTAACGTCCCGCTCAGCGAAGTCGAGGATGTAGCGCAGCACTCGTTCGATGTTGCGGCGGTCACGCTTCTGCTGGTGGACGAACTCGAGCGCTCGGGCACAAAGTTGAACCGGGAGCGAGCGCTCAGCATGGCGGTCTTGCACGATTGGGCTGAAGCGTCGGTTGGCGATTTCCCTTACCCCGGGCTGAAATACCTCGGGCCCCAAGGCACGAAGGAGCAGGTGGAGCGAGGAGCTTTGGGAGACCTCCTGCATGGGCTGCCAAACGAGAAAAGGTATCTAGAGCTGTGGCGGGAGTACAGCGAGAAGAGCACCCCCGAGGCAAAGCTCGTGCACGCCGCGGACTACCTTTCGATGCTTGTGCAGGCAGTCAAGTACCGCGAGCGAGGCAATCAATCGCGCGAGCTGAACGAACTCTGGCAGGCGGTTTGCGAGGATCTAAATCCATATGCTAGGGAACTTCCGGTAGTGAAGGAATTGATTACAGAATTGCAAAAGCGCTATTCTGGTATTCCCTAATGGCATCGTTTCATCGGTTTAACCCTAGCGCCGAAGTATCTTGATTACCCTCTTGGCGGCTTTCTTGACATCCTTATTGCTTTTCGCCCCAGCGCAAACGCCTTTTCCAGATACAAAGAGCAAAACTACAACCTTTGGGTCATCGAGTCTAAATACCAGTCCGGGGAAAACTTCTGGCTCATACTCAGTGTTTTCGAAATTTCTGGCGATTTCTTCCAGATCGAACTCTCTGCCGAAGTCAATGGAAGCCACAATGTTTTGAACTTTGATCTTGGGGTCTGATTTAATCTTGACACCGGACCTTCGAAGTTTTTTGGTCAGATTTTTGATCGCAAGTCTGGCATCTTTCATACTTTTGGCACCAACGCAATTCATCTTTCCGGAACTGAATATCAGAAAAGATGCGCGGGGAACCTCCGATCTATAAGCTATACCGGGAAAAATTTCGGGATCATAACGAGTGCTGTCTAAGGTTCTCGCCAGTTTTTCGAGGTTGAACTTGGTACTCTCGTAGGTAACAGATACCACTATATTCTGGATTCTGGTTTTCACTTTAGGCATATCAACCGTATAATTAGCTACACACCCTACCTTGTTACTTTCGGTTCGGCCAAATATCGTGAGCGAGGCAACCGTTCACGTGAGCTAGATGAACTCTGGAGAGCAGTCCTCGGAGATTTGAAGCCATACGTTGAGGAGTTCTCGGCGGTGAAAAATCTCGTCACAGAATTTGAAAAACACTACTCGAGTTATCCTTAAAGACCGCTACTTAGCTTTGCCTATCTCTTGTACGGCCTCTGGATTCCTTAGGGTTGAAATATCCCCAACCAGCTTCCCCGTCGCCACAGCTTTGATCACCCTGCGCATTATCTTACCGCTTCGGGTCTTGGGGACATCACCGACGAAGAATACCTCATCCGGCCTCGCTATCTTCCCTATTTCTTTGCCAACGTGCTCCCGGAGCTCGGCCCTCAGTTCATCGCTCGGCTTAACGCCCGCCTTTAGGACAACAAAAGCCGTTATCGATTCTCCCTTCACTTCGTGGGGTTTTCCGATTACCGCAGCTTCCGCCACTTTCTCATGGCTGACCAAAGCCGATTCCACTTCCGAGTTGCCAATGCGATGCCCCGCGACGTTGAGCACGTCGTCCGCCCTCCCTTGAATCCAGAAATAGCCATCCTCATCCTTCCTCGCCATATCGCCAGTCAGATAATAGTTGGGGAATTTGCTCCAGTATATCTCTTGGTACCTTTTCGGATCCTTGTAGAGGCCACGAAGCATAGCGGGCCAAGGGGTAAGTTGAACTAAACTGCCACCCACACCCGTGAGCGGCTTACCTTTCTCGTCGAACACATCCGCCGTAAATCCGGGTAAAGGCTTTGTGGCCGACCCCGGTTTTAAGGGGGTGATTGGCAACGGAGAGATGCAGAAGGTGCCAGATTCCGTCTGCCACCAAGTGTCCATGATCTGGCATCGTTCGCGCCCTATGTTTTTGTAATACCAGATCCATGCCTCCGGGTTTATCGGCTCCCCCACCGTGCCCAGTAACCTCAGGGAGCTCAAGTCGTGTTTTTTGGGCCACTCATCGCCGAGTCTCATGTGTGCCCTGATCGAGGTGGGAGAAGTATAGAAAACGGTTACTCCATACTTCTCGATGATAGACCACCATCGGTTGGGCTCTGGATAAGCAGGGGCCCCCTCATACATCACGGAGGTCACCCCGGCCATGAGTGGGGCATAGACGATGTAGCTGTGCCCAGTCACCCATCCGATGTCCGCGGCACACCACCATACATCGTTATCCTTAAGGTCGAACACCGTCTTGAGGGTCCAATAGGTCCCGACCGCGTAGCCCCCATGAACATGAATGACCCCCTTTGGTTTCCCGGTGGTCCCCGAGGTGTAGAGGATGTAGAGGATGTCTTCTGAATCCGTGGGCTCGGGGTCTGCGGTTGTTGGTTGATTTTTTGTGACCTCGTCCCACCAGAGATCT
This sequence comes from Hadarchaeota archaeon (SeqCode), assembly GCA_964575725.1. Lineage (GTDB taxonomy): Archaea > Hadarchaeota > Hadarchaeia > Hadarchaeales > Hadarchaeaceae > DG-33. The sequence goes on from CAZNRG010000006.1 coordinate 20,329, forward strand.
CGGCCCTCCTTCATCGGGACCTTTTCTCCCGTGCGCTTGACGACGATGACTTTTTTAACGGTTGGGGCATCCTCCAGGGCCTCGTCTGCATTTTTCTTTATCGGGACGACTTTCCCACGCCTGTATGATCCATCACAGGTGATGAGCAACTTGGCCTCCGCGTCATTTACCCTCCCTCCCAAGGCCTTGCCACTGAACCCCGAGAACACGACGCTGTGGATCGCCCCCATCTTCGCGCAGGCGAGCATAGCGATGGGCAGCTCTGGAATCATCGGGAGATAAATCCCAATCCGGTCTCCTTTCTTGATTCCAAAACCCTTCAAAGCGTTCACGAGCTTGTTGACCTCTTCATAGAGTTCCCAGTAAGTTAGCTTTCTGACATCGCCGGGTTCCCCCTCCCAAATGTAGGCCACCTTATCCTTGGTGGGGGTTTTCCTGTGCCGATCGACAGCGTTGTAGGCGGTGTTGATCTTACCCCCCACAAACCACTTCGCGTAGGGGGGTTTCCATTCGAGGACCTTTTTCCAGGGTTTGAGCCACTTGAGTTCCTTCGCGGCCTCGCCCCAGTACCATTCGAGATCTTTGGCCTTCTCAAGCAACTCGTTGTAATCTTTTATCCCGTGTTTGTCCATCCACCGCTTGATATTGCTATTTTCAATCAATTCTTTCGGGGGCTTGAAGACCCTGCGCTCCTTGAGTAAAACGTCCAATCCCTTTTCAGCCATGGGTTAACCTCGATTTTCGTTATTTGGCATTTGAAATTTTCCGTTTAACTGGTTATAAGTTCAGCGTTTTCTCTTTTTCTTCACGAGCTTGCCGAGCCCACGCTTCCGGAGCATCGTTTCAATCTCTATTTCAGAGGGTTGTGGGGGCAAGGGTGGTGGGGGCGTTCTGGCCAGATTTGCCCCCAATACGTTGATGAGTTTGCTCGCCACAAACATGTACGCGAGCACCAGCACGCAGAAGTAGAGTGGTTCGAGCGTGAGTGCCGCGGATGTGGCGACGGCTGACCCGACGATGGCGAGCCCGACCGCTAGGGCAATCCCAATCGTTTTGACCTTTCGGCGGCGATAGAGCACCATCAGCTTGCCCCCCAGCCCGAGCAACAGTGCCTCCAGTCCAAAGGCCAAAGAGCCGGCGATGAGAATTAAGTAAAGCATGTTGATGGAGCTCAACCCTATCACCGTTCGAGTTAAGGCGGCAGGAGATTTAAGGGTGAAGTTGAATTAATTTTTTCACTTGAATGTTTTGCCAAACCTGCAGAACACTTTAAGTGGGCAGGCACCGCATTTTGGATTTCTTGGCAGGCAAATTTCGCGACCAAATAAAACAAAGCCTCGATTTATCAAATGCCAGTCTTCCTTTGGAAAAATCTTCTGCAAAGCGCCTCCAACTTGCTCGAGTTTAACCGCTTCCTCAACTAGCCCGAGGCGTTTGCTGATTTGATTGACGTGCGTGTCGACGGGTATGCATGGTTGCCCAAAAGCATAACAAAGTGTTACATCGGCTGTTTTCGGCCCGACCCCGGGAAGCGCTAGCAGGAGCTCCCGATCGGCCGGAACCGCCCCTTTGTATTTTTTCAAAAGGATGCGGCAAATCCGCTTGATGTTTAAGGCTTTTTGTTTTGCAAGCCCCGCTGGTTTGATGAGCTGTCGTAGCTTCGGCGTTGATAGTTCCAAAATTTGTTTAGGCGTGAAAGCGACAGCAAACAACGCCTTACAAGCCGCGTCTGTATTTTCTTCCCTCGTACGCTGTGACAGCACACAGCCTATCAATAACTTAAATGGATCGCGGTACCATCGTTGAGTGATTTCAGCGCCATACCGCTGTTTCAGGAATTTTACTACAGCACCACTCTTATCCATGTATGGCCCCACGCCAATTTGCTAATCCCAAACTTGATTACAAGTCGCATTTCACCACCGGCTAACTTTCAGCTTCCGGCTCAATCACATAATATGCGTTGAGGGCGTCGCAGATATTTTTCGCGAGCGCGTGATAACACATGTCGACGTCGACCTTTTCGGTAGCGATGTTCATAACGTAGTCACGACAGGTACAGAAGGTGCGGACGACTTCATACTCGTCTGCTTTCCCCCGCACGAGCCACCGCTGTCCGCGCTTTATGACGCATCTCCGCTTGATGGCATCCAAGGCGCGCTTTCCCCGCCCGCCGTAGACATCCATTATCATCCGGTCGAGTTCTGGACTGAGCACTTCTCCACGCTTCAGCCGTCTGAACAGCTCATCCCTTCCGCGCCGGAACGTCTCGGAAACCGTCCTCATCCCCACCCTAATTAAACGCGTGCGAATATTAGAATTGATGTTGAATGAAACGTTGCGACTTCTGCGGAGGCATGGAATAAAACCAAGAAGGCGCGCCGGCCAGCAACAAGTTATAGACCCAGCTGTTTTGGAACGGATGGTCGATTATGCCGAGCTCTCCGATGACGACACGGTACTCGAGATTGGGGCGGGTGTAGGAAATCTGACGGGCTTGCTCGCACAACGCGCCGGAAAGGTCGTTGCAGTGGAGCGGGATAAGCGGTTTGTGAAAGTTCTACGGGAACGGTTGGGTGGCCGCCCAAATGTCGAGTTATTACATGGAGACGCTTTGCGCATCAAACTCCCCGAGTTCGATAAGGTTGTTTCAAATCTCCCTTATGTCATCTCCGCGGATATCACATTCAGGTTACTCGAGCACAAATTCGAGCTGGCTGTGCTAATGTTTCAAAGGGAGTTCGCCGAGCGGCTCGTGGCAAAGCAGGGGTCCGACGATTACGGTCGCTTGACGGTGAACGTTTACTATCGGGCGCACACCGAGCTGCTTGACGAGGTGCCGCCAGCTGCGTTTTTCCCTCAACCGAAAGTCACGTCGGCAATTGTCAGACTCAGGCCGCGAGAGCCACCATTTGAGGTCGCGGATGAAAGCATGTTTTTTAACGTCATTCGGGCGCTGTTTCAGCATCGGCGCCAACGGGTGCGGAACGCGCTATACCGTTCGTTCGGGGAGGTATTCCCTGGGATGAAAATATCAAAGGCGGATAGGCGGGCGACAATAGACCAGAGGCTCCCTAAAAAGCTTGCCGAAACCCGCGTAATGGATCTTGCGCCGGAGAAATTTGGCGTGATAGCTGACCTACTTATTTCTCCATGAAATCCTCGGGCTTGGGCGGCTCAGGCTTCAACCCTTTTCGTTTTCGCGTGTCTCGGATGACTTGCTCTTGAAGCTCCTTGGGTAGCTGCTCAAAACGTTCGAACTCCGTCCCCCAGATCGCCCGCCCCTCGGTTTCCGAGCGTAGTTCCGCAGCCAGCCCGAAGGAGTTTGCAACCGGCAGCACGGCTTTGATGATTGTGATGTCTTCCTCAGACTCCATGGTGACGATTCGCCCACGGCGCCCCTGGATGACCTTGGTGGCACCACCCATGAACTCCTGCGGCACCCGTACCTCGAGTTTGAGCAGGGGCTCAAGCACAATGGGGTTCGCCAGGAGGATTCCAGCCTGAATTGGGCGCCTGACCGCCGGGATGATCTGCGCTGGCCCGCGGTGCACCGAATCCTCGTGCAGGTGGGCGTCGTCGATGAGCACCTTGAGCCTGCGCATGGGCTCGCGCATCAGCGGCCCCTCCTCGACGACCTCCTTGAAGGCCTCGATGGCGTAGTCCTCAACCTCGCGCATGTATTGCACGCCCTTGCTGGCATCGACGAAGATGTTTCTACCGATGATTGCCATGACATTTCGCGCGGCATGGGTCTCCCAGCCCAGCTCCCGGAGCACGCTCGCACGCTCCTTCCGCTCCTGCTTTTGAGCGACCTTGCCCTCCTCGATCGCCTTGACGACCTCCGGCTCAAGGGGCTCGACCGCAATCAGGAAGCGGTTGTGCCTGTTGGGTGATTTGCCCTCGACGTGTTCGGCTTTGCCGAGGAGCGTCTCGCGGTAGACGACGATGGGCTCCGATGTTTGCACCTCCAGCCCGGCCTGCTTGAGCTTGTACTCGACGATCTCGAGGTGGACCTCGCCCATGCCCGAGACGAGGTACTCCCCCGTCTCCTCGTTGATCTTGATGTGTATGTTTGGGTCCTCACGGGAGATTTTCTTGAGTTGGTTGATGAGCTTCGGCAACTCTTGGAAGTTCTTCGGCTCGACGGCGACGGTGACGACGGGTTCGCTGATGTAGCGAAGCTCCTCGAAGCCCTTACCCTCCACCCCAACCTCTATTAGCGTCTCCCCCACGTAGGCCTCCTTCATCCCGATGATCGCGGCGATGTTACCAGCGGGCACCTTGTCGACTATCTCGCGCTTGGGCCCTATGTAAATACCAACCTGCTGGATGCGCGCATCTTGCCCAGCGCTCACCAACCTAACTGTTTTTCCCTTTTCAAGCGTGCCGGAGAAAATTCGACCCGTCGAGATAACTCCAGCCTGCTCGTCGACGATGACGTCGGTGACTACCATGCAAATTTTGCCCTCAGGGTTGCAAGAGAGCATATCCTTGCCGAGCTCGCTCTCCACATCTCCCTTCCATATAATTGGGACTCGGTTCGCCTGCGCCTCCTTCGGGTTGGGGAGGTGGCGGGTGACCATGTCGAGCACAACCTCGTAAAGAGGGCTTTGCTTCGCCAACTCCGCTTGATTGCCCGTTTGGTAAGCGGTGATGATGTCTTTGAAGCTGATGTGTTTGGCCTTCATCTGGGGGATCGAGAGGGCCCACTTCTCTTTCGCCGACCCAAAGGCGACTGAGCCATCCTCGACGTTCACCTGCCATTTTTCGGCGATGTCGGATGGAGCGTATCGCCGGATTAGCTGGTTGAATTTTGTTATGAGCTTGGCGAAGCGCACTTGCATTCCATCAGGGGTCAGCTTGAGCTCGTCGATGAGGCGGTCCACTTTGTTGATGAAGAGCACTGGGCGCGCTCGCTCGCGCAACGCTTGGCGCAGCACGGTCTCGGTCTGAGGCATGACACCCTCAACTGCATCCACGACTACGATCGCCCCGTCAATCGCTCGCAGGGCCCGGGTGACGTCGCCACTGAAGTCGACGTGTCCGGGCGTGTCGAGCAAGTTGATAAGGTGATCCTGTCCAGCGAAGGTGTGCGCTAAACTCACTGCCGCAGTTTGCACGGTTATCCCGCGCTGCTGCTCGATCTCGAGGAAATCCGTGAATAGCTGTTCGCCAGCGAGCTCGGAGCTTATGATGCCCGAGGCGGCAACTAGAGAGTCCGTCAACGTAGTTTTGCCATGGTCAACGTGAGCAACGATGCCTATGTTCCGGGTCCTCTGCGGATCCCACATGATCTTCTGCACGTCGCCTAGGTGCTTGTAGCGCCGCATATCCACCACTTGTTAAAATATCCACTTTATCGCTTAAAAGTCGAGCTAGCGGAATGGCAAGAGGTCCGACTCGAGTTCGCCCTTCTTCTTCTCGGGTGGCGCCGGAAATTCCTTGGGTAGCTCCCCGATGCGCTGCCCTATCCCAATCGTGTTCCCTATACCCGCGACGATTACCACATCGCCCGGCTTCGTCCGCTCTCGCACCGCCTGCTTCACCCGTTCGGCGGCCACCTCGGCAGCGCGTGC
>CAZNRG010000007.1:0-25436 GCA_964575725.1 Hadarchaeota archaeon (SeqCode)
GCGTTGGTTACCTCGCCCCGGGCGTGGTCAGGACTTTCACCGGCTCAGACACCTCGATCTCTCAGGAGTGGAACGGGACGGACGAGGCTGGCGACATCGTCACCCCTGGAGTTTACACGATTTACGCCGACGCAGTTGACAGCGCGGGTAATGAGGCCGAGCAGGTATTGGCGTACGTGGCAGTCGACCTGACATCTCCAGAGTCCTCCGTCGACCCAATCGAGCCGTACTGGCGCGGCGTGGGGGTTGTCCCGTGGATAACGGCTACGAGCGTCGACGTGTTCCAGGTCCCCCCGGAGCCTATGGTCGTGAGCGTTGAGCTCTGGTACCAGTACAGCCACGACAACGAGGGCTGGGGTGACTGGACCCTCTTCGCCGTGGATTACGAGGCCCCCTGGAAGTGGGCGTTTGCATTCCTCGAGAGCGATGGGTACTATGAGTTTTACTCGATCGCGACCGACGCGGCCGGCCACTCCGAGCTGCCACCGGATGAGGCCGACGCGAGGTGCGGCTTCGACTCGACACCTCCTGAGTCATCCGTAGACCAGATCGAGCCATACTGGCACGACGTCGATGCCCTGCCGATCCCAGTAACCGCGACCGCATTCGACGTGCACTCGGGCGTGGCGAGCGTAGTGCTCCGGTACCGCTACAGCCTCGACAATGAGAGCTGGGGCGAGTGGACCGGGTTCGCGGTCGACAATGAAGCCCCCTGGAAGCTCGCGTTCGACGCCCCCGAGGGAGTTGGTTATTACGAGTTCCACTCTATCGGCGTGGATGAGGTGATGAACAGGGAGGCGGTGCCCGATGTCGCGGACGCTGGGTGCGGCATGTACGTGCGGGTGGACGTCGAGGCTAGTGCGAAGGAGAGCCTCAGTAGCGCCTACAACGAGCTCGGGGAGTTGATCCGGAGCGCGGCAGAGGGCGACCTGACGCTGAACAACCTCGGCCCGCTCGACGTGCCCGTGCCCGTGACGGTCGAGCTGGCAGACCTAGAGTTCACGGACCTCAAGTCCCTGATAACCCTGATTGGCCTGCCCCTAGGTGAGACCACGGTCGCCGAGAACTACGTGATCGACAAGACCCCGAGGCTGGTCGTGAGCGAGTCATGGCGCAACCTGACCGTGCCCGGGTACATCTCCGAGCTACTGGGTGATGGCAAGATCTCGCAGGAGACGGCGAACCTCATGCTGGTGAGCGAGCGCATCCTTTATGGAATGCAAAATGAGTTCGAGTTCACCCTCACGCTCCAAAACACCTCGAGCACAGACCTCGCCGTCGAACTCGTAGATCTCGTGCCTGATGTCCTAGCAAATGTTACCTGCTCCGTGCCGGGCTATGACCCGAGTGCGGACATGCTTGCGATTTCGGTACCAGCAGACGGTGAGCTCGCGGTGACCCTGACCGGAACCCTGCCTGCCGATGTGTTCACCGACCCGGCGGAGAACTATGTCTCGCTGGCAAAGTCCACCACCATCTCATGCACCACATCCGACACCCTCTCGGGCATGTCGATCGAGGATGTCTACGATGGAGACCTCTACCTGATCGAGCTGACCGCGGGCTACTCGACGCGGGAGGAGCTGGAGTTCGTGGACCGAACGCTAGATGAGATAATCCTCACCAAGCCGATAGAGGCCGAGGCGAAGCTCGAGGAGAGTTCAAGCGCCAGCTACGAGTCGGTCCACGATGCAGCCGATCCCGGCCGAAACGTTGATGGAAGGTTGCTCGACTGGACGGCCTCGGGAGAGCTCTCGGTGGCCAACGACGATGATGACCACGAGGTCGCGGCCCCGGATGTGCTGGTCACCCTGAACGCCGGGCTGACCGATTTGCCCCCGTCGCTCACGATTCCGGAGCTGGGCCCGGAGGTGTACGAGAACTCATACGCAGTCATGAGACCGCCCCACCTGTCGCTCGCGTTCACCTACACCACCGATTACGCTGATGATGACAAGGCTCTGAAGTGGGGCGTGCCCAACGAGGTCGAGCTCAGTCTCACGCTTACCAACGACGCGTCCTATGACCTGAACGTCATCGGGCTCGAGTTCCCGATCCCGCCCGAGTTCCACGACTACGGGGACTTCTTCGGCGGCGGGGTCGGGCTGCTCGGCGTGGAGACCGTGACCGGGGGCCTGACCTATGATGCAGACACGAAGGTGCTGAGCTGGTCGGGTACCCTGTCGCCGGGTTCGGTGGACCTCGTGGCCAAACTGACGCTGAGGCCCTACGGCATCGAGTGGCTGCGCTGCGAGCTGGGCAGGACTTACTTGAGCTACGGCATCCAGGTGCCGGTGACCTACTACGCCCTGGCGACGCAGTCTGGGGCAGGCTTCGACGATATAGCCGACGGGGAGTTCTACCTTGTAGCCTCGACCAAGTCCTATCGCACGGACGCTGAGGTCGGGCTGGGCATCGAGGGCCGGGCGGAGGTGATCAGGGAGTTCGAGGATTACGTCCAAGCCACGATCGACCTCTACGACCTAGCCAAAGCTGATGTGCAGGCGATGGTCGACGGCGGTGACTTGGATCAGCGCTGGGCCGCGCAGATCAATAATCGCATTGGCCGCATTCAGAACGTTTGCAGCGACATAATCGATAACGCCTACCCGGCAGCGCTCACGGGCGGTGTCGAAGAATGGCAGCACCTCGCGGTGCGGCTCAAGAAGGGTATGCAGGAGGCCTGGAAGCTCGACCACTACCTCGGCCAGCGGGTGTCCCAGGGCAAGGTCTCGGGGGCGGTGGCCGACCGCGTGGAGTTCTACGATGATTGGGCTGGAAGGCTGCTCTCGGGCGGCCTCTACCTAGTTGAGGACAAGCTCCGAAGCTTGGGCGGAAACATCCCGCCGGCGATGCTTGCGCCGTACTACGGCGTGGATGTCCAAGTCCCAGATGAGGTTGAGGCTTTGCCGGGCCACTGGGCAAGCGTCGACCTCACGGTCACCAACACGGGGAGGTACAGGGACCTGATTCACTTCTCCGTCGAGGAGCTGGGGAGGCACTGGCAGGCGAGGTTCAGGCAGGACGGGGTGTCGGACGAGGTTGAGTTCGAGCTCTGGCCTAGCGAGTCCGAGAGCTTGGTCCTGGAGTTCAAGCCCCCAGCCGACCTCGGGCCGGGCCAGTACGTCCTCGGGGTCTACGCCTTCTCAGACGTGGTGCGAGGGAAGCACGACCGCGAGCGAATCCTCGTCAACGTGGGCCAGAAGAGCCGAGGGGTGGAGCTGAGCGTCGGCCCGACCGAGGCGAGCGGCGCGAAGGGTGACACGCTCGAGTTTGATGTCACGGTCACGAACACGGGCACGATTGAAGATTCGTTCGACTTGTCGGCGGATGCGCCCGGAAACTGGGAGGCGCGGTATGAGCTCGACAACCAGGAGGTCACGAGCGTCAGCCTTGCAGCCGGCGAGTCGGCAAGCCTCAAGCTGAAAGTGACGATCAAAACTCCAGCGAAGACGAGCACGGTAACCGCTAGGGCACACTCGGCCTCCGATTCGAACATCTACGACGAGCAGGAGCTTTGGATCGAGGTAATTTAGAGTTAAATAGACAAATTTTAAGGATTGGTTTTAAACACTCGCTGTGGGGATAACGTGAGGCGTGTTTTGTGTATACTCATCTGCGCATCGCTAGCTCTCTTGGGATTCTCTTTCTTAAGTGAGGCTCAGACCCTCCCGACCTCTTACACTGCGGGTAGCTACACCACCTGCCTCCTCTTGGACACGGCGCATGCCAAGCTCTACATAGGCACCCACGCGAGTCCGAACCTCTACGTCTACGATCTCATCGACGGCGAGCCCAGCGGTGCACCTGAGAATTATTCGGCCGGGAGCTTCACGTTCGATCTGGCCCTGAACCCAGCGCACAACAAGCTCTACATAGGCAACGGGGCCGCAGAGAACAACCTATGGGTATTCGATTTGGAGGACGGCAGACCCACGGGCGCCCCGCGGAGCTACACGGCAGGAAATTATGTGAATTGCCTTGCCTTGAACGCCACGAACGACAAGCTCTACGTGGGCACCTACACCTCGGAGAACAACATTTGGGTATACGACTTGGTGAACGGCGAGCCAACCGGTGAGCCCCGAGGTTACACGGCGGGCGGCAACACCACTGTCCTGGCCCTCGATCTGACTTCCAGCAAGCTCTACATCGGGAACGACACGGACGGCCCAAGCTTATGGGTATATGATTTGGACGGGAATGGCGAACCAACCGGCACTCCACGAAGCTACTCGGCCGGCAGCAATACCTACGATCTCGTTCTAAACCCGACGCACGGCAAGCTCTACCTCGGTAACAGCACGCCGAGCCCCAGCCTCTGGGTTTATGACTTGGATGGTACGGGTGAGCCCAGCGGTGCCCCTAGGAGCTATTCGGTCGGTGATAGCACCTCGGCCTTGGCCTTGGATGCAGCGGGCGGGAAGCTATACATCGGCAACTATACGGGGGAGTCGAACGTTTGGGCATATGATCTTACGGATGGCGAACCCACCGGCACGCCTAGGAGCTACTCGACCGGCAGGGACACCTATGCATTGGCCCTAGACGCCGTGCGCGAGAAGCTATATATCGGCAACTACACTGAGACCCTCAACCTATGGACGTACTACATGTATGTTCCGCCGCCTGAAGCGCCCTCGGCACCTGTTCTGGATGGGCTCCCCGCCCTGACCAACCAGCCATTGCTGACCGTGACTGGCACGACCGACCCCAGCTTGAGCGTTAAAATTTACGTTGGAGAAAATGTAACCAGCACGACTGCAGGGGCGGATGGCAGGTTTAGCGCCGTGGTTGGGCTGATGGAGGGCGCCAATACTATCACTGCGACTGCCACCAACGAGGCAGGAACGAGCCCAGCATCGTCCCCTCAGGTCGTCACTCTGGATACAGCCCCCCCGTCGGAACCGACCGTATATCAGCTTCCGGCCATGATTAGCCTATCCCAGCTGGAGGTCACTGGGACGGCTGAGCTTGGTTCAATCGTGAGGGTTTACATCAACAACCGAGTGGCCGGGACGGCGGCAGCAACGGAAAACGGAGTCTTCAGCACTACTGTGATACTCTCGGAAGGGGCAAACCCCATCACCGCGAGGGCGACGGACGCTGCCGGCAACACTGGACCTCCATCGACCGCTCAAACTGTTCAATACACACGACCGGCTTGGGCCCCACCAACGCCAAGCTTGGACCCGCTGCCGTTCCTAGTCAACGAGTCTGAATTGACGATCCGCGGGGGCGGGCTGGCAGGTCTGATCATCCAAGCGTACATCGATGCCGAACCGGTCGAGAACACGACGGCGAGGATAGACAACAGCTTCAGCCTCACCGTGGCGTTGGCGGAGGGCACCAACGTCATCAATGCGGTTGCCTGGGACCTGCTGGGCAACCCGAGCGGGGCATCCGCTGCACAGACGGTAGTTGTGGACACCGCCATGGTTGCACCAATCATCCAAACGATTGAAAACCTGCCCGCGGGGGAGAACGGAGTTATAGAGTTCGGGGAGAACCTGCCGATCTATGAAATAAAAGTAACCGCGGCCGAAAACGTGGAAAACCTGAGCGTCGGGGCAGGGGAGCTCAAGGATCTAGACGGGGACGGCATACCCGACCCGCCAGCTGGGATATCGACGCCAGCCGGAGCCGTCGTCCACAGCTACATCCGCTTCCACTTTCTCACGAATGTCGGCGAGGTCGTTGAAAGTGTGGCGTTCGAAAACGTGGTTATCGATTTTAGGGTGCCCCAGGCGTGGGTCCAACAAAACGGCATTGACGAGAACACGATAAGGCTGCTGCGATACGATAATGCATGGGCCCCGTTGGAGACCGAGATAATAGGTGAGGATGAAGGGTATATGCACCTCCGCGCGCAGACGACTGGCCTATCTATTTTTGCGATCGTAGGCGAAAAAATACCCGCGCCCAAGGCGGTGCCGTTGTGGTTGTACCTCGTTGCGGTCCCTGTAATTGCGGTAGCGGTCGCCGCGGCGGTCTTGTGGCGCCGGAGGGTCAAGGGGCATCATAGATGATCTAGGTAAGTCGTGCTTTTCCCCGCCCAAATAATACGATTCCCTCTTTTTTAACTGCAGTAGCGAACTCGTGTTTCGTTTTCACCATCTCATCGAACTCGGCGTTAAGTAGCACGGCGGGCACGATTGAACGCCCTGTGCGGTGGCTCACCTCGCTGGCGATTTTTGTGATTTGTACTTTCAATGCTTTCGTCGACTTTTTGACCAAAACTAACACATCAATATCGCTCTCTAGCGTCGCAGCCCCGCGGGCAACCGAGCCATAAAGGACACAGGATCCAACCGCCTTGAGTTTTGAGACCTTTTGTGCGAATTCTTTTGCCACCTCTCGAAGAGGGAATACCTCGACAGCGACAGCCAACTTCAGCGCTGGGAGATAAGGTGAACCCTCTATCAAGTTAAATAACTTCGTCTTTTTCCCTAACAATCTCGATCTCAAAATTTTCGCGTTTTCCATATCTAGAACCGTTCGCCAGACCGTCGCGTGGGGGGCTCCAGTGATTTTTTCGAGCTCCGGGACACTCCAATCCTTCTCTGGGTGGTTTAACATAGTCCTAACAATTTTCCTCCTTTTCTCCGAGCCCAAAACCCTAGAGAGAACACCTGTTATTTTAGTTCGCATCATGAACTAATTAGTTCACTTCGTGATATAAAACTTGTGGGGGATTCCAAAAACTGTGGTGCGGCCGGCGTCAAGGCCTGACTATCTTGAGATGTTTCCCCACTCATTCGAGAACCCGGCTTTACGGAACTCTGCGATCTCGGCGGCGATTTCCGGTTGTTTGACGATTTCTCTCACGAGGTCCGGTGCTCTGCGGATGAACTCCTGCATCACCTTGGCAACGATGTCGTCTGTTTTGTCCCTCAGGTCGTCTAATTCAACCGCTGCCTTGATGTCAAGCGTTGCGCTGCATCGTCCGCAGAACCGCGCCGACGGTGAGTTGCTGAAGCCGCATCGGGGGCACGCTTTCGGTGCAAGCGGTTTCGGCTCGTTCGGCTCCTCGCTCTCCATGCCGTAGTGCTTGAGTAGGGCCGCGTCAACGTCGCGCCCGCTGAGGTGCACGTAGACCGATGGGATCTCGCTGGCCTTGGTCCACCCGAAGTAGACCCGCATCTGGGCCTCTGTCAGCACTTTTGCCAAATGGGTCGCCCTGGAGTGCCTGAAGACGTGGGGGTGCACCCGCTTGTTTATCTTGGCCTTTCTGGCGTACTTGCGCACTATGTGCCCTAGCTGCGTCACGCTGATGGTCTTGTCGAGTTCCCGCGCTCTGGGCCAAAGCGGTGCGTTCGGGTCGTTGGTGTTGGGGTGCATGCTGAGCCAAAGCTGCAGGTCCGGCACGGAGGCCACGATCCTCATCCGGCGCTCTCCTGTCTTGCCCCGGACTCGCAGCACCGCTCCGTGGCGGTCAAGCTCCACGTTCCTGATCCGCAGCGAAAGCAGCTCTCCGGCTCTGCACCCGCTATCGTACAGCGTGAATAGCATCGCTCGGTCTCGCTGGGTCTCGCACACCTCGACTATCGCCTTGACCTCCTGCTCGGTCAGAATTTCTACGCCCAGGCTGCGCCTGACCTTCCCGACCTTGATGCACTGCACGGCTTCCGGCAGGGGTTTCTCGTAGTCGTCCCCGTTGTGGAGCCAGCGGAAGAACCGCTTCACACGCCTCCGGTAGTCGATCTTCGTGTGTTTGGATTGGTATTTCTCTTCCAGCCAGCGCATCCATTTGATAATGTTCTCTTTGGTCAGTTCTCTGTAGGGCTTGCCGTGGGTGCCGAAATTCTTCAGCGCGTTCACGTAGCTCTTGATCGTCACCTTGGAGATTCCAGAGATCGTTAGGTACTCGAAGAAGCGCTCGATATCATCGCGCCTGCTCGCCGAGAAGTCGTTCAGCTTCCAGAATGCGTTTGTCGCGTCTTGTTCCGTAGCTATGGGTTCATGAACGGTGGGGGTCGCTTCCACTTATTTTTCACCTCCTTTCATTTTTCCTGTTCATCGTGCAGTTTGCTGGAGTGCTCTATCAACGCGCGGAGGAAAAGGCCGGATGCCATGCTAGGGGTCTTGAGCAGGGGGTCTGCCCACTTCAGAAGCGAATCGAACTGCTTAATCAGCTCCCTGTTTTTCAAAACGGGCGTGACGGCAACGGCTGGCTCATAAGTGGGTTTGGTTGCGGTTCTCGTGCTTTTGGGTTCCAACAGACTTGGGAAACTTTTTTCACACCAGTAATACGCGAGGACTGTTAGAAGCACGGCCTCGTTGAACTCTGGCTCAACCGAAATCGTTCTCCCGAACAGTTTGGATATCTTGGAGAAATCATCGGGAGAAAAGATGTGCCTGAACTTGGTGTGGTAAATCTCCATCATCGCATCCACCACTTCTTTCGTCAACAGCTTTTGCCCCAGTTCGACATCAAGGGTCGAGGGCGGTGGAACCAGTTCTTCCAAGTGTCTGATCGTTCTCCGCACGGGGTCGAGGGCCTTGGCTGATAGTTTTATGAGAAGATTGGGCCGCTTGTATTCGCGTTCGATAAGGTTCTGATTTTCGAGCTTTTTCAAGTAGTGAGAAAGCGTGGAATCGGCCAACTTCGTTCGCTCGCGGAGATCCGTGAAAGTCCCCGGGCTTTGCTCAAGTGCTTTGAGTATCATCCGCTCGCTTCCTTTGGGTTTCAAATGGGCTGGGGGTCTTCCTCTCATAGTATTCCGAAGTCTACTTTTAATTTCGAAGTATTTAAGGCTAGCTAAAACAAAAGTTTCCTTCGGTGGAGTTATGGATCGAGAAAAACATTCCAGCCACGATGAAGAGATCGGCAAGCGGTTGTCGCCAGCGTTCAAGCTGCTCGTGGAATTTTGCTCCGAGTCAGAGGCGTCGGCAGAGCATTCTCTTCGGTATACTTCTGAAAACGTTGGTAGAAAATCCCGCGGCGACCAAAAGGAGGCGGGAGCGCGATGAAACGGGTGATTTCAACCAAGGTAGACCAGGCGACGTATGCAGAGTTCTTGGAATACTGCGCGAGGGTGAACAAGTATCCGGCGAACGCCCTGCGGGATGCGCTGGAATTGCTTTTGCGTTCTGATGGAATCGAAAATGAACGCAAGCCGAAAGTCACGGAAACAGAAAAAACCCAAAATCAACATGAACCTCAGCCGGACGCAAAGCCTAAGCCAAAAATTGAATCCGACGAAGATGAAGACGAGCTTGATGAGTTATTTAAATTTTTCTAATGCCTCGACCATTATTTTAATTTCACTATCGCACGTAAGCATAGTCGCTTACCAGCCATTCCTGTTCGTTAAATTCCGATGTTATCCAGGCATATCCCGTCCAATTGTGAGACGGGTAGTTTGCCTGCCCCCAGATAAGTACCTCTGCGTTGGCATTGATGGGCTTGTTGTCGATATACACCCAAACCACCGCTACGAGCCGGTTTTCATCCAAGTCGTAGAACTGCTTATTGTTGACCTGGCTTCTAGCATCGTTATCGAGGTCGAGGTAAACCTTGTTTCCTCCGCTTGCGAGCAACTGTTTAAGGAAATCCCTAGTCTCGGTAGCTCCTGACTGCGGAGGGCTGATCTCCGGTGCATTAATCCTGGCCAACCTTATTGGAGCGTACAACGACCACCTCGGATCTGAGATTTCCTCTTGGATGTCCGAATTGATCCGTGTTAGCGATACGTATATCGTGTCGCCGTCATAGACCCCACCATCTGAGCGATTTGTGTATAACACCCCATCTGCCTCAAAACTAACCCCTGCTGGGGGCTGCGTTTCTGACTGAGTTGGTTGTCCCGATTGCGGTTGCCCCGAGAGCTGTGGGTAAATCCACCAGATACCGAGCCCCGCCACGATTATAACAACCACCAGTGCTCCAGTGGCTTTCCTCCCGCCACCGCGCCGCGCTGGAGTTACAGTCGGCTCTGCTGGGGACGCTAGTCTTTCAGCCGGGCGGGCCTGTAACCCTGTAAAATGGGATTTGAATGGTTCGACATCGGTAGCGCGCGCCCAGCCCTTCATCCCCTTGCACCAAACGAGGGTGTTTCTCTTAACCCTGCCCTCGCCGACGAACGAGTGCATGTGCTCCTCGCTGTAGGGCCCGTATTTTTTGTTGTCTTGGAGTATGTACCACTGGCGAGCCATCGGTCCACTTCCACATCACTTAAGATGCGGAGTTTTTTAGTATATCGGGTTTTTCTGTTATAATGCTTTTGTGCGATGTATCTGGAGTCCCACAAGGTTTGTACATGTGGCTACTCGGTTCGACGAAGGAGAGGATTTTAAAAGAAATCGGCAAAGGACCGATCCATGGTTACGAGTTGGCGAATAGGCTGGGTATATCCCTATCCTCCGCTTATGAACACCTCAAGGATCTGAGGAAAGGTGGGTTTGTAGAACTTGGAGAAGAGGGCAGAAAGAGGATCTATCTATTAACCGATAAAGGACGGCATCTTCTGAAAGCGCTTGAATAGCAGGATGAGATGAGATACTCATCAAAAAGAGGATGGAGTTATTAGGAAAATGTTAAGAGTATTAATGCGGTTTCACCAATGAATCCAAATCTGACCTACGACGAAAACATGTTCATTAAAACGTGGCTTTATAGAGCCTCTGCTAAAAAGGGGGTTAGACAAGGCCGATCGATTTATTTCGCTTTGGATATCTTTCAATGCATGGTTGAAATCAAAATATGGGCATAATTTATTTGACAGAGAACTAATTGAAAAGGCCAAGACTAATAAAATATTAAAATCCGTTTTTAATAAGGTGAGAACAGAGGCAAAATATCGGAAAAAGCTGGTCGAAATTAAAAAATATTTTATTTCAGATATGCGTTATCCCGAAGATAGAAGTAGGTTTGTTCAAGTTGAGACTGGTAAAGAAGAGGTCGCGAGTTTGATTAGCGCAATATATCGAATTAGGTGTAATTTATTTCACGGTCGCAAAGATGTTTCCGAGAGACATGGCACTGACCGGAAGCTAGTTTACTTAGCATATGATTTGTTGTTTCCAATATTTGTCAAGTATGTGAAAAAGCACGTTAGATGATCCCAAATTGAAGGTGCTTTGCCGCGAAGCCAGTTAAAAGTAGGGTACTGAAGAAAGTTGATAATCATGACTAAATACAAAACGACATATACAACTAAGAATAACAAGAATGCCTCAAGAGGGTTATTCAAATATTTTAAGCGCTTTTTCCCCGTTTCTCCAATTTCTTTTTGATATATCCCCTAAAATCTTTTGGTTTCATATGTATACAGCGGGCCCATGGAATTTTTATTTCTATCCATGGTACTCTTGAGTTCTCGGGGGAATTGATCAAAGCGAATCCTGGGTTAAAGTGTTCTACTGTACGATGAAATTCTAATGGCATACCAATAGTGCGTGCGTCATCTTTTGATGTTCTAAACACAATCATAGACCCAGCGAGATCATAGACTACTGGGTTAAGGTCTCTAGGCTTATGAGTAGACACGATTAGATCTATATCATATTTCCGGCCTTGGCGTGCTATCTTCCCAAATACTTCTGATGCCAACGCCGGATAGCCTTCTCCCCCTCGCGGTATAGCTTCGTGAGCTTCGTCTATTATGATGGAGGAACTAGGAACTCGCGTTCTCGCATCTAAAATCTTATAAGGTATATGAAGCTCGTATCTTGCCCTAAGTTCTTCGGGCAAATGTGAAAGGTAAATTATGGTTATCTTGCCTCGCTCTAGAAGTTCTTCAACGTCGGGTTCTTCCCTCCCCAGAACATCAAAAATGCCTAAAGAAGAAAGATCTCTTAATTGCCCCATCATATTTTCATAAGTGGTGGGATGCATCGATAGTGTCTCTTCCTCTTTTTGCCATGAAATGTAATACCCAGTTCTATCAGCTTCGTTTTCTAAATCATTTATAAATCCTCGCAAGGTTTGAGGTCGGTATAACTCAAAAAGTCTTGAGAGACTACCCCTAGCTTTGTCTGTTAGCCGCAACAAGTGCATAGCTAATTGGGTGCCACTTACCACATATCTTTGTTGGAGACAGAATTCTTTGAATTCGACGCCCACCATGTTACAATATTTTCTTATCGTTTCAAGTTCGTCTACATCATAGTTCTCGCCAGAAGTAACTGGGGCAAATACTTTTACTCTATCTGGCGAGATTGTTTCATTTTTCCATCCCAGACTCTCCCAAACTGCCTTGTCCTCAACAGTATCTGGGAGGCCTCCGCTTTCAATTATTTGGATGATATCCCCTTGGAGATCAAAAATTAATACGCCCCCGTCAATATCTGCTAGCTCCAGCGCAAGTTCCTTAAGGGCAACAGTTTTTCCGCTTCCGGTAGATCCCAAAATCACTATATGTCGATTTGTCAATTTCTCAAGATTGAGATTATACTTTAGGTATTTGCCCCCTGAATTCAAATACAATCGTTGGTTTTGAGAATATATACCAACCAAAATCCCCTCCGGCGGCAGATCTAAAATTTCATAAATTGTTGGTTCACCCCAGCTCTGTGGCTCTGATATCGGATGAAGTAAAACTGAGATAGGACTGGTAACGAAATTAGGCACCGTCCTCTCATGATTTTGGTCAAATGCTGATATCGGGTTAACCTTTACAAGTTGAGATCCCTGGGAGGGATAGGTATGTCCTGCAATCACTTGGTCAATGATAGGTACTTCTTGTTCATCGTACAGCATTCTATCCCGGTCGGTCGTCCCGATTTTCCTAACGTCCATTCCGGCTATTCTTCCACCTATCCACAGTTCTCTCTGAATGTCATAGATAGTCATCACTTCATTCAACAAAATTTTTTTTGCATGTTCCGAAGGAACAGAAAACCATATATCTATTTTATCCTCTTCTATTCTCGCTCCGTGTTGATCATCGACATACGGGATACCAATTTGCTCTCTTAAACGTTTAGCCAAGTCGCCTTTACTTGCCATTTTATCCATTTAGAATAGCTCTCCATAAGGTTTTATCAATTCCTGTCCAGTCGTAGCAAAAAAATATTCATCTAGCAGTTGCCCTGTCCTCATTTCCTCTCCGTGGTCAAACCCGCAGCATTTGTCTGCGATCTCAATAGGGAAAGGCAGTCCTCCGTAATTTAATTGAGAAAGAGACATTACTAATTTGGTAATCTCTTTGTGGGCGCCTTCATTTTGGTATTTTGCCGGCATCTCAAGTCTGAAAATATTGCCTCTGGAAGTTTGAAAGTATGTTGACAAGACACTCCACTCTTTCTGAATTTTCCATCGTTTTCCATAAGGCCTCCATGTGAAATAGGGTGTTGTTGTCAGCGGTTTCATCAACCCTCTGATAAAGGGTAAATCGGAACCGTATCTATCTGGGTCGACTTTTAAAATTTTTTTATCATAGAGATGTTGCACAAAAAGGGGCGGGCCAAGGGTTTTTACTATAGAACAAAATCGGTAACCTTTTTTATCCAATTTTTTGTACTTGTCTAAAATTTCTTTTACAAAGATGGCGGGCGGGTATAGTAACCCATCTATCAAAATTAGATCAATTTCAGAATAAGCCCCAGGAATCTTTTCAAGAGCCTCTACCTCGGTTAGGGTCCGAATCCTAGTGCCAAGCCCAGTTGATTGATCCACCGCTCTTTTTTTAGGATCCCACTTCATTAGTAGTGGATCATTTTTTAGATCCCCATAGCTAATCTTGGTAACATATTGTTTAAGCCCATAATTACTAAACAAATTTTTATCTAGCAAAAATAATATCATATGTTCGCCAGCAACCCTCGGAGGAAGTTCACTTGGGCCCGCAATGTTGTAGCTAGCTATTACAGACCGTGTAACAAGAAGGTGCAGCTGTTCTCTTTTTACTCTAAAGTTAGAACCGTCCACACCTAGAAAATGTTTTCCAGACGTTAAATTAGGCCATCTTTTTCTAATTTCGCTCCAATCTTGAATTTTTATTTTTCCTTTATCAATCACATCAGATGGATCAGAACTTATTTCTAAACCCCTAATCCAGCCTCTTTCCTCTTCTACATCGGTAGGTATGTCAAAATTTACTTCTGCTGCCGCCTTAATGTTAATTGATTTCACTGGTGCAGTTGGGTCATATTTATGATCGATTGCTCGCTTTATTGTATTTTTTAATTTATTTGAGATTTCAGGTAACGGCATTTTTCCGCCCCAACCGCTCCGAATCAAAATAGGGGATGTGGACATTGCCCCAGTTGTCAACAAGCCCAACTTCGTTAGCAAGGTAGTTTAAAACATCCGCAAGAGCACCGATTTCAGTTACTTTAAATAACGTCCTTGCAACCCCTTTCTGAATATTGGGAATACATTTAATATCGATCACTTTTAACTTCCGGGTTTTAGTATAACTAGGTTGTCTGGCGCCCTCAAATAAGGTCCATCCGATCATGTACCCTAATCCTTTTCTAAAATCAGAGGTTTTAGGCATTAAATAAGACTTGAGTAAAACATCGTGCCTGCCCCACCTTACAGATTGGAGTTCGCCGTAGGTTACAGCTAGAAATCCGTTATCGATTAGTTTGATTGCATTTGGTATCACATCGAAACAAGACCCACACGGATCTAGATCTATAAAGTCAAAAGGTTTAGTAGAATTTCCAAGCATCCTAAACATGACCCTTCTAACATCATCATTTATAAGAACGATTTTTGCCCCATTAAAATCTATTTTTACCTCTTTTTCGTTGGTTTTTTCAGCGCCAAATCTTTTTAGAAGACGAACGAATTTTTCCTTTTTTATTTCACAAGCGATCACTTCCGAAGCGTGTTTTGCATAAATTTCCGTGCTTTTTCCGGTACCAGCGTATCCATCTAACACTCTCAGTTTTTTCTTGTTTTTTTGCGCGAGTCTAATCCACCTTTCGTTCATAGAATATTTTTGTTTTTCATCCTGAGAATAGCTTTCTCTTACTTTATTCAACTTCCTAAGTTTATTTTTAACCGCTGGTAGGCCCCTTCCCAGACTTTTTGAGATCTCTTGAACAGATATCCCTCTCTGATACAAATTCATTAGACTTCCAATATCTTTTTTTGTCCAGCGATTGCAAGAGTTAGCATGTGGTTTTCGGAACATATCATCATCTTCCTTCGCTGCCCAGATGTGGCTCCAATTAGATAGGTGTTAGTTTACAAGCCTAATTAATTCTTTTGTGAAAGAACAAGACCTAGACCAAAAACTAGCCGACCTAGCGTAGCGCAAGTTCCGTCTTATGTCGGCAACATCCGGTGGAAGGGTACCTTCTGCTAGCTCCCTTGGCATCAAAAAAGGTGAGCAACAGCGCACAACTCGGATCTTAATTTTTAAGGGTTGGCTTTTCTTCGCAATCATTGATAAACTGACAGTACTTGCATTTCCAAGCGTTTTTAATCCCAACTGGAACCGCTTTTCGTTTCCCAAGCCAAAATTCTTCAACAAAATTGCAATCTTCCTGAAAACGTTCATTTTCAAAAGAAAATTTGTCTACGCCAATTTTTTTCCCATCTATTTGATTTTCGTATCTAACAATCATGGTTTTTTCTGGTGGTGGCAACCTTCTAAATAGTTTAAAAGTACTGTCGGCTAATTTTTTAACGTTTGGTTTTATGTGGCTGGCAATATTATTAATTTGCTTTTTGAAACCATCAGATATATCATCCGTTTTTTTGATCCCATAGAATTTTAGAAGATTATTTGTAGAAAAATTAGCTAAAACGAGATCTTGTAATAGTTTATTGTAAATCATCAGTTGAAATCTTACTGTTCTTTTCTGTGCCTCTGAAGGCATGGCATTTGATTTTCTTGTCTTTGTATCAAGAATGAAGAGTTTATTCTTTTTTAAGTTGAGTTCGTCAATAGACCCAATAACGAATAGCGAATTAATCCTCCCAAATATCGGAAGCTCTCTTGTCATGCATTTCAAAAAAATTCTTTTTAAGCCAACTTGTTCATTATGCAATATTATCGCAATAGAGTCTGCAATTGTTTTGGGTTCAACTTTTATCAAAACAGCGATCTCTTCATGCAATTCTCTATGCCTCTCTTTCCCTTTACTCATTTCATCTGTTACTATTATCTCTTTCTCAAGACTAAATTCTAATCGTTTTTCACACCAAAGTTGAGTCGATAGATCAGTAACTGCTATGCCATGTGGCCTGTATTTTTTGGTTAAATTCACCATTCCACGCTAACCTCTCTCAAACCAATGCTTACCCCATATTCTCTATACTCATACTTGAGTTTTCCAAATTTCTTACCGTAATTGAAGATGCGTTCTAACATCTTCAAGTCATTCAGCAGGTAGGCCTGTACTTCGTCGTGTTTGCCGTCACGCCACATTTTAGGAATCTTTAACGAATCTACTGTTTTTGTTATCCCTAAATTTAATCTACCAAGATCATCTAGCCGAATCCAACATCCAGTCTTCTTGTCTAGTTCGTGCATTATGTCAAGTGTCTTGGCTCGTAATGATTCTAAGATATCGAAATCAAAATAGGGTTTTAAAACAAGATAATCGAATCTCAAAAGATTGTGTCCAACTATTTCATCTGCTCGACTAAGGGTTTTGAATAACCCATTTACTTCGTCCTCGCG
The DNA here is from genome assembly GCA_964575725.1 of Hadarchaeota archaeon (SeqCode). Taxonomy (GTDB): domain Archaea; phylum Hadarchaeota; class Hadarchaeia; order Hadarchaeales; family Hadarchaeaceae; genus DG-33. The sequence continues at coordinate 16,587 of CAZNRG010000007.1, forward strand.
AAAAAATAAATGCCCCCCACCTGTTAAAATTCCCGCAACCGCCAATTTTAGTTTTGTTGGATCTCTATCGTAAGAGTACATGCCGAGCTCTTGAAACAAGTGTTGAGTTTCTAAATCAAAAAACATTACGTTCATAACTATCTCTATTTACATGTTGTTCAGGAAACCTAAAATCTTTTGCGAAAAGGTAAGCAAGCAAGGTTGGCGTCCATCTTGGGCTAGCTTTCCAGCTAGCCGACATAGCTCCCGCTAGGGCATGATCGCCGAGGGGAGCATCTCAAAATAGTCCTGTGGTGCGGCCGGCGGGATTCGAACCCGCGCAGCAAGCTTGGGAAGCTTGAGTCCTAACCAGGCTGGACCACGGCCGCACGACAATAGTTTGGCACGAAATCTTAAAACGTTGGCGTCAAAGTCGCTCCCGCGCAACTTCAGTCAGTTCGGTCTTCGTCAGCAGCCCGACCAGTTCTCCTTCTAGGTTTAGCACGGGAAGGCTGGAGAATCGACGCTCGAGCATGAGGCGCGAGACCTTGGAGAGCTTGGCGTCGGTACGCGTCGTCGTGGGCGGCTGGGTCATGATGTCTTCGACGAGCAGGTTGCGAATGCGCTCGCTCTTGTGCCGATCGGGAACGACCTCCTGGAAAGCTGCGAGCTTCATCGCGATATCGCGCACCGTCACGACGCCGACGAGCTCCTCGCCCTCCGTGACAGGCAAGCCGATCAAATCCTCATCGAGCAGCAGTCTTCGCGCGTGGATAACCCGATCGCCTGGAGAGATGGTCGTCGGGCTGGCTTGCATCACCTGCCCCACGTAGACTTCCTCGTATCCAGAGCACACCTTTGCGAAGTCGAGCTTGGTCACGATGCCTATGAGATGTTCGCCTTCGACCACCGGTAGCCCGCTGATGTCGTGGTCGAGCATGATCTCGGCAGCCCGCTTCGCCATGACGTCGGGAGCCACGGTGATCGGGTTCGAGGTCATCACGTTCGAGATGTGCATCCGCCCCGGGGGCAGGCGGTAGGCTGTGCTCGACCCAAGTTCGCGTACTATATCCTTCTCGGTGATCACACCCACGATGCGGCCCTCTTGGAGTGTCACGAGGCGAGAAATCCCGCTCCGTCGCATAAGGTCGATCGCGTTCGCTAGGGGCTGGTCCTTGTCAAGCGCCACGACGGGTGAACTCATGATCTGGCTCACGCGCATTCAGACACCTAGCTTGGTGATGCCATTCGTGAGATCGGTCTTCGTCAGGATGCCAACCAACTTTTCATCTTCAACCACGGGAAGCCCGCTTATCCCGTGCTCAAGCATCAGGCTCGCCGCGCGGGCAGCGTCTTCCTCGCCTCCGATGGTCAGCAGCTCGGGCCGCATCACGTCCTCGGCGGTCAGCAGGGCGACGTACTTCACGTAGCGATAGCGAGGTCGGTCGGCTCGTTCCGCTTTTCGGGTGTATTGAACCCTTCGCCCCCTGATTCCCCCAGCCGGCTTCTCTAGTTGAGCCAGGGCGACATCGCTCTCAGTCACGATGCCGATGGGTTTCTTGCCGTCAGCGACAACCACGCGGCTTACCCCGTGCTTTCTCATGAGCTCGACCACATGCGCCAACGAATGCCTCCGGTCAGCAGTCACCACGTTGGTGCTCATGAGCTCCCTGACTTTAGCGCGCCCCCCGAGTCGCTTGGTGAAGCATCTCGTCAAGTCGGTTTTGGTTACTATTCCAGTGAGTTCCTTCCCATCGAGCACGACGAGGCTGCTTATGTTATGGCTGAGCATCAGGTTGGCGGCTTTCCCCACGTCGGTCCCAAGCGCCACGCTCACGAGCCCATCGCTCATCACCCTCGCTACCGGGATGTGGTCAATTGGCCTGCGGCGCCAAGTCGAAGCTCCCCTGCTCAAGTGCTCGGCGAGGTCGCGCATCGAGACGACTCCAATCGGCTTCCCCCGGTCGATGACCACAAGGCGCTTGACCCCGTGGCGGAGCATCAAATTCTTCGCGCGCGCAACCGGGTCGGTAGGTGTGATTGCCATCACGGGCGAGCTCATCACTTCGGCTACCTTCAAATCAACAACTCCAGCAAGTCGTGCTCGGTTATCATCCCCTCGAGCTCATCTCGCTCGATCACGGGCAGACCTCCGCACCCCCGCTCGCGCATGAGCCCCGCGGCTTCGCCGAGGTCGGTCTCGGGCGCTACGGTCAGCACGTCACGACTCATTATCTCTTCAACACCCACCGACATCGCTTCGTCCAAGCGTTGCGAGCGCATGTGCTCGAACACCTTGCTCGTCCCGAAATATCGAAGGATGTCGACGCTCGTGACGATTCCCACCAGCTCTCGCTCGCGCACCACGGGCAGACGGCGAACTCCTCGCGAGATCATCCTACGAGCTGCTTCGCGAATCTGGAGTTCGGGCTCCGCAGTAATCACGTGGCGGGTCATGTGGTAGCTCACAGGGGTTCCGGTCGTGGCTGGAACGTAGGAGATGAAATCGCGCTCAGAGACGATGCCGGCGATCTGTTCGCGCTCGTCCAGGATGGGCACCCCACCCACGCCGGTTCGGAGGAGGAGCCTCGCGGCATCGATTATCGACATGTCGGTGGTGCCGTGGATCACCTGCTCGGACATGATCGTTCGCACGGGCTCGTTAGCCGCGGCGAAGAAGTTGCCCTTCAACTTCTGCTGCACGATCCTGAATTTTTCACCCCCGCCCAGGAAGTCGATGATGTCGCGCGTGCGGAGGATGCCCACGAGTTTTTTTGTGCCAGGGCTCGTCACCGGTAACCTTCGCACGCCCCGCTCGACCATAAGCTCAGCTGCATCTTTTATCCGCGTCGTCGGTGGGGCCGTTATCACGGGTTTTCGCGCGAGGGGCATGATGTTTCCCTCCTCTCGGTGGAGGCCAGATCTGAAGGCCAGTGGCCCACGTTTGATGGACTTGTAGTGGGGAAATCTCCGCACCTCATCACCCACATGCCACTCTTAGGACGTCGGAGCGGCTCACGATTCCTACGAGGTCGCCCTCATCGACGACCGGGAGCCTGCCCACGTTGCGTCGGAGCATGAGTTCAATTGCTTCAGCGAGTGGCGCCTTGGACGAGATGGTTATTGCTGGAGTGTGCATGAGGCTTCGCACCTTGGTGGATGGGCGCCCCCCCTTTACTGATTCCTCGGCCAATCGGATCACCCCGGAGCGAATGAGGTCTGAGCGAGTTACCATTCCAACGATTTTGAGCTTGTGTTTTTGCTTGTCGTAGCGCGTGACGGGCAGACCCGAGTAGCGATTTTGCTCCATGATGCCCCAGACGAGAGATATTTCGTCGTCCTGCCCACAGGTTACGACATTTCGGGTAATGACGTCGCCAACCGTGGGCTTTGACTTCATCACACCCGCAATTTTTTTTAGGATGCCATCCAGCCTGATGAGTCCTATCACGGTCTTATCGCTGTAGCTCTGAACCACGGGCACGTTTGAGATCTCAAGCTCGACCATGTCTTTGGCGAGCTTGGCCAGGTCGCCGGCGGGAGTTGCGATGAGCCTGGGAGGAAACATGACCCCTGCGACGGGGATGTTGGAGCGGGTTGAGGTGATGCGAATGATCTGGCGGGCGGTAATGATTCCTTCGAGCCTTCCTCCATCAATCACGGGAAGGGTTCGAAAACCGCTCGAGCGCATGACGGCCCGAGCCCGGGTGACGAGGTCGCGTGAACTGACAAAAACAGAGCAGGGTTGCATCACATCGCTAATGCTAACCCGCATGAGCAGGTCCCGGCATGCCATTTCACCATCTACCCGCCCATCGTGTCGCGGCAGTTCTCGCAGACCCACATACCATTAACTTCATGGAGGGTAGTCCTCATCTCGCCGCAGACCTCGCAGACGCTCTGCTCGATTGCCTCGCGTGCCGGCACTTCGGGGCGTGTCACGACTCCGATGAGCTCGGGGGAAATCGCGGTGATGTCGCTCGCGGTGACTATACCTACAAGGCCCCCGCGCTCGACCACAGGCAAACGGCGGATTTTGCTGCGGGCCATCATTCGCGCCGCCTCGGTGATGTCGGTATCGGGCCCTATCGTCATTATGGGGGTCGACATGATTTTGCCAACCTTGACCTTGCTGGGCTTCAGATCCAAACTCACGACTTTCATGAGTAGGTCGCGCTCGGTCAGGATTCCGACTGGCTTCTTGCTTCGCGCGATGATGATGCTCCCAACCCCGCGCTCGGCCATGAGCTTCGCCGCCCTTGCAACGGTGGTGTTGGGACTTGCAGTAAGAACTTTGTCGGTCATCGCGTCCCGCACCGAAACGATGCGCTTCAATAGTTCACCATTTGTTAATATTGGGCATGCTATTTAAAACTTTGATGTGCACTTTCTTTTGGGATTAGGTGACGAAGGAAGAATGGAAGCGCGTAGCGGCTGAAGTTGCAGCGAAGCTTGTGCATGAAGGGATGGTTGTTGGTTTGGGCTCGGGCACGACGGTAGCACAGGTGGTCCGCACTCTAGCGAGGCTCAAACCCAAGGCGACATTTGTCCCGAGTTCCTCCGCGACCCAGAGGCTGGCAGGCAAGCTGGGGTTGGGGCTGAGTTCACTCAACGCGCACGAAAAGCTCGACCTCACGATAGATGGGGCCGACGAGGTAGACCCAAACTTTAACCTCATCAAGGGGCGAGGTGGAGCGCACACCCGCGAGAAGATTGTCGCAAGCGCAGCGAGGCGAGTTGTGATCGTTGTCGACCGGACCAAGCTTGTGCGAAAGCTTGGCGAACGTTCGCCAGTGCCGGTTGAAGTAATCCCATTCGCACATGAACACACGATGATGCGGCTCGCGAAGCTCGGCGGCGAACCCAAGTTGAGGATGGGCCCGAGTGGCACACCTTTTGTCACCGACGATGGCAACTACATCATCGACTTGAAGTTCAGGTCGGTCCCGAAGCCGGCCCGGCTCGAGGCGGCGATCAACCGAGTACCGGGAGTTATTGAGAACGGGATTTTCGTCGGCGTTGCGGATGTCGTGCTCGTCGGGTATGAGGGCGGTTGCTCGAGGTTGAGGTCGAAGCGAGATTTCTTGAGGTTCATGCGGCGATAATTAAATCGGGGCATGTCAAACGTTTATCACTCGTGCGGCGCTAAGTTAAAATCGAGGCGTGTAGATTTCTAATCGGCCGGAGTAGCTCAGGTGGTCCGAGCGCGGGACTCATAGCCTGATCGACGGTTGTGAGTGCTGATCACGAGATGATGTGAGAAATCCCGAGGTCGGGGTTCAACTCCCCGCTCCGGCACCACTACTTTTTCGGTAACAGCTTCCACACCAACACAGTTGATACGATGGCGACCAACGCGTACATCAGATAAGGGGAGGTCGGCCCGTAGGCATCCGCGAGCGCCCCGCCGATGCCCGGGAAGAAACCCCACCCCAATATCACGATGGCGTTGAATATCCCCAGCACGTGGCCCAAGCTTCGCCCCTCCCCCACCTTCGACACCACGCTCATCATCGCAGGATAAACCGCTCCACCCGCGATTGCCATGAAAGCGATGACGACAGCGAGCGCTAAGTACCCTGATATCAGCGATATGCCAGCCGAGCCCAACGCGAGCCCCATCAGCCCAACTAGGATGACCGGGCGGTGACCTATGCGGTCGGAAAGGCCCCCCATGGGTATGAAGAACAAGGCCCTAGTCCCGCTGAAAAGTGTTATCAGGAGGCCAGCTCCCAGCGCGGTCATGCCTAGGGTCTTGGTGGCGTAAACAGGAAAGAGGATGAAAATAATCGAGGCGATGCCGACGTAGATGAAACCCACACCACACACGGGCCAGAGGCTACCAAGTTTCAATTTTTGTTTTAATTTTTTATTCCAGACCCTGGGCTTGGTCTCGGGCATCCCGATGACGATTGCGGTCGCGAGAAATCCCAAGAGAGCACCTAACAGGAAAGTTTGCCCAGCCCCCACGAACGCGTAAAGGGCACCGCCGATGAGCGGCCCAGTCCCGAACCCTATCGCCCAAGAGGTTCCATATGTGCCCATCGCCCGCCCGCGCCCGCTTCGCTGCGACAGGTCAACCACCGCGCTTGGCGTGTTGACCCATATGGAAGCCTCGGCGGCGCCCTGCAGAATGCGCAAGATGAGAAGCCACGCTACAGCGCTGAAGAGGGGGTAGAGGGCAATCACGAACGCAGTTAAGAAGAATCCAAGCACAATCAATAGCTTCCTCCCCCTACGATCTCCCATGCGCCCCACTGGAATCGAGAAAAGGGAGTTGAAGATAACATAAGTGACCCCCAGCATCCCGATCTCGGTGTAGCTCGCCCCCAGGTCCCACGCGTAGAGCGGTAGCGCGATTCCCGCAATCCCCATCGAGAGAGCGATGAGGAACATCCCAGCTAACAATCGGCGCATATCCGAGAATTGGCAGGCGGCTGTAAATAATTTATTAAGCCTGCGGTCCAAGTTTGCGCGGTGCGGTGATGTTGAAAACCCCCATCGTGATCGTTAACTTCAAAACCTATCCGGAGTCAACGGGTGAAAATGCTGTCAAGTTGGCCCAAGTGATCTCCGAGATCAGCGAGCAAAGCGGAGTGGCGGCAGCCGTGGCCCCGCAGGCAGTCGACATCTCTAGCATCGCGGGGAAGGTCGAAATTCCCGTGTTGGCGCAGCACGTGGACCCCATAAAACCCGGCCGCAACACGGGCTGGATTTCCCCCGAGTCCGCAAAGGCCGCGGGAGCGGTCGGAACGCTTGTGAACCATTCGGAGCACAAACTCCCGCTCGACCAGGTCGCGGCGGCGGTGGCGCGCGCCAAGGAGGTCGGGCTCTCGACGGTTGCGTGCGCAGCCGACATGGAGGAGAGCAAGCGGATTGCTGAGATAGCCCCTGAGATGATTGCGGTCGAGCCACCCGAATTAATCGGCACTGGTATCCCGGTGTCGAAGGCCAAGCCAGAAGCGGTGAGGGATTCGGTGCGAGCCGTGAAGGACGTGAACTCCGGGATAAAAGTTCTCTGCGGCGCTGGGATAACCTCGGGAGAGGATGTTGCGAAGGCGATCGAGCTGGGGGCCGAGGGTGTCTTGATAGCATCGGGCGTGGTGCGTGCGAAAGACCAACGGGCGGCGATTAAGGATATCGTCGAAGGCATGGCGAAAAAGTAACGTTTTAGTAAGTAAAGGTAGTTCGATTAGGCGCTCTCCTTTCGGGCAAGCACCTTCAGGGCCTCGATGGGCTTTGCCTCGAGTTTTGTTTCCAGCTCCAAGATGAACCGGTCCGCAGGACTGCCCCCGAGCTGCCAAAGGTCGACATAGATTTGGGCGAGCGGGGCGGCACCGTCTTTGCTCGTCCGCGCCAGATGGGGGTCGGACCTCAGCACGAACACGTTTTTACGTTCGGCTGGGCTTTCGGGAAATCTCCGTCGCACCTCATCGGGGTCGGCGTAGACATAGACTTCCTCGTAGTGGGTTGGGGTTTTGTTAAACTTGAGCCGGTAACCTGAGAATGCCGTGAAGATGGTTCCAGCGGGCATTTCACTCTCAATCTTCGACACCGAGTCGGGCGAGTAAGTGCTGTAAATGATGTCGCGGGCCAGGTTTCGGGTAGAGGCCCAGTAGGAAAGCACTTTCTTCGGCTCGGTTACCCTGAACCCGAGGGGCTTCTTCTCGATCGAGCGGAACTGGTTGAGCTTCGCCACCAAGCGGTTGACGGTGTCCATGGAGAGCCTGCACGCTTGGGCCAGCGATTTCTGGCTCATGAAAGACTCGTTACGCTCGTAGACCCGGTAGAGGATTTCACGGAGAACCTGATTGACCTTTTTCATACGTGGGTGGATGGTTTAGTTTTCCTATAAAGGTTTCGGAAAAACCCGACATCGGTTGGTCCGAGCGATTGGTCCGTTTTGTTTTTGAAGGTTTCGGAAAGGGCCGTGATAGCTGGATTAGCTTTCCCGCCTTAAACGCGCCGAAAACCGAAATCGAAGCGGTGAGGGGATGGCGAAAAATGTCGTCAATAAAAAAATTCTTAGAAAAGTCTGGGGCGCAGAGGACAAGTTGGTTGACGGGATAAAGAAGTACAAAGAGGGAATGAAAACAAATAACACCGAAGCCGCCGCCCTAGGTTGCAGAAAGATACTCGACGCTTTAGTCAACATAACGGATGCGGTACTCCTCGAGCATGGGGTGAGGCCATACTGGGGCCTGTCAATTAGATCAACCCGAAGGTCGACCCTGCGCAAGATGGAAATGCTCAGGCGAGGCGGACTGATACTAGTCGGCAGGAAGGATATTGAATCCATCTACGCTCACGCGAAAAACGACCTGCAAATCCCGCAAGAGTTCTTGGAAAAAAATGCTGGGGACGTGATAGCGAAGAACATCATATCAAAAGTTACGAGGACCATTAATTCTGAGTCCAAACGATTGCTTGCCAAGTATGGGGGCCATAGCCGAAGTCGGCGGTCCCAAAAACGGAAGCCCGCTGCAAAATCGAAAATTAAGCAAAATCGAAGCGGTTGAAAACGGCGGAAAATTGGTGGTCAATTATGGAAACGCCTGTTCTGACGATAGGACTAGAGCTCCTTTCAAACGGCTGGTTTAGTCAGACAGACCTCGGCCTAGCCACGGAACTCCCTTCTTGGAAAATTTCGCGATTAATGAGCCGTTTCGAAGTTTTGGGGTTCGTCAAGGTCGGGCGGGGGCCCGTTTCACCCGGGGGAGATCTCGAAAGCTCTGCAAGCTCACCGCGAGCGGGATCGAGTACTTCGCGAGCCTGCAGTCCAAGAAAACCCCGCAGGCTCTACGAGGTGGCGATCGAGGGAGCGAGGTTCGAGGTTAGATAAGATGGGTAGACGATTCGAAATAAACGAGC
>CAZNRG010000008.1:0-23764 GCA_964575725.1 Hadarchaeota archaeon (SeqCode)
AGGGAGCGAGGTTCGAGGTTAGATAAGATGGGTAGACGATTCGAAATAAACGAGCCGGGGTCTGCTATAAACCTAGCGCGCCTGAAGGCACTTGGGCGTATCAAGCCAGCCATATCCCTCAAACACCTGATACCCGTTCCGATAACGCTGGCCCCGGCTTTGCCCACCGGACCAGTTAAGCCCATACCAATCGTCACTCACCTGCCAGCAGTTGGGCCCAGGAGAGTCGTGCCGAAGGCAATGGCACCCTCTAAAATCCTCGAACACCTGAATCGCGTGTCGGTGTTATCTAAACCCAAGATTCCTATTGAGAGTCTAAAACAAATTGCTAAGAGTTCCCCTGAGCGGAAGGGCCCGAGGTGGATCAAGGAGCCTGAGACTCTCGAGCGGGCAGTCAGGCCCACGGGGTCCGTGATTCAAGTCAAGCGCCTCAAGAGGGTGGCAAGGGCTCTTCAGAAGGAGGCCCCCTCCGGATGGAAAGGACCAGTGTGGATCAAGAATCCCAAGTATCTCAAGCACCTAAGGCGTGAGGTGTTCGACGAGAAGAAGCGTAAAGGGAAAAAATAACCAAGAGGCAGGGCATGAATGTAAGGATTACCTAATCTAGATTAGCATATGTCTTTTATTCGCTCAAGGATTACTGCTGGGCAGACCTTCCTAACACCCTTAATCCTGCCGATTTTTTGTAGGACAATATCGGTCAGCTCGCGGTTGTCATGTGCCCAGACCACGGTCATTATCATATGGTCGCCAGTCGAGGTTGCTAACTTTTTTACCTCCTCTAGATTCCTCAGCTCCTCTACGATCTCCAAGTATCTTTCTGGCGTCACATCCAAGCCGACGATAGCCAGAGCATTGTAGCCCAGCTTCGGTGGATTAACGACGACGGTGTATCGCTCTATCGCTCCTTCGCGCTCCAGCCGCTTCACGCGCTTCCGCACCGCAGACTCGCTCATATGCAACCGCTTGGATATCTCTATGAAAGGCATTCTGGCATCCTCCTGGAGGGCCGCGATTATTTTATGGTCCTTTCCATCCATTTTAACCCCTTCGAATTTCGCACCAAAAACATGTTAATTCGTTCCAATAATAAAACTTTTGGTAAAAAATGCAGAAAAAATACTACTACTACTGACTACTAACCAGTACCAATAAGGATAAAAAAACGAACGAAATCGCACTATTATACCTACTTTTACTGTCATTTTCATTCATTTTGGCCAAATTTTGACGGATTTCGTACCTAAGATTTATTAATTCGTTCCGATATGTAATCTTTTGGGAAGAAAATGGAAGAAAAGACTACCGACTACTACTTCTACCTACCACCAACGGAGGGTAGAAAATGAAGCTCAAATGCGAAAATTGTGGATATAAATGGAACTACAAAGGCGGGTCCAAGTACTACGCAACTTGCCCCCAATGTTTGAGGAAAGTGAAAGTTAGGGGGACAAAAAAATCGAGACGGGCCAAAAAATGATTTTACCCGTGGTGGCAAAATGAGAACGAAAAGGGGTCTAATCTTAGGAGTTTTCTCGGCAAAGGGCGGTGTCGGGAAGACAACGGCCGTGGCCAACTTGGGCGCAGCCCTTGCCCAGAAGCTCAAGAACCGCGTCGTCATCGTTGAAACTAACGTAACCGCCTCGAATTTGGGGCTGCACTTCGGCATCCTCGACCCACCAGTGGTGATCCAGGATGTCATTTTGGGCAAGATAAAGATAAGCGAGGCCATCTCAGTCACAGACTACGGACTCCACATCATCTCGGGCAGCGTTAAATTCACGGAAAATCCCGGCACAATCGACCTCCGCGGCATCTTGGATGAGCTCACAAGAAAATACGATGTGGTTATACTCGACTCGGCCCCTGGGTTCGGCCTCGAGGTTCTAGCGGCCATGAAGGCGTCCGACGAGCTCCTGATTGTATCTCAGCCACGGGTGCCAGCGATCGCGGGAACGCTTCAGACCTTCAGGGCAGTGGACCGCCTCAAGATCCCGGTGCTTGGGGTGGTTCTGAACCAGGTCACGGGGAAGCGCTTCGAGATCCCGATCTCGGATATCAAGCGGACGTTGGGCTGGCCCACCATAGCAGTAATCCCGGAGGACGACATGGTCGTGGAGGGAGTGACCCGCGGAGTCCCAGTCGTCCTTAACGCCCCAAATTCGCCAGCAGCGGTCGAGTTCAGGAAACTCGCGCAGGCGGTCTTAGTCCACTTAAAAGCCCGCAAGCGCATCGCCCCCCGCCGAAAGCGCAAGTCCACGGAAAGGAGCAGAAGGAGAAAACAGTGAATGCACATGATAGATACCGTTAACCTTTCCTACATGGTAGTGGTCATCACTACATTTTTGGTCTCAGTTTACTTAGGGGTTTGGATATTCCACAAGGGGCCGAGGGAACGATTAAACAGAATTTTTGCCCTACTTGCAGCAGCCGTCGCGCTCCGGGCCATCACAGATTTTGGAATCAGAGCAGCCTCCACTTCAGATGTCGCATTAGTGTGGGCTAGGATCTCCGGGTTCGGGTGGATATTCATAGGGGCAATTTTTCTCCACTTCGTGCTGGTTTTGACGAGGAGGGAGGGGGGCCTCGATAACAAGCTTAGATATCTGGCGCTCTATGGCCCCGGCATCTTCTTCTTGGGCATGCTCTGGTTGACTGGATGGGTGCACCCCGGGATGCAGCAGGTATCGTTTGGGCTCGTAACAATTCCGGGGCAGGGATTTGTGGCAGCGATGCTTTATGTTCTGGTGGTTTCTATTTTGGGCATCTACTACTGCTTCAATACATATCACAAGTCCGCGGGGTTAGAAAAGACACAGGTCGGGTTGATAGGGGCATCTGCTATTGTGCCTGTAGTCGGAGGCACCATATCGGGGATAGTGATACCACTCATGGGCATCGTAGTGTACAAACTGTGGATCATATTCCTTCTCCCAGCGGTGATCCTTTTTGCCGTAGCCGTCGCTAGGTACAAGCTATTCGCCCTTCCACCGCTATCGCGGTTATTCATCCCGACACCTGAAGCACAGCGAAAGACAAAATTAGGGTCCAGATTGAAGCCCGGTAGAAGCTACATAGTAAAACCCGACTGTGCCCCCGCGATTTTTAAAGATTTGGTTACGCACGATATCTACGGGCTATGGATCACAACCTCGCATCCGAGAAAAATTCGGAAAAAATACGGGCTAGCGAAAACTCCCATCCTCTACCTGACGTCCGGGCGGGTAAGCGGCGAAGCGGTGGCGCCACCGAACAGGCTGGATAAAGCAATTGGAGTTGTCTCCAACTATTTCTTCGCGAGGCCCCGGAGATCGTTTGTATTTGTGGACTGCTTTAAGGAGCTCACCATGATCAACGGGTTTGAAAAGGCTTTGGATTTCCTGAAGGGGCTAGCAGAATTGTGCTCCCAAAACAACTCTAATCTGATCGTTCAAATGGACCCAAGCGAGTTCACGAAGGAGCAGCTGGCAGCGATTAAGAAAGTGATTGCGTCGTTCTGAAGAAAGGTGTTCATATAGGGGCCCCGAGGAAACACCTTTTTCTTTTAAAGCTTAGGGATAATCGGGCCGCCGTAGCTCAGCTGGAAGAGCGACGGTCTTGTAAACCGTAGGTCGTGGGATCGTGACCCACCGGCGGCTCCACACTTAAGTTTTGTTGTACCAGTAGTGTTGGGAATGAAATGAGCGAAGGGTACATTGGACAGATATTTAACTCCATCCAAGGTGAGGGGCTCTACGTTGGCAGGCGGCAGGTCTTCGTGAGGCTGGCGGGCTGTTCACTCAACTGTAATTTTTGCGATACAGAGGAGTTCAGAAATTTTCGCCCCCGAGCATGCAAAGTTGAAACTAAACCTAGCTCGATGAAATTCAAACTGCTAGGGAACCCGATGACGCACGGGGAAGTGCTTCGGCATGTCAAACGTTTGACAACCCCGGACACCCACAGCATCTCGCTGACCGGCGGGGAACCTCTGCTCGCGGGGGATTTTCTAGCCGATGTTGTCCGCGCGTGCAAACAGGGGGGAGCGATAACCTATCTCGAGACGAGCGGCGCGAGCAGCGAGGCGATGGCGAAGGTTGTTCGGTACATCGATATCGCGGCCGTGGACGTCAAACTCCCCGAGCACCGAGCCGTGCCGCGTTCGAAGTGGCCACGCCTGTTCGAGGAAGAGCTCGCGTGCGTCAAACTCGCGCACGAGCAAGGGGTGGAAACTTTTGTGAAAATAGTAGTGCTTTCTTCCACCAAACCAGAAACTATTACCCGCGCGTGCAAGCGCCTAACACGCGTTGCCAAGGTGCCTCTAGTTCTCCAGCCCGTGACTCCTGCACGAAAGGTTCACAGTGCCCCATCGATTTCGCACGTGTACCACCTCGCCCAAGCCGCCGCCCGAGCCGGGGCAGAGGAAACAGCGATAATACCCCAAGTACACAGACTAACCCGGGTGCTTTGATGCGGATCGAGTTGACGGGGGGTATCGGATTTTCGGCAGCTCATTTTATAATCGGGCACAAAAAATGTGAGCACCTCCACGGGCATAACTGGTGCGTGGGGGTGACTGTTGAAGGGGAACCAGACGAGCGAGGCCTAGTGGTCGACCTCCTTGAGCTCAAGCGCATCCTCGGGAAAATCTGCGATGGTTACGATCATCGCCTCCTCCTTCCCGGGAAAAACCCCGCTCTCAAGCGTCTCTCGGAGGGGAAGACCACCCGCATTTCGGTGCACGGTCGTGAATTCGAGTTTCCGAAGGAGGACATGGTCTGGCTGCCGGCTGTCAACACGACGGTCGAGGAATTGGCGCGGGTCATAGCGGACGAGGTGGTGAAAAATCTGTCCGCGTACCCGAACGTGAACAAAATAACGGTGTTGGTGGAGGAGTCCCCGGGGGAGAGTGCAACCGAAGAGCGGCGAGTGAAAGCGTAGCTGGGTTGCGGCGTTACGTGGAGTCTTTACACCAAATTTCCCCATATAAAGAACCTCCGCGCAAAGGCGTGGGGGTAGCAGGTCGGCCCCGTGGGGAAGCCTGGGTATCCCGCTCTCCTGGCGGAGGGCCGCGAATAAGTCGAGCGCGAAAGAACTTGGGCGCGAGTTCCGGGCTATTGCGCGTGCGAGCCTGCTGCCCCCTAATTAAAAAAATTATTGTGAGTCTACTAAAAATAAAAAAAGGGGAAGCTCAGCTCCCCACCCCCCTTGCGAATGTTAGTTTAAAATAATGACTAATTAATCTATCGGCGGCCATTTAGCCTAACAGAAAGTTTGGATTGTTTTTCTATTGTTTGTAAAGGTTGAGTAAACACAAGAGGCGGCCCCCTGTGTCGCGCGCACGGCCCCAACCCTTTTATACCCCGACTCCAAAGTGCACCGAGTATTATGCAAATCGAACGCTTTGGGCAGGAAGGCGCGCGCCGCTACGAGTGCTGGGATGACTACGGGTGCTCAGTGGTGGCGAGCGCGGTCGTCCGAGAGCATGGCGGGCAGGTGTGCTTGCAGGACATCAACGTCAGCTCGAGCTATCGAGGGCGGGGCATAGGGACAGGACTGCTCAGGCAAATCCTAACAGATTTCGAGGGCACGGCGATCGTGGCGAGTGTTTTTGGGGCCCGGGTTCCCTGGTACGAGCGTCATGGATTCAGGCCCGCGGGCAGGGAAGGAAATTTGGTCAAAATCGAGAGAGCCCCATAACGCTTATCTTTTGGTGAACAATTTTCTTTGGGGTCGTGGGGTAGCCTGGTCTATCCTCGTGGCTTTGGGTCGCACTTGCGCAAAAAAGCCATGGACCCGAGTTCGAATCTCGGCGACCCCACCATTTTTACCTGATTTGCGCCTCAGGCAGGCTCGCTCGATAATGGAAGTCATTTTAAGGCTCCCCAGCGATGTCGGATAGGTGACCAGTTTGGAGAAGCTTACCATCCAAAGCGTTGCCGCGCGCAAGGTATTGGATAGTCGAGGCAACCCCACCATCGAAGTCGAAGTGGCGGTGGAAGGGAAGAGGATAACCAGCGTCGGCCGAGCTGCAGCGCCGAGTGGTGCTAGCAGGGGGAAACATGAGGTTGTTGCATTTCCAGAGGGCGGGGCCGATGCAGCGGTCAAGAAAGTTCGTGAGTTCTTAACCCCTAAGCTAATCGGCGCGTCAGCCAGTGAACAAGAGAAAATCGATGTGCTGCTTCACGAGCTGGATGGCACGTCGAACTTTTCTAAAATAGGTGGCAACACAGCAGTGGCGGTCTCGATGGCGGTGGCCAAAGCTGCGGCATCAGCGCTTGGCATGCCTCTTTACAAATATCTTGGCGGCGAGCAGGCATCCCACTTGCCTTACCCGCTTGGAAACGTGCTTGGCGGCGGAGCGCACGCGGGTAAGCAGGCGCCAGATATCCAAGAATTTTTAGTAGTGTCCGCTGGGGCGAGTGATTTCGTTGATGCGGCGTTCGCGAACTCCCAAGTTCACAAAAAAGTTAGGGCAGCGATTGAAACCAAAGACAAAACGTTTACTGGTGGCAAGGGCGATGAGGGGGCTTGGGCACCAAATCTCGATAACCTCCAAGCGATGGATGTGGTGACGCAGGCGTGCGAGCAGGGCAGCGATGAGGTCGGATTTGAAGTCAGGCCCTCGCTCGATGTCGCCGCGAGCAGCCTCTACGATGAAAAAAAGCTGGCATACGTTTACGAGCGGGAGGGAAAGTCACGCGACGCCGGCGAACAAATTGATTTCGTCATCGAATTGATCAATACCCACAAGCTTTTTTACGTCGAGGACCCGCTGCACGAGGAGGATTTTGAGGGGTTCGCCGAGCTCACGCGGAAAGTGGGGAAGGATTGCTTGATTTGCGGCGACGACCTCTTCGTGACGAACGTGGGGCGGCTCCAGAAAGGTTTAAAAGTGGGGGCCGCGAATGCCGTGCTAATAAAACCAAACCAGATTGGGACTCTCAGCGACACGCTCGCGGCGATCAAATTGGCAAAAAAACAGGGCTATGTGCCCGTGATGTCCCATCGCTCGGGGGAAACCTCAGACGACACGATTGCCCACCTAGCGGTTGCATGGGCGGCCCCGATGATCAAAACTGGCGTGGTCGGGGGCGAGCGGGTGGCCAAGCTTAATGAACTAATCCGAATTGAGGGAGAACTGGGAGAGAAGGCGAAAATGGGGGAGATACGATGAGCGTAAGCGAGTTCGCGGAAGGCGCAGTCGGGCTGGTGGATTTTGACACCTACCTTTCGAGCGGCGTTCACATAGGGACCCGGCAGAAGACTGGTGCGATGGCTCCTTTCATCTACCGTGTGCGGCCTGATGGACTCTACGTGCTTGATGTTCGGAAGACCGACGAGCGGATAAGTCTAGCCGGCAGATTTCTGGCGCGGTTCGAACCCGCGAGCGTGATTGCAGTCTCGGCCCGGCAGTACGGGCAGCGCCCGGCCCAGCGGTTCGGCGAAGTAGCCGGGGCCAGGGCCATAGTGGGTAGGTTCGTCCCCGGTACCTTCACAAATCCCCACTACAAGGGATACATCGAGCCAGCCGCGCTCATCATCGCTGACCCGCTAGCTGATGAGCAGCCCATGCACGAGGCAGCTGAAATGGGCATACCAGTGGTGGGGTTCTGTGACACCGACAACGAAACGGCCGACATAGATCTCATCATCCCAACGAACAACAAGGGGCGCAAAGCGCTCGCGCTCGTCTACTGGTTGCTCGCGCGCCAAGTGCTTCGGGAGCGGGGGCAGCTTCCGCCGGAGGCGCCATTCGATGTCTCGGTCGAGGAATTCGAGACCAAGCCGGGGGGCGAGTAGGTGAGGCCTCCCGTGGTCGCAGGACAATTTTACGCGGGCACTCCGTCAGCCCTCATTGAACAAATTGAATGGTGTTATTCTCATACCCACGGGCCGGGGAAGGTGCCGAAGGTGAGGACTGGGCCGAGGCATCTCGTGGGCTTGGTTTCCCCCCATGCGGGTTACATGTACTCGGGGCCGGTCGCTGCGCATGGATTCGCCCAGATGGCGCAGGATGGCAGGCCGAGCTCAATCGTGATTATCGGGCCCAATCACTCGGGTGCGGGTTCGGGCGTCTCAATAATGACATCTGGGAAGTGGCGGACCCCCTTAGGAGAGATCCAAATAGACGAGGCGCTGAGCGGGGCGATTAAACAGGCATCTGATATCATCGATGTTGACGCGGTCGCTCATGCTTACGAGCACTCGCTCGAGGTCCAGCTACCATTCCTCCAGCACCTCTTCGGCGATGAGTTCAAAATCGTGCCGATCTGCATGATGTTGCAGGATGCCAAGACGAGTGAGGAGGTTGGGGACGCGATTGCCAAGGCCTCGGCGGGGAAGGATGTAGTGATAATCGCGTCAACTGATTTCACCCATTATGAATCCCAACGTTCGGCCACCACTAAGAATCACAAAGCGATAGATAAAATTCTGGCGCTTGACGCAGAGGGGTTAATCCGCACGGTCGAAGGAGAGGCCATCACCATGTGCGGTTATGGGCCAGTTTCAGCGATGTTGCAAGCCGCGAAAAAGCTTGGGGCAAAAAAGGCGGAGCTATTAAAATATGCAACTAGCGGGGAGACCGCGGGCCCCATGGCACAAGTTGTCGGTTACGGTTCAATTGCAGTGTTGAGGTGATTGAGATACAACCATTGATTGTAAAACTCGGCGGGAGCGTGATCACCGACAAGCGCAGGCGGTTTTCAGTCAAGCGGGCAGCCCTCAAACGGCTTGCGAGCGAGTTAGCGGCGGTTAAAGGGCCCCTCATCGTCGTGCATGGTGGTGGCTCGTTTGGGCACCCGCTGGCATCAAGATACGACATTGCAGGAGGCTACAAGGACAAGAGGCAGCTGATGGGTCTCTCGCTCACCCACCGCGCCATGGAGCGGCTCAACGCCCACGTCATCGATACCCTCCAAAAAGCTGGCCTGCCTGCGATCGCGATCCCTCCCTTGGCCTGCGCGGTGGTCAGTGATGGCCGGATTCAATCGATGGAGTCGGCACCCGTGAAAAAATTACTCGAGCTGGGGATGGTGCCTGTTTTGTACGGGGATGCGGTGCCAGATTTGAGCCGAGGGATGTGCATACTCTCTGGGGATCAGCTCCTCGTCCACCTAGCGCGAGAGCTTGGAGCCGCGCGCGTCCTTTTAGGGGTAGATGTAAATGGAGTTTATACGAGTGACCCAAAAGTTGATCGCAACGCAAAGCTCGTGCCGGAGATAACGCCTGCGAACTGGCCGGAGGTTGCGAAATCGATTGGCTCAGCCAGGGGTAAGGATGTCACCGGCGGGATGACGAACAAGGTGAGGGAATTGCTCAGGTTGGCCGAGCGCGGGGTGGATGCCGAGATAGTGAACGCGACGAAGCCGGGAATCCTCAAGCGGGCAATTCTCGGGGAGCGAGGGCTCGGCACGCGCGTGGTGGCGAGGTGAGGATATGGGAAGAAAAACAGCTGCCCGAAAGCTGGACCACGTCCGAATTTGTTTGAAGCGGAATGTCGAAGGCATCTTCAAGTCCTCAGGGTTCGAGGGCGTGGAGTTCGTGCACAATGCCCTTCCAGAGCTAGACCTCAAGGATGTAGACTTGCGAACTTCCTTTTTGGGCGCCAAGCTCGAGGCACCGATCATGATATGCGCGATGACAGGCGGGCATCAGCAAGGGCGCAAACTGAATTTGGTCTTGGCATCGGCGGCGCAGGAGCTCGGCTTGGCGTTTAGCGTAGGCAGTCAGCGCGCGGCTCTTGAGAATCCAAAGCTAGCGGGAACCTACAAGGTTCGCGGGGTTGCCCCAGACGTTTTCCTTGTGGGCAATCTAGGCATGCCTCAACTAACGCAGGGTTACGGTGTACCGGAGGCCCGTCGAGCGGTCGAGATGATCGATGCAAACGCGCTTTCGATTCACATGAACCCACTGCAGGAACTCGCGCAACCCGAGGGTGAGCCGAAGTATCGTGGGGCCCTAGCGAAGTTTACCGAAGTTTGCCGAGGCCTCAAAGTCCCCGTGATAGCAAAGGAGACGGGCAGCGGGGTGAGCGCGGAGGCTGCCCCAAAGCTCGTGAGGGCCGGTGCAAAGGCGATCGATGTAAGTGGAGCTGGGGGAACCTCTTGGGCAGGGGTGGAGGCATTTCGGCCGAAGGCGCGCGCTCGTTTGGGCATCACCTTCTGGGATTGGGGAATTCCAACCGCAGTCTGCACCGCGGAGGTGGCCAAGGCAGTTGGGGTGCCGGTGATCTCGAGTGGCGGGGTACGCACGGGGCTCGATGCAGCGAAGGCCCTCGCACTCGGCGCAGATTTGGTGGGGCTTGCTTTGCCTCTCCTTCGCGTGGCGCCGAGGGGCAAGCGCGCGGTCGTTGGAGTTTTGAACGATTTCATCGCGGAGCTGCGCGCGGCGATGTTTCTCACGGGCTGCAAACGAATTCGAGAACTCAAAAAAGTACCGTTGGTAATCACAGGTAGAACACGTGAATGGTTCCTCGCCCGCGGCCTGAATCCAGACGAACTTGGAAGGGGAAAAGGTCGATGACGGTTGAAATCCTTCCCATCGGCGGTTTGGGGGAAGTCGGCAAAAATATGACTGCCTTGGGGTTTGATGGTAAATACGTGATTGTCGACATGGGGATAAGGCTCGACAGCATCATGGCGTTCGAGGACGCAGAGATAGGGGATATGAGCCGTGAGGAGCTCATAAACATAAATGGTATCCCCGATGACAGCTCGCTCCGCAACCGGAAGGTCCGCGCGGTCGTGCTCACCCACGGGCACCTCGACCACATAGGTGCTGTGGGAAAGCTCGCCAACGCTTACGATGTCCCGATCTACGGCACTCCTTTCACCCTCGAGCTGGTCAAGCACGTTATCCGCGAGGAGCGCACCTTCAAGGTCAAGAATGAGCTTCGAGCGGTGATGCCCGGGGATAGCGTGGAGGTAGATGGGATTGAGCTTGATTTCATCCCAGCCGCCCACAGCATCCTCCAGACGGTTTTCATTGCTGCGCGCGGCGCGGGTGAAACTGTACTCTGCGCGAGTGACTTCAAGCTTGATGAGGAGCCCTTACTCGGGTACAAAACTGATCGCACGCGTTTGAAAAAGCTGGCGAGGGATGGGCTGCTCGCGGCTATGGTTGGGGCGATAAGGGTAGACGAGCCTGGCCCCACGCCATCTGAAGGTCGCGCGCGGGAGATGCTTCGGGAGGCGATGGGGGAGGCGAGCTCCACCGGCGGGGCGGTGCTTGTGACAACTTTTTCATCGCACATCACCAGGCTGAAATCAATCGTTGACCTCTCGTTCGAGCTGGGGCGCACCCCCGTGCTGGTCGGGCGCTCTCTCCGCAACTACTGCTCGGCCGCGCTCAAGCTCAAGCTGGTCGACTTCCCCCCCGAGCTGCATATTCACGGGCGCCCGAACGCGGTACGCAACTTGCTTCGGGACATCGGGAGATCTAGGGGCGACTACATGCTCGTGTGCACGGGGCACCAAGGAGAACCAACATCGGTGCTCTCGCGCATCGCAAATGGGCAGCTTCCTTTCAAGGTCAGGCGAGGTGACGAGGTGATTTTCTCGGCGAGCGTCATCCCGAACCCGATAAATGAATCCAACCGCGAGCTTCTCGAGACCAAGCTCCGCGCCCAAGGAGCTCGGATTCATCGCGACGTTCATGTTTCGGGCCATGCCGGGAGGGTCGACACCAAGGAGTTCCTCGAGCTCGTAAAGCCAGAACATCTGGTTCCCTGTCATAGCACCATGGACAAGCTCAGGCTTATGGCAGACTTGGGGCGGGAGCTGGGGTACCCGAGCGGGAACATGCACCTGCTCCGAAATGGGTCGTGTTTGAGGTTGGGTGATTAGGTGGACGTGCTGAAGTACCTAGAGGAGCAGGCGCGAATGGTCGAGCGGGAGATAGATCGCTGGGTGCCTCGCGAACTTGAGCCCGAGGTATTGGCGAAGGCGACGCGGCACCTGCTTGAGGCTGGCGGGAAGCGGCTCCGCCCGTGCTTGGCACTCACGGCATGCGAGGCGGTGGGAGGAAAAGCGAAGGACACACTAGAAGCCGCGGCCGCGCTCGAGCTCCTGCATAATTTCACCCTGATCCACGACGACATCATGGACCGGGACGAGTTCAGGCGAAACGTGAAGACGGTGCACGTGCTCTGGGGGGAGCCCGTCGCTATAACTGCTGGAGATGCACTTTTCGCAAAGGTGTTTGAGGTCGTGGCTGCGAACGCCAAGCGCCTTAAGCTCGAGGGCCCCCGCGTGGTCGAGCTCTTCGACGCGGTGAGCAAGGCTAGTTTCGAGATCTGTCAGGGGCAGACGCTCGACATGTTGTTCGAGGGGCGTGCTGACGTGAGTGAGGCCGAATACATGCGCATGATCAGTGGGAAGACGGGGGCGCTTCTGGAGGCGTCCACAAAGGTCGGGGCCTTGCTGGGGGATGGGAAGCCCGAGCAAGTTCGAGCGCTCGCCGAGTACGGGCGGCTCGTGGGCATGGCGTTTCAACTTCACGACGATGTGCTGGGGGTAGCGGGAGAGCAAGAGAAGTTCGGCAAGCCGATAGGGAGTGACATTCGCGAAGGTAAGCGCACGCTCTTGGTGGTCCGGGCCATCACAACCGCATCACAAAAGGATAGGGCGACCCTCCTGCATGCGCTCGGCAAGCGGGACGCGTCGAAGGAGGAGCTGAAAGCGGCGATCGATGTCATGAGGCGCACGGGCGCGGTCGATTATGTGGCCGAGCGAGCGCGGGGACTGGTTGCAGAGGCGAAGTCGAAGCTGAAGGCGCTGCCAGAGTCGGGGGCGAGGAAAGTACTGCTTGAAATAGCGGACTTCACAATCAGGCGGGAATTTTGAGAAAAAATATCGGGGACAGGTATCTCCGAAATTCGATGTCCCTTGGTTTTATTTCATAGCAACAATATGAGCTTACGAAGGGTGCGTAGATTGGAGGACGTTCGCAGGGAAGCGCTCCGGTGGGCCCTCACGAATGCTTTGGAGCACGATGGGCGAGCGAGCGCTAAGGCGGTGTTAGGAAAACTGGTGGCGGAGTTGCCAGGGTGGCGCTCCAGAATCAAGGAACTCTCCGCGCTGGTCGAGCAGGTCATCGCCGAGGTCAACGAGCTCCCCCACGAGGAGCAGCTCTTCCGCCTTCGCAAGGTGGGCCCGGTAGAGCGGCCGAAGCCCGAGGAGCGGCGCGGTCTCCCCGAGCTCTCCGACATCGAAAAATATCCGCTAATAACCACACGCTTTGCCCCGAACCCAAATGGACCGCTGCACCTGGGCCACGTTCGGGCGGCACTCCTTAGCCACGAATATGCCCGCCGTTACAAGGGAAAGTTCATCCTTCGTTTTGAAGACACTAACCCCGAAAATGCGCTGCTCGAGATGTACGAGCTGATCAAGCGGGACCTCCGATGGCTGGGACTGAGCTGGGAAGAGGAGTACGCGCAGTCCGATCGCCTCGAGCTCTACTATGGTTACGCCGAGCAGCTCCTGCGCGAGGGCAAGGCGTACGTGTGCACCTGCCCCGTCGAGGAGTTTCGAGGACTACGCGATCGGGGGGAGCCGTGCCCGTGCCGCGAGCTTTCGAGCGGGAAACAACTTCAGCGATGGCGGCGGATGCTGGCCGGTGGAATCGCAAAGGGAAAAGCGGTCGTGCGCATCAAGACCGACCTGAAGCACCCCAACCCCGCGGTACGCGATTGGCCTGCGCTCCGGGTGACGACCAAGCCCCACCCCCGTGTTGGGGAGCGGTACTCGGTCTGGCCGCTCTACAACTTCTCGGTCGCCATCGATGATCACGAGATGGGGATCACCCACGTTATCCGGGGGAAGGAGCACGAGGTCAACCAGCAGCGCCAGCGCACGCTCTTTGAGCATTTGGGTTGGGAGTACCCTACGGCGGTTCAGTACGGGCGGTTGGGCATGGCTGGGGTGGCGCTGAGCAAGACCCAGACCATGCGCGGGATCAGGAGCGGCGAGCTCACGGGCTATGATGATGTGAGGCTGGGGACGATCGCGGCCCTCCGCCGCCGGGGCTTCGTGCCCGAGGCGATTCGACAGCTCATTTTAGACCTCGGCCCCACGCTCGTCGACTCATCGCTCAGCTGGGAGACTCTCTACGCGTACAACCGAAAGTTCGCCGATGAGCGAGCGAACCGCTATTTTTTTGTACCGAATCCCGTGAAGATGTTCGTGCACAAGGCGCCCGACCTAAGGCAGGTCCGGCTTCGCTTGCACCCGGGCCACCCAGAACATGGGGAGCGGATCTTGCCTCTCGCGCGCGAGGGCGATGTACTCGTGTTTTATCTCGCCAGTGAAGATACTGCAGCCCTGCGGGAGGGGCAAACTTTCCGCTTGAAGGACTTGATGAATGTTGTCCTTAGCTCGAAGGGAAGGGTGCTCGAAGCCGAGTTTCAGGGGCTCGAGCTTGCGGAGGGGCCGAAAATCCAGTGGGTCTCGGCGGGGGCGGTGGAGGTCGAAGTGATAAAACCCGACAACTCCCGCGAATTTGGACTAGCGGAGCCGGCGGTGGCAGGGCTCAAGGTGGACACCATCTTGCAATTTGAACGCTATGGGTTTGCTAGGATTGATGCGGTGAGGCCGAAGCTGGTCGCGGTCTATGCTCATCGTTAAATTAAAATACCAACCGAGCTTCCTATGATACAAGCCACAACCCGTGAATGATGAGGTTGAAACCTGAAGGAGGTGTTTGAAGTGGCCAAGCCAATTTACGTGCGATTCGAAGTGCCCAAGGAGCTGGCGGACAAGGCCTACGAGGCGGTCGAGGGCGCGCGCGATACGGGAAAACTTCGGAAAGGAACGAACGAAACGACCAAGGCAATCGAGCGGAAGCAGGCCGTGCTAGTGGTCATAGCCGAGGATGTCGAGCCCGCCGAGATCGTCGCTCACTTACCCCCGCTCTGCGATGAAAAAGGCATCCCCTACATTTACGTTCCCAGCAAGCGCGAGCTAGGGGGTGCTGCGGGCATAGACGTCGGGGCAGCAGCGATTACGATAGCCGAAGCAGGAAAGGCGACGGCAGCTGTGAAAGAGATCGTCGAGCGCATCCGCGAGCTTAAGAAGTGAGCCCAATGCCGGTCAAAAGGGAGCTCGGCTTTCCCGCCGAGGTAATCGAGATCCGGACGCGCACGGGCATAACCGGGGAGATCTTGCAGGTCAAGTGCCGCGTGCTCGATGGACGGGACAAGGGGCGCATCATAACCCGCAACGTCAAGGGCCCGGTGCGCGTGGGCGATGTCCTGATGCTCCGCGAGACCGAGCGCGAGGCGAGGGAAATCAGGGTGCCCTAGATGCCGGTCGCGCGAAAGTGCTCCTTCTGTGGCGGGCGGGTGGAGCCAGGCAGCGGATTGATGTTTGTCCGGCGAGATGGGTCGGTTCTGTTCCTCTGTTCTTCAAAGTGTGAAAGGAACATGGGGCTGGGGCGGAAGCCGCACCGCGTGAAGTGGACCGAACGCTCCCGAAGGGCGAGGGGAAAGGCTTGAAAGAGCGGACCTTCGTCATGGTGAAGCCCGATGGGGTGGCGAAGAACCTGATCAATGAGATAGTCGCGCGGATCAAGCGGGCTGGATTGAAAATAGTTTCGATGCGCCGGATGAGACTAGACCGTGGGCTTGCAGAGAAGCTCTACTCGGTGCATCAGGGAAAGGATTTCTTTGAGCGTTTAGTTGAGCACGTACTTTCGGGTGAGGTGGTCGTAATGTTGGTTGAGGGCGAGAGAGCGATATCGCGGATGCGAGAGCTAATGGGTGCCACCGACCCGGCTAAGGCGGCTAAGGGAACGATTCGAGGGGACTTCGGGTCGAGCATTACGGAGAATGTCATTCACGCTGCAGATTCAGCTGAGAGCACTGGGCGGGAGTTGCCCCTTTTTTTCAAGATTTAGTTGATTTTAGCGTGGCGTTGTAATACTCTACTTAAATTGGGGCACCCATCATTAACTTGGTGTCGAAAATGCAGGAGCGTAAAGTTAGGCAGCCCTTGATCGCTGTGCTGGGCCACGTCGACCACGGAAAAACCCTGCTGTTGGACAGCATCAGGGGCACGGCGGTCGCGGCCAGGGAGGCAGGAGGAATTTCTCAGCATATTGGGGCGACTGAGGTCCCAGCTGATACCATCAAGCAAATTTGTGGTGGCTTGCTCGAAAAGTTCAAAATAGAGGTAACGCTCCCAGGCCTCCTTTTCATCGACACTCCCGGGCACGAGGCGTTTACCAACCTGCGCCGCCGCGGAGGGGCGCTCGCCGACCTCGCTGCTTTGGTCGTCGACATCAACGAGGGGTTCATGCCCCAGACGCTCGAATCGTTAACAATCCTGAAAACCTACAAAACGCCTTTTATGCTCGTCGCCAACAAAATCGACTTATTGCCGGGCTGGCGGTCGACCCCCAAAGCCACTTTTCTCGATTCCTTCACCAAGCAGCGCGTCGAGGTGCAGCGGGCGCTCGACGACAAAATTTACGAGCTGGTTGGCAAACTCCACGAGCTGGGTTTCGAGGCCGAGCGCTTCGACCGGGTGAGCGATTTTCGAAAACAGGTCTCGATCGTGCCCGCGAGTGCCAAGACGGGCGAAGGGGTTCCCGAGGTGCTCATGGTGCTCGCCGGATTGGCGCAGCGATTTCTCGAGCGCGAGTTGGAGGTCGAGGTGACGGGCCCGGCGCGGGGGACGGTGCTCGAAGTGAAGGAGGAGGTCGGGCTGGGAAAAGCCATCGATGTCATCGTATACGATGGCACGCTCGCCAGGGGGGACACCTTCGCCGTCGGAGGGCTCGATAAAGTGATTACCTCGAAGGTTCGCGCCTTACTCCAGCCAAAGCCGCTTGACGAGATCCGCGACCCCGAAGACCGATTCAAACCCGTTGAGCGAGTGTCCGCAGCGGCCGGGGTTAAAGTTGCAGCACCCAACCTCGAGGGAGTGGTCGCTGGTGCCCCGCTGTTGGTGGTCAGGGACATAACCGAGGCCGAAAAGTTATGGCAGGAGATGCAGCGGGAGCTCGAGCGCGTCAGGATAAGCGCCGATGTAAATGGGGTCGTGGTGAAGGCGGATGCCCTAGGGTCCCTCGAGGCGCTTGAGGGTCAGCTCCAAGCTAAGAACATACCGATTAGACGTGCGGACGTAGGGGATGTCTCGCGGCGCGATGTGGTCGAGGCAGTTGGCGTTGGGAAGAGTGATCCGCTGCTCGGGGTGGTGCTGGCGTTCAACGTGAAGGTTCTCCCCGATGCACAGGCGGAGGCCGAGCGCGAGGGGGTGCGGGTCCTGCGGGAAGAAATAATCTACAGGCTGATTGAGGGGTACGAGGAGTGGGCGAAGCAGAAGCGGGATGAGGTGAGGGCGGAGCGATTGGAGGGATACGTTAGGCCCGCCAAGTTCGCCCTCAAGCCCGGCTACGTGTTCAGGCGCAGCCACCCGGCCATCGTTGGGGTGGATGTGCTGGGAGGGGTCCTTAGGTCGAAGGTCCCACTCATGAGCAAGGACGGCAAGCCAGTGGGCACGGTTCGTGAGCTGCAGAAGGAGAAGCGCTCGGTGGCGGAGGCCAAGATCGGGGAGGAGCTGGCGGTCTCGATCGAGGGCCCCATGGTTGGGCGCCACATCCAGGAGGGCGACGTTTTATACACGGATGTCTCAAGAGACCATGTGCTCGCCCTGAAGCGGGACCTACGGGACCTGTTATCAGGGGACGAGCTGGCGGTGCTGGACGAGATAATCGCAATCAAGCAGCGTGGGGATCCGACGTATGGGGTGATGTAAAAATGGTGTTCAAGGTCGTGGTCGCTGACCCAGAGACGGGCAAGGGCTACCCCCTCGAAGCTCGCGACCCTGATGCTCGAAGGCTGGTCGGGCTCCGGATAGGGGACAAGTTCGATGGGGCGATCGTGGGGCTCCCAGGGTACGAGCTCCAGCTCACGGGCGGCACGGACCGCGATGGCTTCCCAATGCGCCCGGGCATCTACGGCCCGGGGCGGACGAGCGTCCTGCTGGCAAGCGGTCCGGGTTTTTCACCGCGGAGGCGAGGGGAGCGCCGGCGAAAGCGGGTTCGGGGCTCGAGGATCTCCGACGCGATCGTGCAGGTCAACGCGAAGGTAGTGAAGCGAGGGGAGAAGCCCATCGAGGAGATCATCAAGCCAAAAGAGGAAGCGAAGGAGTAGCTTCGTTTTTTCCCTTTTACAGGTTTTATTAATCTTGAAGCGTAGAATTGAATAACCTAAAAGAGGTGTAGCAATGCCGCAAGCTGTTGTGAACATTGGGATGATTGGCCACGTCGACCACGGAAAAACCACGTTGGTTGAGAGCATCTCAGGCGTATGGACCGACGTGCACAGCGAGGAGATCCGCCGGGGAATCTCGATCCGCCTAGGCTACGCCGACACCTCGTTCGCGCGCTGCTCCGAGTGCGGGCGCTACACTGCGAAGGAGAAGTGCCCATACTGCGGGGCAAAAATCGAGTCCCTGCGTCGCGTTTCATTCGTCGACGCCCCGGGACACGAGATGCTCATGGCCACGATGATCTCTGGAGCTGCGATCATGGATGGGGCCGTGCTCGTGATAGCTGCGAACGAGCCCTGCCCCCAGCCCCAAACGAAGGAGCATCTGATGGCCCTTGACATCATTGGGGTGCGCAACATCATCGTGGCGCAGAACAAAATCGAATTGGTGTCGCGCGAGAAAGTGCTTCAGAATTACCAACAGATCAAGGAGTTCCTCTCGGGCACCTTCGCCGCGGAGGCCCCGATAATCCCGATTTCAGCGATTCATCGAGCGAACATCGACAAGCTGATTCAGGCGATTGAGGAACACATCCCAACCCCAGAGCGCGACCTCTCGAAGCCCGCCCGAATGGAGGTGGCGCGTTCATTCGATGTCAATCGCCCCGGAGCCAAGCCAGAAAAATTGATGGGTGGGGTTTTGGGTGGTTCACTCCTTCAGGGAAAGCTCCGCGCAGGTGACGGGATAGAGGTTCGCCCGGGGATACGGGTTGGCCGCGAGGGGCGAACGACTTGGCAGCACTTGGACTCGAAGGTCGTCAGCTTACATGCTGGGGGCAGCAAGGTAGACGAGGCGGTGCCTGGGGGTTTGATCGGCATAGGCACCCTGCTCGACCCCTCGCTGACGAAGGGGGATTCGCTGGTTGGTTCGGTGGTTGGGGCGCCAGGGAACTTACCCGAGGTGCTGGAAACCCTTGAGCTTGAGGTTCATTTAATGGAGCGCGTCGTCGGGCTTCCCAAGGAGCTGGAGGTGAAGCCCTTAGTCACGGGGGAGCCGCTGATGCTCAACGTGGGGACGGCTATGACGGTCGGTGTGATCACGAGTGCCCGGGGGGGTCGAGCCACCGTTAAGCTCAAGCTTCCCGTCTGCGCCGATCGAGGGGCCCGTGCAGCGCTGAGTCGACGCGTCGCCGGAAGGTGGCGCCTCATCGGTCACGGCATCATAAGTTGACGAGGAATTCGGTTGCGGGTAATCGCGGACACAAGCTTTCTAATGGTGCCCGGTTTATTCGGCGTGGATATCGCGGGAGAGCTTAAGAGGTTGCTCGAACAACCCCATGAACTAGCCATTCCAAGTCCAGTACTCCAAGAGCTCAAGCAAATCTCCGAGCGGGGCAAGCCCAAGGAACGCGCGGCGGCCAAGATCGGATTGATTTTAGCTAAACGTGGCAAGGTCATCGAGGCCAAAGGTGCAGCGGACGAGGTGATCTTGAACTTGGCGCTCAAGGGACGCTGCGTGGTGGGAACGACTGACGCAGCCCTGCGGAAGGAACTCCGGCGTCGAGGGGTGCCAGTAATTTATTTACGGCAACGGTCTCATCTTGCAATAGATGGTTGGGTTTAGAAGGTTGAAGTTTCGAGAGGTCGTGAGATGGCTGGATTTGAACCCGTGATGCTGGCGCCTATAGCGGGCGCATTGGCCCTAGTTTTCGCGGGCTACTTAACTTTCAGGATCATGCGGCAGCCCGTCGGAACCGAGCGGATGCGGGAGCTCTCCAACACCATCTACCGAGGGGCGATGACTTTTTTAAACAAGGAGTATCGGGTGATGGTCATCTACGCGGTCGTCGTGGCGGCGATCCTGGTGCCAGTCGTGAACTACCAGACCGCAACGGCGTTCATGGTCGGGGCATTTTTCTCGGCGCTGGCGGGCAACGTCGGGATGCGCGTGGCGACCAAGTCGAACGCCCGGACGGCAGCCGCGGCGAAGCGGGGCATTGGTAAGGGACTCACGGTTGGGTTCTCGAGTGGTGCGGTGATGGGGATGTGTGTCGTGGGTTTTGGGATTTTGGGCGTTAGCATTTTCTACTACCTATTTGGAGACCCCGGGATAATAGTTGGATTCGGCTTTGGTGCAAGTTCGATAGCACTGTTCGCGCGCGTTGGCGGGGGAATCTACACGAAGTCAGCGGACATGGGCGCGGACTTGGTTGGAAAGGTTGAGGCCCGAATTCCCGAGGACGACCCGCGAAATCCGGCAGTAATCGCAGACAACGTGGGCGACAACGTTGGAGATGTTGCAGGGATGGGGGCGGATCTGTTTGAATCATACGTGGGCTCGATCATCGCGGCTATGGTGATAGGTTTCACAGGGGTCACCGTGGGGGGCTTCGTGATCAGTCAGACTGATGCTGTAGTGCTCCCCATGCTACTCGCCGCGACGGGAATTTTTTGCTCGATCGTGGCGACATTCTTCGTGCGCACGGGGAAAGGCGCCGGAATAAAAACACTTCACGCCGCTCTCAACAAGGGGGTGTTTGGGAGCGCCCTCTTGATGGCCGTGGCATCATTTTTCCTCATCTTGTACCTCGTTGGCGTGATAGAGATCTTCTACGCGATGCTTGCCGGATTGGTGGCAGGGATCGTAATCGGCCTTTCAGCGGAGTATTACACCGAAAATAGGTTTTCGCCCGTGCGGTCGATCGCGGTGTCATCCCAGACCGGCCCCGCGACGAATATCATCAGCGGCTTTTCGGTCGGCATGATAAGCACCTTGATCCCAATCATCGCAATATGCACGGCACTATTACTGGCGTATCACTTTGCGGCGCTCTACGGGATAGCGATCGCTGCAGTCGGAATGCTCAGCACGCTTGGGATGACGCTCGCCACCGACACCTATGGTCCAGTCGCAGACAACGCCGCGGGCATAGCCGAGATGGCCGAGATGGGGCGGACGACGAGGGTTCGTGCAGAACGGCTGGATGCTGTCGGAAACACGACTGCTGCCATAGGGAAGGGATTCGCAATCGGCTCGGCCGCGCTGACCGCGCTTGCGTTATTCTCGGCGTATCTTTTCACCATGAATAGCATGGGAGTCACCATGGACCTCAGCATCACAAACCCCCGGGTGATCGTAGGGCTGTTTTTAGGAGGATTGTTGCCTTTTCTATTCTGCGCGCTCACCATGAGGGCGGTCGGTAAGGGAGCATCCTTGATCGTGAGCGAGGTGCGAAGGCAGTTCCGAACGATTCCCGGACTGATGAAAGGGAAGGCGAAACCTGATTACAACAGATGCATCGGGATCAGCACATCGGCAGCCCTTCAAAACATGGCACTCCCCGCTGCGCTGGCGATTGTTACTCCACTCGTAGTGGGCCTGATTCCATTCCTAGGGCCGGAGGCATTGGGGGGTCTGCTCGCGGGGGCGATAGTCACGGGCCTGCTGCTCGCGATTACCCTAGCAAACTCCGGCGGGGCTTGGGACAACGCGAAGAAGTACATCGAGGAAGGGCGTTTAGGTGGGAAGGGCAGCAAGACCCACGCGGCTTCGGTGATAGGCGATACAGTTGGTGATCCGTTCAAGGACACCTCGGGCCCCTCGCTCAATATTTTGATCAAGCTCATGTCCATGGCGGCCCTGCTGTTCGTCCCACTGCTGTTGAAAGTTTGGGGTGGATGATATGGTAAATTTCTGGAAGGATGTAAAGATCGACCCGAAGGCGCCGCGGGTGGTGGACGCTGTGGTCGAGATTCCGAAGCTCAGCCGCAATAAATACGAGTACGACAAAGAAGGTGAGGTTTTCAGGCTCGATCGCGTGCTCCACTCCCCGCTCCACTACCCAGTCGACTACGGATTTATCCCCCAAACTTATGAGGAGGACGGCGACCCCGTAGACATAATGATATTCGGCGACGAGCCCTCCTTTCAGGGGAGCGTGCTCAAGGTGTGCCCCATCGGCCTGCTCCGGATGCTCGACGAGGGACGCCCGGACGATAAAATTTTGGCGGTGCCCGTGAGGAACCCGCGTTTCAGCGAGGTGCGAGAGTTAAAAGACATGTCCCCCCATCTCCTAAAAGAACTCGAGCACTTCTTCAGCGTTTATAAGGAACTTGAGGGAAAGGAAACCAAGGTGCTCGAGTGGCGAGGGGCGAAGGCAGCGCGTGAGGCGATCGTCCGCGCCATGAAGCTTTACACGAAAAAATTTGGGGTGAAATAAACGTACAAGATTGTGACTGTCCGCGATACCGTGCGGGTGCCCCCCAGCCGATTTGGGGAACCCACAGATGAGGTAATCATCGACGTCCTGCGCAAGGACTACGAGGGGTTAACCGACAAGGATGTGGGCACAATCCTCGCGATTACCGAGCTCAAGAAGGTGGGGACGGGCCGCATAATTATGGGAGACGGGGCAGGCTACCACGATGTCACCTTTGAGGCGCTCATCTACAAGCCGGAGGTCAACGAGGTGGTGCTGGGCGAGGTGGTCGAAATCGTCGAGTTCGGAGGGTTCGTGCGTTTGGGCCCCATCGACGGTTTGGTGCACGTTTCGCAGGTGATGGACGACTTCGTGGGGTATGACAAGAAGAAGGGGGCGCTCTACGGAAAGGAGTCGAAGCGGGCGCTGAAGGAGGGGGACAGAGTTCGCGCACGCGTGGTCACGGTGAGCATGCGTCGAGGCGCACGAGGTGGAAAGATAGGTCTGACAATGCGCCAGCTGGGCTTGGGGAAGCTCGAGTGGATAGAGGAGGCCCGCAAGGAGGCCAAGGCTTGACTGAGAAAGCCTGCCGCAATTGTAACTTCGTCACCAAGGGGAGTACCTGCCCGGTTTGCGGGGGGGCATCACTCTCGGGAGACTGGTCGGGGTACGTCGTCGTCCTAGACCCAGAGAACTCCGAGATTGCCAAGCGTCTCAACATTACCCAGCCGGGAAAATACGCGCTGAGGGTTCGGTAGTGTTAAAGTTACCCGACGAATCACGGCCGCTTTTAAAGCGCCCGCTAGGACAACTTTTCCCGAATGTTACCGCAGCGATCGAGCACCTGCGACAACTTCGCCCCCCCAGGCTGATTGCGGTCGGCGATGTCGTGGCCGCGGGGTTGCTCGATGGCGGGCTCAGGCCCGATGTGGTAGTCGTCGATATGAAGGTCATGCGTTCGCCCGCTGATGAAAAAACCAAGCGGGCGGTGGAGAATTTTGAGGCGAAAGTCGTCCGCGTGAAAAACCAAGCTGGAACTATCACCCCGGAGCTGCGCGATGCTCTAGAGACAGCAAAAACCCCCCTGAAGATTATGGTCGATGGGGAGGAGGACCTCGCTACCCTCCCCGCCGTGCTTTCGGCACCGCTCGGCTCCGCGGTCGTCTACGGGCAGCCGGGCGAGGGCCTGGTGCTCGTCGAGGTCACCGAGCAGAAAAAGCTAGAGTTCGAGAAGCTGCTAAATCAATTTAAAGTTGGCCGGTAGATGAGCAGGGTTAACGTTTAATTGGGGCCCGCCCGAGGTGAAAGGGGAAAAAGATGAAGGTCGAGATAATCGAGAAGACGGAAAACCCGCTCTTCAAGCGCACCG
>CAZNRG010000009.1:0-23338 GCA_964575725.1 Hadarchaeota archaeon (SeqCode)
AGTCGATCAACCTCTGCCGCATGTGCTCGGGAACCCAACGAACTTGCTTGGCGCCTTCGATCACCTTGTCTTTCAGGTCTAACACGCGCATAAACCACTGCGGTTTTGTCAGGATCTCGACGGGGGTCTTGCACCGCCAGCACACCCCGACGCTTTGAGCCAGCTTCTCTTGTTTCACGAGCAGGCCTGCCTTACGGAGGTCATCGACGATTGCGTGCTTGCACTCCTCGAGCGTTAGCCCAGCGTATTTGCCAGCCGCCTCGCTCATGTTTCCTTTTTCATCGATGAGTTTGACCACGGGTAGCTTATGACGCTTCACCCAGCGCACGTCGGTTTTATCGCCGAAGGTGCAGACCATCACCACCCCCGTGCCGAACGCGGGGTCGACCTCGTGATCCTCGATGAGCCCGACGACTTGGCCGAATGGGGGGACCTCGAGCTTTTTTCCAACGTGTTTCCCGTAGCGCTCGTCCCTGGGGTAAACCGCCACGACCACGCATGCGGGGAGATACTCGGGTCGGGTGGTGGCGATGGTGAGGTACTCGTCCTCGCCGTGGAGCTTGAACTTGATATAAGTGAGCGTCGCCTCCCGATCTTCATATTCAACCTCGGCGTCGGCAATAGCTGTCTCGCATCGTGGGCACCAGTTGACGGGGTGCTCGCCGCGGTATATCAAACCGCGCTTGTAGAGCTGCACAAAGGATAACTGCGTTTTGCTGAAGTAGTTGGGGTCCATCGTTCGGTACTCGGTGGACCAGTCGATAGAGAAGCCCAGCGAGAGCATTTCTTCGCGCATGTGTTTGATATTTTCTTCGGTCAGCTTCACACAAAGCTCGCGGAATTTTTCCGGCGGGAGATCGCCTTTGCGAAGTCCGTAGCGCTTTTCGACTTGAACCTCCGTTGGCAAACCGTGGCAATCCCAGCCCTGTGGAAACAACGTGTTGAAACCGCGCATTCGCTTGTAGCGGGCGACGATATCGAAGTACGTCCAGTTAAGCGCTGTACCCATGTGAAATTCTCCCGAAGGATAGGGGGGTGGGGTATCGATAACATAAGTTGGTTTTGTCTTATTTCCACGATCAAATCGGTAGATGCTTAGCTCCTCCCATCGGCGCTGCCACTTGGGCTCAACTTCAAGCGGTTCGTAGTCCTTTGATACCGTCACGTGAAGCCCTCATCAAAATCTAAGTCGAGCGATATAAAGTGCTTCGGCTATTCTGCCCCAACAAATTGCTCGGGCTTTGGCCGCACGAACGCTTCCAAACTCGGCTGTTTAGTCGGACGTTTGATTTTAATTCTCTTGTTGAGGTTGACGCGGAGGCCAGCGTAGCCAGGCACGGTTTCCACGTTAGTTGCAGCTTTGATGCGTGTTGCCTCCCTCTCGGGTGGGTGTTTCAAGAACAGCATGCCCATGTGCACCATTACCGCGAGTTCAGGTTTCACTTGATTCAGGAGCGCGATTAGGTCATCGGAGCAGAGGTGCCACGGAATTCGTTTCGATAGCGGTCGCGTCACGTTTGCTATGAGCACGCGGGAGCCACTAAAGTACTTCGCTAGTTCCTCGAAATACTGAGTATCGTTCGTGTAGCCGATCACGCCCGCCCCCGAATGAAGCTTGAGCCCGAAGGTCGTTGGGTCGCTATGTTGTGTTGGTGTTGCTTCGAGCTTAAGGTCTTCTAGCTGATAGCTCTCCCCCGGCTTCATGCATATGACTTCAGCTGGCTTGCTCTGGTGGTAGCGGGAAATCGCTGGGCCGAACTTCCCGACACCCTTGAGCACACTTTCACTCCCCACCAGTGTGCCACGTTTGCGAGTCATGTGTTGGGTCATCGCCTCGACGAGCACCTCGGCATCGACGTAGTGATCTGGGTGGCAGTGGGTTGCCACAACGCAGTCCAAGTCAAGCGGGTTGAGGCGATGCTGATGAGAGAGCAAAAGGGCTCCGGGGCCAGGGTCGATGTGTACTTTTGCCCCTGCGTGCAAGCGGAAGCCACCTGTTTTGAACCGCTGATCGATGGTCTCATAACGCCCACCCCCACAGCCCAAGAACACGAGTTCAACCATAGGATCTCCAAATCTGCAATCTCGGCAGAAGACATAAAACAGTTTATCGTTTAATGCCGGGCAAACGTTTGTCGATCCTTTTGAGTTCCAGCTTGGCCCCTCGTGCGAGACCACCCAAAACCTTCTTAGCTTTCTCATCCTTCGCAGCCTTTGCCGACTCGCGGGTGAATTTCAGCACATCCTCCAAGTGGCGTTCGGGCTTGAAGTTCCGGTCGCCCCAGTCGAATATTGCACAGATGTTGCCCGGCAGGAAGCCCGTCTCGTAGTCTCCGTAGACTCTGCTAACGCGCTTTTTCGTTTCGTCGGGCAAAATCGCCTCGTCCTTCCGCCTGAATAACAGGTCGGTGCCATTGTCGGCCAGCCCGAAAAGCGCCTCTGCAGCGAAGATGTGGATTCGGAAATTCGGCCACCATTCTCGAAAGCGTTTCTCCCACTCGAGCAGGCGCGTGCACCCCTTGAGCGACCCTGCGATGCTGAAGACGAGCAACCTCCGCACATCGTAGTCGCGTTTCCGGAGCTCGCTTCGGGTCACCGCGAGCGTCTGGCTGAGCGAGGTTCCCGTGGCTATGGTGTCGCCAGTGAACAGCACGCCGTTGTCCGGTAGCGAGTCGAAGTTCGTGTAGAAGATGTTCGCGCCAAACTCTCCCCCGGAAATTCTAAAGCGCCGGGCCCCCACGAAGCAGCGAGGCAGGTAGCGTTTGAAAAACTGTTCGAACGCCGTGTCGAATTGGTATCCCAAACTCCCACGTAACACGACGATCTCGCTGAGCTGCCGTGCGCTCAGCTTTCGCAGCGAGGGCATCATGGCCCAAGCCGTGCGCAAGAAAAGCCTGCTGCACTCGAGCGAGAGCTTCCGCAGCTCCTTCCCGCAGACCACCGGATTGTAGATGATTTTTTGAGCGGACGGCATGCAGACGATGTGCGAGTTCTTGGGTAGCGCGGGATGGTTAACTCTGTAAACGCTTGCGCCAATTGGCAGGCTAACCTTTCGCAGGGCCGCCAAGTAGACCCCCTGAGCCTTAACCTTCGCCCTTTATAAAACTCACTTAAGCAACTATCAGCGAGGTCTCCGTATACCTGACTCCGGGGATGCCCTGGATCTTGCTCACGACTGCATCGCCCAATGCTTTAAGGTCCGCGGCCTCGATTCGCGCCACTATATCGAACCTTCCAGCGGTCGCAGCGGCAAATTTGACTCCTGGAAGCTTTTTGACCTCATCCAAGAGTACCAGCGCCTTTCCCGGGTCAGTGCGGATGTACACTATTGCTTCCATTTACAGCCCCCTTTTTGATGGTGGACCGGGCGGGATTTGAACCCGCGACCTCTCGCTATTTCGGTTACCATGCGAAGCGAGCGCGAATTCCAGACTTCGCCACCGGCCCCCAATATCATTAAAGTGAGCCACCTGTTTTATAAGCACACGATACTACTGCAGTCAGGACACAACAGGCTTTTCTCAAGAAAAGCTCGCCGGAGAAACAGCTCAAGATGTTTTTTCGGGTTGTGTGTGAGAAAAAAAGGAGAAGAGAAAATGGCATATGGTGAAAGAAGGTTCGGTGGGCCGAGAAGGTTCGGACCGCGCGAGATGCACAAGACAACTTGCTCCGACTGCGGCAAAGAGACAGAAGTTCCCTTCAAGCCGACTGAGGGCAGACCTGTGTACTGCAGGGAATGCTTCCAGAAACACCGAACAGAGAGAAGAGGACCGCGCTATTAGATGAGTAGGTTCTGGAGCTGTCCTCATTGGTTAGCGATAGCTATCTTAATTTTTTAAGAAGAAATTTAAACAACGCAATCAACTCCTTAATGGGGCCCGTGGCGCAGCTTGGCTAGCGCGTTCGGCTGATAACCGGAAGGTCCGGGGTTCGAATCCCCGCGGGCCCACCATTTAAGGCGATGACCATGCCACTTGATGGAAAAAAACAGCACCTCAAGTCAATCATCCTAGAATGCGGGAGCGCGGTGATAGCTTTCTCAGGCGGGGTCGACTCCTCTGTGGTTTGCGCGGTGGCCCATGAGGTGCTAGGAGATCGAGCGGTTGCGGTCACCGCCGTCTCCCAGACCTACCCGCCAGGAGAACTTGAGGTAGCGCAAGCTATCGCAAAGCAAGTCGGCATCAAGCACCTTGTGATAACCACCGACGAACTCCAGAACCCAAAATTCGCGGCAAACCCGAGCGAGCGATGCTACTACTGCAAGGGCGAACTCCTCCGGAAGCTGGACGGGGTCCGAAGGAAGCTCGGATTCAGGTGCATCCTCGACGGCACGAATCGCGACGATTACTCCGATTTCAGGCCGGGCATCCGGGCGCTTGAGGAGTTTGGGGCTCGAAGCCCCCTCGCGGAAGTAGAGCTGACGAAGGAAGAAGTTCGGAGGCTGGCGGCCGGGTATGGCTTACCCAACGCGGATAAGCCTGCAAACCCCTGCCTCGCCTCACGAATTCCATTCGGGCAGGAGATCACTCCGGAGAAGCTCGGGCGGATAGCGCGAGGGGAGGCGTTCATCCGTTCACTGGGTTTTTACGTGGTTAGGGTCAGGGACCACAGGGGGCTGGCGAGAGTCGAAGTTGGGAAAGAGGAGTTACAACGGGCGCTTGGGTTGAGCGGGGATATCGGATCAGCTTTGAAGGAGTTCGGATATACCCATGTGACGGTAGACCCTAGAGGCTACCGCGCAGGCGGAGCAAACCCCATTGAGCCCAAACGTGGCTAGAAAAATGTAATTTTGCTACCAATTTATCGAATACTTTCAGTGCCCAAGTCGCTTGCCGCCCGTCCCTTCACGCAGACCACAGATGTTTTATCGATGTTTTTATTAAAAGGAGGATGTGCCGGGGTGGCCCAATCTGGTAAGGCGGCGGACTGCAGATCCGCTTTTTGTCGGTTCAAATCCGGCTCCCGGCTCCAACACCATCAACTGTCCAGTTATGTAACTAGATTCAACCGAGGTGAGAAATACCACCAGATTTGCTATATCCTCCGGTTTTCCAATCCCCTTATCATTTTTTCACCAAGAGGTTTGTTTATTAATTCCTGAGGCTTAGGGTGAAACGATGAACAAACTTACCTTTCGATTGGCGCCCCTCGGTCTGATGGTCATATGCTTAGTTAATTTCTCTTCCTTTGCGGTCGCCGGCGCGGACGTAGGTGCCTCCGGTAGCCCAAAGCTTGAAGGAGCTCAGGTATCTCCTGAAAGTGGGTTATGGGGTTCAACTTTCACTTATGAAGTCACCTATACGGATAATGAAAACAACATGCCAGCGGCAGGATACCCCAAGGTTTACATCAACGGAAGCCCCGAGGGCATGGTGGAAAAAGACCCGACGGACAACGATGTCACGGATGGCAAAGTGTACAAGTACGAGTGGCCAACGACGAAGGAAAACGTTGGTTCCCACAGCTTTTACTTCTACGTTGAGACGACCACCGGCGAAAACGCAACAACTCGTACGGATAATGGACCCCTGGTGGGGAAGTGGTATGTGTCCTTAAGCTTTGAGGTTGATAATCCCGAGCCAGCTACCGGAGAAACCGTAAACTTCAGCGGGTACCTGAGGACAACCAAGGAGAACCAGGGCCTGCCGGAAGAGAACATAATTCTCCACAAGCTCCTTTCGAACGATAATGTTAGCGTAATCTCAGCCACCACGGACGAAAATGGGTATTTCACGTTGTCGCTCGATGCCCCCAGCCCGGGGATATATCGTTACAGGGCCCGGTTCCCCGGCGATAACCATTATGGGGCATCCGAGTCCTCCAGCTTGTTTGTTAATACCCTCGACAAGCCGCTAGTTTTCGGTGTCTACGCTGTTATCCTCTTGGCCTTAGTTGGGGTAGTGATGTTTTTGCTCTCCAAGGGAATTGCCAAGGCACATTGGTTGAAACCTGTCCTGCTAGGGTTCGGCTTGGGATTTTTTCTTATTTATATCGGGGCCGGCTTCATTGGCTTTTTAGCAGCCGGTGGTATATCGGGATACTTGTTTGCTAGAGAGACCCCCAAGTGGACCAAACACTTGCGCATTGGTTTTATGACTGGTTTTATCTTTCTGCTCGCTATTGGGCTTCTTTCGGTATATTCTCTCACCAGCTTTCCTGATGAATTAGGCCTTAAGTATTCGGTAACCCAGGGGGAGGTATTTGGAATCCTCTTTTACCAGACCATCTTCTTACTGGTTGACTACGCTTTGCTGATCGGCATGGGCGCCGTGCTGGGGGGGATGCTGCGCAAACTCTTAAAGCCCGCCGAGCAGAAACCTCCTATTGGTAGCGGGGAAACTACCAGCAGCGGGGTAGAGCAGCAGTAGGGAACTACTCTGCCCTCAAGGCAGCATGGAGTGCCCGCCGGGCTCATAAGGCATTTTGCCTGTGGTACCCGGAGGTCCCAGGTTCAAGACGGGATGGCAACACCATTCCGGGAAAATCCTGGCCCCGCTACCATCCCGATACGATCCAAAATTATTTGATCAAACCAATTTTGTAGAGGTGCTCCGCGGCCAGCACCGCGCCCTTTGCCGCGCCGAGTTCGGTGTTGTGGGAGAGCACGGTATACTGGGAGCCGTTTTCGAAAGCGTTCGCCTCCACCCCGCCAATCACCGCTACCATCCCCCCCTCTATGTCCGAATCGAACCTCGGCTGCGGGCGGTCGACCTCATCCATTACCACTATCGGCTGCTTGGGTGCGGATGGCAGCGCCAGCCTCTGCGGCTCACCCCGGTATTTTCTCCAAGCTTCCTTCAGCTCGTCGACGCTGCATCTTTTCGCGGTCTCAATGAAAACGGACTCCGTGTGCCCATCGAGAACCGGGACGCGGTTGCACTTGCACGCGATCTTGAATCCTGCGGGTTTGATCTTGCCCGCGCTGAATTCCCCGAGGAGCTTTACCGTTTCCTTTTTGACTTTGGCCTCCTCGTCGCGGATGTAAGGGATGACATTGCCCTCAAACAAGCCCTCGGAAAATTCCTCTAACCCCGCCGGAAGGTCTGAACCCTGCGCCTTTCGTTGTTCAGCCCATTTCCTGACAGCACCATATCCGGCACCAGACACAGACTGCAGCGAGCCCATCGTCACGCCCTCCAGCCCGAACTTGTCATACACTGGTTTTAGCGACATCACTAGGCCGATGGTCGTGCAGTTGGGTTGGGGAACGACAAACCCTCTCCACCCCCTATTTTTTTGTTGCACATCTATTATGCTGGCGTGCGACTCGTTCACGCCCGGCAGGAACGTGAAGCTATCGTCGAAGTATCGGTAGGCAGAGGCCGTGCTGACTACTGGCCGTTCTTTTGCGATGTTTCCCTCGGCTTCCAGCGCTGTTTCAGATGGCAAAGCGGAAAAAAACAAGCTATTTTCTTTGGGGCGCACCTTGCGAACATCCAAGACTGTCATATCGAGAATTTTTTTGTCGGGTGCATCCTTACAAAACCATCTCGAATTTTCCTTCCCGTAGTTCAGCGCGTCCGCATAGGTTTTGCCAGCGGATCTCTCTGACGCGTACAACACCGTGGGCTCGAACCACGGGTGCCTCTGCAGGTTGATTACGAATTTCTGTCCAACCTCGCCCGTTGCACCCAATACAGCGACTGGGATTTTCGCCACGCTATCACCTTGCTAGTGATATACTTTGCAAGGCTTTAAATTTTAATTCAGTGAAAGCAGTTAGTTATGGTGTTTCGATGCCGCGCCGGAAATATGGGCATATGGTTGGACCGCTACCGGCCCCGCCCAAACCTGAGAAGTGCCGATTCTGCAGGCTCAGGCGCCCGTGCCCTTACCACAAGCAAATAAAACCATCCTCTTTAAGAAAAAAATAATAATTGCAATTTTGATTATATTTCAGGTCAACAATTCGCTAATTTTTGCTAGGAATTCTTCTTGTCGTGTCCACAATTTTCGTTTTAGTTCCTTGAAGCTCTCCTTGATATTCTTTGAATCATCAAGGGAGTGCACTGATAAATCTTTAATTTTCTCAGAACCCGCATCTCTAACGTCTATCACTTTGTCCTTCTGCCCGATAAATTCCATGAAATTGTAATTTTTGAGGTCGTAGGCGATATTTACTATTGGAACCCCGCTCCCGAAAGCCAGTACAGTGGAATGCATCATCATGCCGATTACCAAATCCAGTTTACCATAAATGAATTTCATTTTGTACGGGTTGGGGTTTGTATTCACAACTTTGATCGGCAATTTTTTATCCATCAGCTCAACGGCTTGTTTCTCATCTGGATGATGCATTAAGTACACGATTTCTGCGTTTAGATGCTTGATTAAAAATTCACAGGCTTTGGTGCACGCATCAATCGTTTTGTACAAATACTGTGGGTATAACGTCCAGTAGTGGCAAGCTACATTCACACCGATTTTCATTTTGCTTTCATCCAAGGCAACTGGGCTGGTTTCTTCAGAATCGAGAAAGATTGCGGGGTCGCCAATCACGTGCACGTCGCTTATCCCCAAATCCCTCAAAAATTTACAACTAAATTCATCTCGAACGGAGGTGAGCTTCGCGCGCTTATTCAATAATTGAACGCTTTTCATTTGCACCTTGGTCAGCTCTCTGTCTCCAAAGTTTCTGATGTATCCTATCCCATGGAGCACGATGGGTATTTCTATAGATTTGATAACTTGGGCATTCATCGGGAGGAAATACTTAGAATACAAACCCCCTCCACCTATAATACAAAGATCGTGTTGGTTGACGGCATTGATAAATTCTGGATTTTGTGATTTTTTTAACTCGGTGACTTCGGCGAGGGTGTATTTGGATATTTTTAGATGGGAGTGCAGCATGTCCTTTATTGAACACCTTATTGCAATTTCACCGATGTTATCATCCAGCCTTCTACAAAAATGGATTATGCTAGCCAAGGTACCCAACTCTACTAGCTTACAATTCGTGCACTTGAATTACCCTGCATGATACGTATGCTAGACCGAGATCCAGCCAATAGTCGAGCTCTGTGCTTATGTGTTTTATCGTGGCTTGAAGCCCCTCAACGGTCACCTCTGCGACGATTATATTATCGGGCTTGAAGCGGAAGCCCCACTTGTTGGAGTACCTTCCTAGCGCGCCACCCACAAACATTCTATTGTCGCTTTGATGCAGCAGGACAAGCTCTGACCAGACATTGTCGCTGGTCGGTTCGACAGCCATCACATCTCGGTTAACGTCCTCTATTACGGCCCAACGATCTGTTTCGTGCTTAACCGCATTCAACCAGTCGAGATAGTTACCATAAGAATAGACAATAACACCGATAACAATGATTACGCCCACGACCGCAAACACTATGTATTTCATTTATTCGTCTCCACACATCACCATGTATTTTTATTTACTACACGGGTGGACCGATTTCCTTTTCTGAAGGTTTTGATATCAAAATGTATCCGCCTATCGCGACACCTATCAGAACCGCAGCGATTACCACAATTAAAATCGTAGAAATGCCAGTTTTGTTCAAGTCACACATTTTCATTTTTCACCCATCGTTTGAACACTTACTTCCCATATTTTTATCTTAAACCCAGAACATCCTGCATATCTTGCACGACGCCGGGCTTGCCTCTTTCAACGACGTGGTGAACCGCCTTCATAGCCCCGGCCGCGAACGTCTCACGGCTCTGCGCACGGTGGATGATCTCGACCCGCTCCTCTGGAGTGGAGAATATCACCGTGTGCTCCCCGACGATGTCGCCCTCTCGAATCGATTTGATCTTAATCTTGTCCTCGCTCCAGCCGAACTCCCCCGCAATGATTTGTGCAGCTCTCCGCGCGGTCCCGCTGGGGGCGTCGCGCTTGTGCACATGGTGCGCCTCCACAATCTCGACCCCGTAATTGCTCCCCAGCATCTTCGCGGTCTCACTGACCGATTTGAAAAACACATTCACGCCAATCGACATGTTTGGCGAGATTACTGCTCGGATTTTCCCCTTTTTGATTGCTTCTTCTGCCTCAGCTCGTTGCTCCGCCGTGAACCCGGTTGTGCCTACGACCACGGAAACGCCCACCTCGGATGCGGTTTTGACGTTCTGAACTGCAGCATCAGCTTTTGTGAAGTCCACCAATACATCTGGCTTTGATTGTTTCAGCACCTCAGCCAGTTTATCTGCACCGACAATTTTAACACCGAGTTTGCCCACACCAGCGATCTCCCCAGCGTCTTCTCCAGCGCTCGGGGTACCGGCAGCATCAACAGCCACAACCAATTTCATGTCCGCTTGTTTTGAGATTTGGCGCACGATGAGCTTACCCATTCGCCCACACGCGCCACATACGGCAACTCGAATCATTGCCGCACCAGCTTCATGTCAATTAAAACTTTGCGCAGTTTTTTCTGGTTCTCCGGCTCAAGTTCGACTAGCGGTAATCTAAGTCCTCCCGCTGCCATCGCCATCCAGTTCATCGCCATTTTTACTGGCCCTGGATTGGTTTCGATAAATAGTGCTTTGAATAGCGGCGAAAGTTCTTTGTGAACCAGTTTGGCTGTTTTAACATCTCCGGATCTGAAGGAGTTAACTAGCTTAGCCACCTTATCGGGCACGATGTTTGAAACCACAGAGATGACACCCACGCCGCCAAGCTTCATTATCTCAATCGTATCTGAATCGTTTCCAGACATCACCGAGAAATTCTCGTCGCGGGTCAGCTCGATGATTTTTTTGACTTGCTTTATGTCACCACTTGCCTCCTTCACGCCCACGATGTTTTTCAACTTTGCAAGCTTCGCCGTCGTTTCCGGCGTCATGTTAACACCCGTGCGCGAGGGTATGTTGTAAATCACCTGGGGCAAGTCGACCTCCTCGGCCAGCTTCTTGAAGTGTGCATAGAGGCCAGCTTGAGTGGGTTTGTTGTAATAGGGAACTATCAGAAGCGCCCCATCTGCCCCCACTTCCTTGGCGTGCCGGGTGAGCATGATAGCCTCCCACGTGCTGTTGCTCCCGGTCCCCGCGAGCACCGGGACTTTCCCCTTCGCCGCATCCACCACCACCTCGACGACTCGGTTGTGCTCGTCATAAGAGAGCGTCGCGCACTCGCCGGTCGTA
Source organism: Hadarchaeota archaeon (SeqCode) (assembly GCA_964575725.1). Classification (GTDB taxonomy): domain Archaea; phylum Hadarchaeota; class Hadarchaeia; order Hadarchaeales; family Hadarchaeaceae; genus DG-33. Next base: position 11,110 of record CAZNRG010000009.1, read on the forward strand.
CCCACCGGAACCAAGCCGTGAATGCCATTCTCGATCTGGAACTTCACATTGGCACGGAGCCCGTTCTCATCGACCTTGCCATCCTTATCGAACGGCGTCACCATTGCCGTGTATGCGCCTTCAAACACGCTCATCCCTCTATCTCCTTCATGGTCTGCCTGAACAGCTTGAGCGCATCCTTGCGGTCGTCCCAGTTCACGAAGAAGCTGATGGAGGTCCTGCTCGACAGGATCTCGATGATGTTTATCCCCGCCCTCGCCAGGGGCTCCGTGAGCTTCGCGATCACGCCCGGGGTGTAGATGAACCGCTCGCTCTCTGCAATTATCATCGCTAAGCTCCCTTGGCTCGTCACCGACTTCATCAGCTTGTGTCTAGTGATCGTATTGTGTATGAGCTTGAGCGCCTTGCGCGTTCCCTCCTCCGCCACGTAGAGCGAGAAGGATCGGGGACCGATAGAGACCCCGAAGATATTAATTCCCGCCTTGCTGAGTGGCGCCGCCGTCTTTACTAAGATACCTGGGGTGGTCTGCATCTCCTCGCCCACGACCGTCAACATCGCCAGAGGTTTCTCGTACAACCTGACGCTCACGAACTCACCTCCGCGCGGTCCGACTATAGTGGTCCCACCCACCGATAAATTACCGTGCCGGAAGTCTATAACCCTCACCCTTATGCTAGGGTCCTTGTAGCTCATAGCTCGTGGGTGCATCACCTGGGCCCCAAACCTCGCTAGGTCCCGCATCTCCTCCACCGTGATGGTTTTGAGCACCCCTGCCCCCGGAACCTTGTTCGGATTAGCGGTCATCACCCCTTTCACATCCGTAACTATTATCACCTCGTCGGCGTCCAAGCACTTGCCCATGAGGAGCCCAGTTATGTCGCTTCCGCCGCGCCCGATCGTGGTCATGTTCCCATCTCGATCTCTCCCAAGAAAACCACATATCACTGGGATCACCCGCTGCTTTAGTAGCGGCAGGATGTACTTCCGCGTCCTCCGTCTGGTCTCCACAAAGTCGATGTTCGCCAGCCCGAAATTGCTGTCGGTTATGACCGGCCAACCTTCCTGCACCGGGTCGATGAACCTTGCATCTGCACCGAGTTCGTGCAGCGCCGCGGTGAAAGCCCTGACGCTTGCACGCTCGCCCAGTGCCATGATGAAATCGAGCTCTTTCTTGCTCATCTCGCGCCCGCTGGCTTTTGCCGCCCCAATCAGCACATCAGTGGTGTGTCCCATCGCCGACACGACTACTGCTACCTGGGTTCCACGCAGGTGCTCCCGGTAGACGGCTTTTGCCCCAAGCCGAACTCGGTCCCAATTACCGATACTCGTCCCACCAAACTTCACAACTATGCGTTTCACTTGAGCCACCCAGGGATCTGGTCGAGTCTAATTAAATCCTCAAACGTCTCCCTCTTGCGGATAATCTCGGCCTTACCACCGTTGACGAGAATCATCGCTGGGCGCGGCTGAGCTGTATGCTGGCTCGACATCGCCAAACCGTATGCGCCGACGTCAAAAATCACGGCCAGATCTCCCTGCTCGACTTTGGGGAGCTTTCGTTCCTTCCCGAGAAAATCTCCTGACTCGCAAAGCGGCCCGGCGACATTGACTAACACCTTGTTTTTCTCACGGATTTTGTTTGCGAGTTCGATGTGGTGGTAGGCCCCATAAAGGGCAGGTCTGATCAACGCGTTCATCCCAGCGTCCACCGCGACCCAAATCGGAATGCCCGGGCGCTCTTTGATATACCCCGCCCGCGCAAGTAGCACGCCCGCGTCGCCGACTATGTATCGGCCGGGCTCGAATGCTAGCGTCGGTTTTCCCAGCCCCTTCTCGTTCACTACCCGCTCGACCACGCCCGCTACCCGCTCTGCCACCTGCGCAGGCTGGAGTTCTGTGTCGTCGGGTTTGTAAGGGATGCCGATGCCACCCCCTAAGTCAACGAATGAGATGTAGATATCCAGCTTCTCTTTAATTTCCGTGACGAGCGCCATGAGTTTTTCCGCTTCTTCCTCAAACGGGCGCGCGTCTAAAATCTGGGACCCTATGTGGGCGTGGATGCCGACCACCTCCACATTCGTCATACGGGCAGCTAGTTTGTATGCATCGAATGCCTGCCCGCTCGCAACATCGAACCCAAATTTGCTTTCCCGAAGGCCCGTGGCTATGTAGGGATGGGTCGGGGCCTTCACGTCGGGGTTCACCCTGAAGCCGATCCGCGCACGCTTGCCTAATCTTAACGCCACCTTGTTCACTACTTCGAGTTCTTGGAAGCTGTCGACATTTACCAAGACATCGTTGTTTATAGCAAGCTCGAGCTCCCGCGGCGTTTTGTGGTTGCCGTTGAAAACCATCTTATTTCCAGGTATCTTGGCATTGAGGGCTATCCGGAGCTCATTTTCGGAGCTGATGTCGGCGCCTGCGCCCTCACCCCGCAAAATTTCTACCACAGCGAGATTGGAATTAGCCTTTAAGGCATAGCAGACCAGCACGCTCGGCCATCTGTCGGCAAATGCCTTGTAGAAACGGCGGTAGTTCTCACGCACGCGCTGTTCGTCAATTACGTAGAGGGGGGTCCCGAATCGCTCGGCAAGCTCGACCGTGTCGGCGCCCCCGATCACGAGATGCCCTCGGATGTTAGCGCTGAAATGCGGCTTCAGCATCAGCATTTACGCTCGACCTCGCGAAGGGCATCCTCAAAAATATCTAGGCCGAGCTCGAGCTCCCGCTGGCTTATGGTGAGTGGCGGGGCCATCCGGATTACCGAGCGCCCCCCACGGAAGAGGATAATCCCCCGGTTAAGCGCCTCCCGTACGACCGTGTTACGCTCTTTAACCGCTCGCTTTTTCGTACGCTTGTTCTTGACCAGCTCCACAGCCAACATTAGGCCCTTGCCCCGGACCTCACCCACCAATCGAGATTCTTCTTCCAACTCCTTTAGCCGCTTTAGCGCCAGCTTACCCAGCCCAGCAGCCCGTTTCACCAGTCTCTGTTTCTTCAGGATTTTCAGCCCTTCTAGAGCAGCAGCGCAAGCGATTAGGTTCCCCCCGAAGGTAGTCGCGTGTGCTCCCGGCTCCCAATCCATGACCTTCGCGCTAGCTATCGTCGCGCCTATAGGGGCCATCCCCCCCGCCAATGCCTTCGCGACGCACACGATGTCAGGGGTCACCCCCCAGTGCTCCATTGCGAACATCTTTCCCGTTCGCCCCAAGCCGGTCTGGATCTCGTCGGCTATGAAGAGCCAGTCGTGCTTTTCGCAGAGCTCTTTGAGCATTGGGTAATACTCGGGCGGCGGGATGATGTAACCGGAGCCCCCCTGGATGGGCTCGGTGATGACAGCGGCCACTTCTTCGGGTGGAATCACCTTCCGTAGGTACTCGTTAATAAAATTAATGCATGAGAAGTCGCACCCCGGGCAGCTTTGACCGAAGGGACAGCGGTAGCAGTAGGGGTAAGGCATGAAGCTCACTCCGGGTACTAACGGGGCGAAGTGGCGGTGGTGCTTGATGTTCATCGAGGATAGACTCATCGCCCCGAAGGTCCGGCCGTGAAATGCCCCCGTAAAGGCAATCATGCGCGGTCGACGGGTGTGCCAGCGAGCGCACTTGAACGCAGCCTCAACCGCCTCAGCGCCGCTGTTCCCAAAGTAAACGCGTTTTGGGAATTTACCGGGGGTGATCTCGACCAGTTTCTCCGCTAGCTCGACCTGCGACTCGTAATAAAAATCAGTCCCAGCGAAGTGTGTGAGCTTTGTCGCCTGCCGCTCGATAGCGCGGATTAACTTGGGGTGAGAGTAGCCATAATTTAAGACAAACATGCCTGAGGAGAGGTCAAGAAGGACATTGCTGTCGACGTCTCGAACGTAGCAGCCCCATCCCTCTTCTGCCACAATGGGTTCGGTTCGGGTGTACGAAGGAGACATCACCCGCTCGTCCCGCGCCACCAATCTTTTTGCATTAGGGCCAGGAATCGGCTTTACGATTTTGGGACCACCCTTGACCCACTGAGGTTTCGGCAGAGCATCACCTCACAGCTTTACTCAAATGGTATCTATTTAAATAATTACAGCAGCACGGCATGGCAAGCTGACTAAGTTTTTATATCTGGCCGGGCCCTTTCCTTCAGAGGTGAACCTGTGGTAACCCCCAAAATGCGCGTTGGTAAAAAGGATGTGTTTACTGTTTTACCGAAACGGAGGCGGGAGGCACACAAGGGCGACTATGGAAGGTTGCTCGTCGTCGGAGGGGGCTCGCGCTACGTCGGAGCCCCAGCGCTCGCGGGCCTAGCCGCGCTACGTTCTGGCGTCGATCTAGCGATCATCGCTGCGCCTGAAAAAGCAGCTTGGACGATCAACTCATTCTCCCCCGACCTCATCACCATCAAGCTCCCCTGCCGCGACCTCGAGCCTGCCGCGCTCACGGAATTGCAAAACGAATTCAAACGCTCGACGGCAGTAGTCGTTGGGCCAGGGCTGGGCACGCTAGCGAAGACGCGCGACGCTGTCCTAGAGCTCGCTCGCACGCTCAAGGAGGGACGGCCCAACCTACCTGCCCTGTTCGATGCCGATGGGCTGAAGGCGCTGGCGTCAGAGCGAGGCCTGTGCCAAAACATGCCGTGGGTCCTGACGCCCCACGCGCGCGAGTTCGAGCTACTTACAGGAGTGGATCTACCACCTGATTTGAACGGGCGCGTTGAGCAAGTCAGAGCTGCAGCGAGGAAACTTGGCTGCGCGCTCCTGCTTAAGGCGTATGTGGATGTAATCGCAAGCCCGCAAGGTGAGGTTAAACTGAATTACACCGGCAACCCAGGGATGACAATCGGGGGCACGGGTGATGTGCTCGCAGGGATCGTTGGCACCTTCCTAGCCCAGGGGGTGGAACCCTTCCGCGCCGCGGTAGCTGGGGCTTGGGCATGTGGGCGCGCGGGCGACCTCTGCTCTCGGGAAAAGGGCAATGAATTTGTGGCATCGGACTTAGTAGGGAAGCTACCCAAGGTATTCAAAGAAGTGCGAGGGAAGAAGTGATCAAATGGCAAAATTCGAGGTCGCAGAGCGCCGCCTTTTCAACGTGAAGATATGCATGCGATGTAATGCCTGCAACCCCTGGAAGGCGACCAAGTGCAGGAAATGTGGGTACAGGGGACTCAGACCCAAATCGAGGGAGCCACGAGGATGAAGGTCGAAGAGCGATTGAGGCGGGTTATAGCTCGAGCAGGTGCGGCCCACCTGACGCTTATAGATCCAGCAAAGCAGACACCGAGGGTCGCCGCGCAAATGGCATCTGATGCAGCGTCTGCAGGGAGTGATGGCATCATAGTCGGTGGCTCAACCCGCGCTGGTGGCGGTATCCTCGATCGGGCTGTGATGAATATAAAAAAAAGCACAAAGCTTCCCATTATTCTCTTCCCCGCAAGTGAGGCCGGGATAAGCCGACATGCGGACGCGATCTTCTTTATGAGCATGCTCAACTCCCGAGACCCCTACTTCATCACGGGTGCCCAGAAGCTCGGGGCGCCGCTCGTCAGGCAATTCAGGCTGGAAACCCTACCCATGGCATATTTATTGGTCGAACCTGGTGGAGTGGCCGGGCGGGTCGGGAAGGCAGACCTGATCCCCCGTGCCAAACCCGAGCTGGCAGCGGCATACGCGCTCGCGGCACAATATCTGGGCATGAGGTTCGTCTACCTAGAAGCTGGCTCTGGTGCTGAGCAACCTGTATCGGTGGAAATGGTGCGAGCGGTGCGGAGGACAACTGAGGCAACGCTAATTGTGGGGGGCGGGATGAGGACACCTCGTGCGGCGAGGGAGCGCGTGAGGGCTGGTGCAGATATCATTGTGACTGGAACCATCGTCGAGCACGCAAAAAATAGGGTATCAAAAATTCGGGATATTGTGAAGGCGATCAAATCAGGCCGCGGTGCTTAGCGCAGGAGATGCACGCGTAGGCCTTGAAGCTGGGAATAAAAACGCGCCTCCGATCGATACCAGGAATTCTAGGGTCGACCCTGAAACCCTTCCTCACCGACACGGCTTTTATCCTAGGCACCATTCGCCCGCAATAGACACAGGAAACTGGCTGACTTCGCCCCCCCGCCTTGTAGCGACCCCACTTCTTTCCCATTCGAACCACCTTGTGCCGGCGAATCAGTCATAACCCGTCTTCTGTTTTCAGACGACATTGAGCTGAGCGGGCTACCACCCGCCTTCAGCAGGCGTTCCTCGGCGGTTGCTTGCCCTTGCATCCCGCGGATTGGCCGTTTCATCCCCGCCGGCACGACCTCAGCGTCGCCGCATCCTCGCGCGAGCCGGGAGGTGTCGTTTCTGTGCCATCGTCCGGTCTCTCAACCGTGCTCTTACGAGCCCGCGGACCTGCTAGATGGACGGAGTTTCCTCAGGCTTTCGCCCGGAAGTCGTCCACTGACTCGCCGGCATTATAACTTTTAGCTTTCGGGCTTTAAGTAGGTAGTTGGTGGGTGCGTGAAGATATTCATTGCAGGGCCGCTCTTCTCGCAGGCCGAGCGAGAGTTCAACCTGAAGGTCGACAAGTTTTTGCGCAAACATGGGTTCGATACCTTCCTACCTCAGCGTGAGGTGGGCGAACTCTGGAAGCGCATTCGAAAGCGCGGGCGCGAGGCATACCGAGCTATTTATGAGGGGGACCTCCGCGGCCTAGAGGGGGCCGATACCGTTGTAGCGATTTTAGATGGCCCAGATGTCGACTCAGGCACGGCTTTCGAGGTGGGGTACGCGTGCGCTCGGGGGAAGCCTGTGATAGGGATCAAAACCGACATGCGGGTGTTTGCCAGGATGGAGGAGGTCAACAACATGCTCGCCCAAGGGGTGAGAGAGATAGTCAAGAACTTCGATGATCTCCTACCCGCCCTGAACGCTGTCAAGAAAACGAAGATGGCAACTGAAAAGAGGTGAATATTTGACTGGAGAACTCAACAAAGAAATTTTAGATGCGGTGCTGAACACATTGCCAGTGGAGATAACCTTTGTGGATAAAAACGATACGGTACGATATTTTAACAAAAACGGCGACAGAATATTTCCACGCACTTCTGCGGTTCTCGGCAGAAAAGTTCAAGACTGCCACCCGAAGAAAAGCCTACACAAAGTGAATCAGATACTAGATGATTTCAAAAACAACAGGAGAGATTCCGCTGAATTCTGGATAGATTTAAACAATAGAAAAATTTACATAAGGTATTTCGCGGTGAGGGACCGAAACGGGAACTACTTGGGCTGCGTTGAGGTGACCCAAGACATTACAGAAATTCAGAAAATAAAAGGAGAAAAAAGACTTTTGTAGGCGTTTTAGGGTGGTGCGGGTTTAAGATATTTTCTTCAGCGGCGCATCACAACAAATTAGGTCGCACACTGCGCAAGTGCAATCTTCGTCAATTGTCACCACAAGCCCACATCTCTCGCATTTAAATTTCTCGCCTTTTTTTGCCATTTTTTTCCCGTTTTTTATTGTATTACATCTTATTTATTAATTTTTCTCAGTTTAAGTACCGTTTTTTGTTTTACTTTCCTCCGCAACGCAGATTAATGCATTAGCGGCTGTTGCTGAATCTGTGCATTTTTTTGTAGATTTTTGTGGAGAAACAAGACGAGACCTAACCTTCAAGATTCATTAAATAAATAAACAACGTCATTAGAAATTAAAAGGAGGCGATTTGATATGGCGACGGTAAAAGTGTACTCGACGCCAACATGCCCATATTGTCGAATGGTAAAGGATTTTCTAAAACAAAACAAAATAGAATTTGAAAACATAGATGTTGCGACAAACACAGAAGCGGCGAGAGAGATGGTGACAAAGTCGGGGCAGATGGCCGTCCCAGTTTTAGATATTGACGGAACTATCATCGTCGGAGCCGATTTGGGGGCAATTAAGAAAGCTCTGCACCTGGAGGGTTGAGATGCACGATCTGATCATAATCGGTGCAGGGCCGGCCGGGATAACCGCGGCGATATATGCGGCGAGGAAGAAACTGAATCTTCTTGTGATCACCAAAAATATCGGTGGGCAAGCAGCCATCAGCGCTGATATCGAGAACTACACTGGCTACCAATACATATCCGGGCCTGAATTGGTTAAGAAGTTCGAAGAGCACATGAGGGAATTCAATATAGAAGCCAAGGTGGGCGAAGCGGTAGTCGGGGTGGAAAAAATGAACGGCACATTTAGAGTCAAAACCGACAAGGAAACGCACGAGTCGAAAACATTGATACTCGCAACTGGTGCAAAGCCGCGAACATTAAATATCCTTGGCGAAAAAAAATTCAAAAACAGAGGCGTTACCTACTGCGCCACTTGCGATGCCCCACTGTTTGCGAATATGGATGTTGCGGTTGTCGGCGGTGGAAATTCGGCTTTAGATGCGACCTTACAGCTGATGAAAATCGCGAATAAAATTTACTTAATCAACATAAATCCGAGTTTCCGCGGGGACGAGGTGATGATAGAAAAAGTGGAAAAAAGCGATAAAGTGGAGACACTGTTCAACACCAACGCGCTTGAGATACTGGGTGACAAGATGGTTACCGAAATTAAAGTTGAGAAAGAGGGAAAACGAAAAATTTTGAACGTGCAGGGTGTTTTTGTTGAAATTGGTTATGTCGCGAATTCAGATTTAGTTGCCAACTTGGTTGAACTGAATAAGCGGGGTGAAGTTGTAGTTGATGAACACCGTAGAACAAACGTGCCGGGAATTTTTGCAGCGGGCGATGTTAGCAATGCCCCATATAAACAAATTGTCACGGCGGCGGGAGATGGCGCCAAAGCTGCGTTGAGCGCTTATGAATATCTATCAAGAGTGAGATAGTCCTACAGAATATGTTTTTTCTGCAAATCGGTGCAAAGCTTAAAGTCCCAAAAACGAAGTTGGTCGGGGGCACATGATAGAAATACGGTTTCACGGACGCGGCGGCCAAGGGGCAGTCACCGCTGCACGATTGCTGGCCGAGGCATCCTTCTTAGAGGGCAAGCACTGCCAAGCATTCCCGTTCTTCGGTGCCGAGCGGCGGGGCGCTCCGGTCGTCGCCTTCACCCGTATCGACCGCAAGCCAATCCGCACCCGCACCCAGGTCTACGAGCCGAACCACGTGGTCGTGCTAGACTCCACAGTACTGGAAGCGGTCAACGTGGCATCGGGGCTAAAACGCGGGGGGGTCGTCGTGATCAACGCGAAGGAAACCCCGGAGGTCCTTAAAGGCACAAAGGTCACGCTAGTCGACGCCACATCAATAGCCCTCGAGAAGCTGGGTGTGCCGATAACCAACACCGCGATGCTCGGGGCGCTGGCAAAAGCGACGCGGGTGGTCTCCCTAGACTCCCTAACCAAGGTCATCGAAAATCGTTTCAAAGACAAGCTGGCGAAGAAGAACGTGGCTGCGGTGAAGGCTGCGTACGAGATGGCGGTGATTGCGTGAAGTTAAAGCCAGGCGCCAAGATAACGGAACCAGGAAGCGCGGAAAAATATGAAACCGGCAGCTGGCGAGCCTTTAAACCTGTAGTCGACGCTGGCAAGTGCACAGGATGCGGGATCTGTTGGCTCTACTGCCCAGAACCAGCGATAGCAAAGGGGAAGCCCGCGAGGATAGATTACAGATATTGCAAGGGCTGCGGAATCTGCGCTCACGAGTGCCCCTTCAAGGCGATAACGATGGTGGAGGAGGAGCGAAAGTGAAACAGATTTTGACTGGGAACGAGGCAGCTGCAATTGCGGCCAAGCTAGCCCGCGTAAAGGTAATCTCTGCTTACCCGATAACCCCCCAGACGACCATCGTGGAAAAGCTGGCCGAGTTCATAGCCAATGGCGAGTTCGACGCCGAGTACATCAAGGTCGAGTCGGAACATAGCGCCATGAGCGCGTGTATAGGGGCTGCAGCCACGGGCGTGCGAACCTACACCGCGACCTCTTCCCAAGGGCTGATGCTGATGAGTGAGATGCTTTTCGTTGCCGCAGGGCTCAGGCTCCCCATCGTGATGGCTAACGTAAATCGTTCTCTCTCTGCCCCCCTCTCTATCTGGTGCGACCAGCAGGACTCGATGGCGGTCCGGGACTCTGGGTGGGTGCAGCTCTTCTGCGAGAACAACCAGGAGATATTGGACACGAGCCTCCAAGCCTTCCGTGTAGCGGAGGAACTGCTGCTCCCCGTGATGGTGTGCTATGATGGATACATCCTCTCGCACACCGCGGAGCCGGTCGAGGTTCCTGAGCAAGCAGAGGTCGACGGGTTCATACCCCCTTACAATTATCCCTCCCCGCTCGACCCAGAAAAACCGGTCACGATCGGGCCAGTTGGGGTCCCCGAATACTACGAGGAGACCAGGTACATGCTGCAGAGGGCGACGCGCGCCTCCCAGGAGCGAATCATCAAGATCGGGAAGGAGTTCAAGAAGCGGTTCGGGAGGGGCTATGGGCTGATCGAGCGCTACCACAGCGACGATGCAGACATCATCATGCTCACCATGGGCTCGTTGAGCAGCAGCGTGAAGGACATCGTGGACCGCTACCGTAAGCGGGGCGAGAAGATCGGGCTGGTGCAGGTGCGCTCCTTCCGGCCATTCCCTGTTGGAGAGCTGATCGACGCACTAGGGCACGCTAAGGTGGTCACGATCTTGGAAAAAGACATTTCACTCGGGTCGGCAGGTGGGCTCTTCCTTGACACTGCGGCATCCTTCATAAATGTCGAGCCCGCACCGCTCATGCTCAACTTCATATGTGGACTGGCGGGGCGGGACATCTCTCCGCTCCAGATAAGGGAGGTCGTGCGGGAGGCTGCCAAGGCGGCTGATACGGGTAAGGTGAAGCACGCGGTTCGGTGGCTCGGGCTGCGGGAGAAATTGGTGGGGTTGGAAAAATGAAGAAAATTTCAGACCTAGAACTAGTCGCCCCTGGGCACCGAGCATGCGCGGGTTGTGGTTGTATCCTCGCAATGCGACATGCGCTCAAAGCACTCGGCAAAAATGCTATCGTCAGCATGGCTACTGGGTGCATGGAAGTTGTCACCACCCCCTACCCCCAGACCGCTTGGCGAGTGCCCTGGATTCACGCTGCATTCGAGAACGCTGCAGCAGTGGCCTCAGGGGTCTCGAGAGCACTAAAGGTGTTGAGGAAAGAGGATGTGAAGTCTGTTGCCATAGCTGGTGACGGGGGCACGGCTGATATAGGATTACAGGCGCTCTCCGGGGCTATCGAGCGAGGTGAGGACATCCTGTACATCTGCTACGATAACGAGGCGTACGAAAATACTGGGATTCAGCGAAGCGGCTTGACGCCTTACAAAGCATGGACAACTACCACCCCCATCGGCAAGGTCGGACGAGGGGAAGACCGACCGAAGAAGGACCTGCCCGCGATAATCGCCGCACACGGGGCGCCCTACGTTGCGACGGCCTCGATGGCGTACCCGCTCGATTACATTCGGAAAATCAAGAAAGCAGCTGCAATCAAAGGTCCGACCTATGTACAAGTTCACGCCCCGTGTGTCCCGGGATGGCGCATCAAGGAAAGCCAAACAATTGAAGTCGCCCGCTTAGCAGTGCTGACAGGAGCTTGGATCCTGTACGAGGTCGAGAACGGCAAACCCAACGTTACCTTCAAACCGCCAAAGCGGAAGCCGGTCGCCGAGTACCTAAAGCTCCAGGGGCGGTTCAGGCACCTCACGGATGAGGAGATCGCCGAGATTCAGAGGATGGTCGATGAACAGTGCAAGCGCTTCGGCATTGAATAAGAGTTAGCGTTTTAACTTATACCCATCTACATTTTTAGAACCACATTGGTGGAAAAATGCGTGTCCGTGCCGAGATTGCAGTCACAGGAATTGTGCAAGGAGTTGGGTTCAGACCTTTCATCTACCGGCTGGCCACGCGCCAAGGCCTCGTCGGCTTCGTCCGGAACATGGGCGACGCGGGAGTTCAGGTGGTGGTGGAGGGTGAAAAGAGAGCAATTGAAAAATTTATCGACTCGCTCCGCCGCGAGCAACCTCCGCTCTCCCGAATCGACGAGATCAAGGTCGCCTGGAAACCCTCCACCGATGAATTTACGATTTTCCGAGTGGTGCCGAGTGAGCGGTCTGGACTGGGGCTCCCCTCAGTGGTCCCCCCCGACCTCGCGCTCTGTGAGGATTGCCTGCGCGAGATGCTCGACCTAAGGGATCGCCGTCACAACTACCCATTCATAACCTGCGTTAATTGCGGCCCAAGGTTCACT
>CAZNRG010000010.1:0-18915 GCA_964575725.1 Hadarchaeota archaeon (SeqCode)
GGGCGGCGCCTTCCTTCTTGACGGCGAAGCTCGGTCCACCCCTCCCGACCCGGCGTGCCTGCTTCGCCCGCTGCTCTTGGCGAAGCTTGGCAAGGCGCCGCTTGAGCATCTTCAGGAGTTTTTCGGTACCCTTGTGTTTCGGGGCGAGGCGGATGAGCTCCTCGGTCGCAAGGATCCGCTCCTCCAACGTCCGCGCCTGCAGGTAGCGTTCCTCGGCCTTGAAGTACTCGGGTGGCAGGTTTGCCGGCATCTCAACGCCAAATCTTTATAGATGGGCCAACAATATGAATATCGGCGGGGGAAAGCCTACAGCAAAAGCTAAACCGGCGCTCAAGGGCGACGGGGAGCCATTCAGAAACCAGGAGAACTTGGGAAGGGATTGGCTAAGGCGCTCAGTGGTGAGTGCGGAGGCAAGAGCTGTGGGAAAAAGGCCCCAAGATGAAAAGTGGTGCGGCGTAAGTTGCGCTGAAGAGTAGTCGAGGGGTCGAACCCCGCCATTTTTGTTCGAGCCACATATCCAATCTGGAGATAGCTCCACTTTTGAAAAAATCCTTAAATAGACGAAACGCCCTAGAGAATGCGGCGGGGATGGAAACCCGCAGAGGAGGCCGAACCGGAGCCTACGGGCAACGGGGAGCCGCGCAAAAACCCGGGCGAAAAACCGGGGGAGGACGTGGATAAGTCTCGTGGAGGAACGGGGCAAGGCAACGACTGCGGGAAAAAGACCCTGACATGAAAAAGCGACGAGCGAGCGAAGTGGTCGAGATTCGCAAGTTCGTTGAAGGAGTAGCGGAAGGGTCGAGATCCCCGCCATTTGTCTTTTAGGGCTTTAACAGGTAGCGAGAGTATTTTAGGATCTTTTTCAGTCCGAGCGAACGGAGCAGCGGGGGAGCCTTGCTTAGAAGGGCACGGATGAGCCCGCCGTGGTGGTCGAAGTCGAAATTTTTTTGCACCAGCATTTGTATGTCGTCCCTCTTCAGGAGTTCGAATATTGAATTCAGGTCCTCATCGCTCATTCGCTCGAAAACCCTGCGCGCGCGAACTCCTAACTCGAACTCGCGGCCAAATTTCTTTTCCACGGCTTGTTCATACGCGCGAAGTTTTTTGGCGGTGGGTTCGCCCCCGATGGCTTCCGCCGCGATATCAGCCGCGAGCTGGGCGCAAGAGAGCCCGACGTAGATGCCCCCGCCCGTGAGGGGCTTGACGTGACCAGCGGCATCGCCAACTAACATCACGCGGTCGGCATAGATTTTCCTAGTCAGCGGTTCGGGGATTAGTCCGGCGCAGAGGTTGAGGGTTTTACTGAATTGGATTTTGGGGGATGCTGCCGGGTGAGCCCTTACAAAAGAGAGGAGCTTCCCGAGGGCATCGTCTTTGGAGGTGCCGAGCCCCACGCGGCAGAGGTCGCCGGCCGGGGTCAACCAGGCGAAGAATCCCGGCGCGAATGAGGAGCCGAAGTAAAGCTCGGTTGCGTCAGCCCGGACTTCTGCAATGGTTTCGAGCTGGGCGCATTTGAGGTAGCGCGCGATTTTCAGCATGCCCGCCTCCCGCGCGACGATTGAAGCTGGGCCGTCCGCGCCGATCACCAAGCGCGCCTCGACATCGGTTTCGTGTTCACCTTTGAGCTTCACCGTTGGCTCGCGCCCGAGTTTGAGCCCCACGCATCTCGTCTTCAGGAGCAAGGTGGCCCCAGCCTTCACGGCTTTTCTCGCCAGCTCCCGGTCGAAGGTGGCGCGATCGATCACGAACGCTTCTACCCTTTCACGATTTATCTCGATGGATTCACCCGATGGTGGATAGAAAACCGCGCGGCGGAGTTTGTTGAGCACCCATTTTCCCGGCTTGATCTTCAGCTCACGAAGGCCCCCCACCCCCACGATGCCCGCGCAGCAGGCCGGGTTCCCCACCTCGCCGTGCTCCTCGGCGATTGCAACCTCAAAGCCGCGTCTGGCAAGCGCCTCGCCCACGAAACACCCAGCAGGGCCACCGCCAACCACAGCAACATCCACTCGCAAGCCACCACCTTACAACTTTTTTAAGCCCCAGTAGATAACGCTAACGAGTGGTCGGATGCTAGATGTGATTGCGTACGTGCTCCTCGGCCTATTCCTCCTGATGGTGCCGGGCTTCCTCTTCACGCTAGTGCTCTACCCGAGGGTGGGGCGCCTCGACTTTTGGGAGCGCATGGGGCTGAGCTTTGGGGTAGGCGTTTTGTTGCTCATTTATGTGGGGTTTGTGGTGGCCCAGCCCGGATTGAAGATGCTCGAAGCAGGGCCATTTGTGGGCGTGGTTTTGGCAGTTTGCGTGGGGCTGGCATTCTTGGCTTATCTGCGCGGGGGGTTCGAGGTAATCATCGTGTACAAGCGGGCAGCGACGAGGATTTTTCAAAAGTTTAGACCACCAAAACCACCTTCGCCACCCCCAGCACCACAACCGGAGCAACTCCCCGAGCAGCCTGAGGAACGGGTTCAAGAGCAGCCCAAAGAGCAACCCCCCGAGCAGAAGAGTGAGGGCGGTTAATGTTCAAGTACAAGCAGGTCATCGTGGTTAGGTCAGATTTGAGCATGAGCCCGGGGAAGCTCGCGGTGCAGGTGGCGCACGGCTCGGTGGCATCGGCCGAGCGAGCGAGGAAGGAGAAGCGAGAGTGGTTCAAGGCTTGGCTGCGCGAGGGATGGAAAAAAGTCATCGTAAAGGTGCCGAATGAGCAAGAGCTTCATGAACTTCAGAAACAAGCGAAGGATCTCGAGTTGCCTAGTGAGCTGATTCAAGATGCGGGCTTGACCGAGCTGCCTCCCGGAACGGTCACGGTGCTCGTCATGGGTCCTGCGCCGACTGAGCTCATAGATAAAGTCACGGGCAATTTGCCGTTGTTCTAGGTGAGATTTTGAAGTTAAGTGATGTTGGTGAGCGGGCTTTGGTCGAACTCGCGCGCAAAATCTGCAGGCGGGGTCCTCGGGTCAGGATCGGGATAGGCGATGATGCCGCGGCGATTGATATCGATGGGGGCTGTTTGATCGCAACTACAGATATGCTCATCGCAAGCAGGCATTTTCCACTAGGTACCTCGCCCGAGCAGATGGGCCGCAGGGCGGTAGTGGTCAACCTCAGCGACCTAGCAGCGATGGGGGCCGAACCGCTGGGGATGGTCTTCTCGGTTGGGTTGCCGCGCAGGCTCGAGGTAAAATTCGTCGAGCGGCTCGTTCGTAGCATGGATGTGGCCGCGCGCGAACACGGCACCTACGTTGTCGGTGGGGACTTGGACGAGAGTGAAGAGGTGGTTATATCGGGGGCGGCCTTCGGCGTGGCCCGCAGACGGGAGCTCCTAACGCGCTCGGGGGCCCGCGCGGGCGATCTCATCGCAGTGACGGGCAGGCTTGGGGCGGCCGCGGCGGGTTTGAAGCTCCTGCTCAAGCGGCTTCCGGCCAAGGGCTACCGCGCGTTGGTCAAGGCGCAGCTCGAACCGAGAGCGCGCGTGCGGGAGGGGAGAGCTTTGGCACGGAGCGGCTTCGTCACCTCGGCGATAGATGTTACCGACGGGCTAGCTGCGAATCTCTGGCAGCTGGCGCGGGAGAGCAAGATCAAGCTCATCATAGAGCGCGAGCGACTGCCCGAACACCCCCTCGTCAGGCGTTTTGTGGCTCGTTATGGGTTTGGGATTGACGATTTTGTGCTCTTTGGGGGCGAGGATTTTGAGCTGCTCTTCACGGTCCGTCCGCGGGGCTGGGAAAAAGTTCGGCGAGCGCTCAAACGCATGGGCACAACGGCAACACCAATTGGGCATGTGGTGGGAGGCAGAGGGGTTTTTGTTCAAAGATACGGAAAAACGCGAGCGCTGCCTGACCGTGGTTATGAGCACTTCAAATGAGTGTTGTGAACGATGATGGTTACCCCACAAATGTAACATTATAAGTTAACCGAGTTACCCCCCGCTTAAGTTTTACCTGAAGTTGGATTTGGAGGTTAACCAGTCGCTTATGGATTTTCTATGCCACCTTAATCCAAGTGATAGTTTAGACGAAAATGTTGGGTCTTGTTTTTATGCCGCAATTTATTTATGTCTGTAAATTTAACAACAAATCGGTGACAGTCTGGCGGGTAATGCCCGGCGGCCGAAAGGTTTGCCGGGTTTTTTTGTTTACTTTCTTCGGAACTAATTTGACATTTATTCAGAAGTGGCATGCCCCCATGTTTCCGTGCACACGGGCGCGCGGGGGCGCCGAGACTCGAACTCGGATCTCCAGAGCGCTGCCCACGGGGGCAGTAGATGACAGTCTGGCGGGTTACCTGTTACCCCACACCCCCGGCTACCATACCACCAAGGCTTTGGGTGGAGGTTGTTTATATGGGGGAAAATCGTCGCTCCGTAACCCTCATAACTCAGCTTGTCATCGTGTTTCTGGGGGTCGAAGTTGAACCTTCGCGTGATCCTTGAAGGCTTAAGCGCGAATGAACGAAAGCTCTTGCTCGCGCTCCAGAGGCTTGGCGAAGAAGTTGAGGTTGGGGCGGTGGCCAAGGAAGCGGGGATCGACCAATCGGCGGCCATGCGGGCCGGGCTTAGTCTAGCGGAGAAAGGCTTGATCAATATCTCAGAACTTAGGAGCTCGTTCGCCTCATTGACTGAAGAAGGCGAGGTTTACACGCGTGATGGCATGCCCGAACGGCGCATGTTGGTGGTGCTCGCTCAGCTTGGTCCTGAGACTTTAGAGGAAATTGTAACGAGGGCAGCGATCCCGCGTGAACTGGCCCAGATCGCGTTGGGATGGATGAAGCGAAAGGGCTGGGTGGAGATCACCAAGGAGGCCGGGCGGGTTAAACTCAAGATCAGCAAGAGAGGTGAAGAGGCATTAACCCAAAAGCTCGCGGATGAACGACTTTTGGAAAAGCTAGCAGAAGCGCGCGAGGTTTCATTAGAGGAACTCCAGGAGGAGCTCAAGCGCGTGGTCGAGCAGCTCAAGGGTAGGAAGTTGGTTGAGGTTAGAGAGAAGGTCGCTCGAAAGCTTACCCCCACAGACCTTGGCAAACAGGCTCTCGCGCTAGGCGTGGAACTCGTTGAAGAGGTAAAAGAGCTGACCCACGATCTCCTCGTGAGCGGGCGGTGGCGTGAAGTTAAACTCAGACGCTACGATGTGGTCGCCCCGGGGGCTCCAGTTTATCCCGGCAAGGTTCACCCACAGCAGCAGGTGATTGACGAACTCCGCGAAATCCTGCTCGAGATGGGTTTTGTCGAAATCAAAAGCAACCTGGTCGAGTCCGAGTTCTGGAACTTCGACGCTCTCTTCCAAGCCCAGGACCACCCCGCGCGCGAAATCCACGACAGCCTCTCGCTCTCGAAGCCGGAACTAACCAAGTTGCCATCGCCAGCTTTGGTCAAACGGGTGGCCGCGGCGCACGAGCGCGGCGTCGCAGGGTCAACGGGCTGGGGCTACAAGTTCAGCGTCGATATCAGCCGAAGGCCAATACTGTGCTCGCAGACTACCGCCGCGACCGTTCGCTACTTGGCTGCGCATCCGGAGCCGCCCGCCAAGGTTTTCTGCATCGACCGCGTCTACCGCCATGAAAAAATAGACTACAAACACCTCGCCGAATTCTACCAAGCCGAGGGGATAGTGATGGATCCCGGGCTCACGCTGCGCGACATGCTTGGGTACCTCAAGCAGATAATGGTCAAACTCGGGTTGCCCAAGATCAGGTTCAGGCCGGGGTACTTCCCCTACACAGAGCCATCGGTGGAAGCGGACGTGTACTTCCCCGAAAAGCGTGAGTGGCTCGAGGTTTTGGGCGCGGGGATGTTCAGACCTGAGCTACTTCACCCGCTCGGCATCCGGCATCCAGTCCTCGCGTGGGGGATTGGGTTCTCGCGTCTGGCCATGATTCGGCTGGGTATCGAAGATATTCGAGACCTCTTCAACAACGACCTCGAATGGCTTCGCACGAGGAGGATGGTATAAATGCCGTCGATCACCGTGAGCTACCGCGACCTCTGCAAGCTGGTGGGCAGGCGAATTAAGCCGATGCAACTCTGTGAGCGTTTGGGCATGCTGGGGATGGAGGCCGAGGCGGCCGGTGACGAGCTCAAGCTTGAGGTTACACATAACCGCCCTGACCTGCTTAGCCCCGAGGGAGTGGCGCGGGCGCTCAGGGGCTTTTTGGGTGTCGAGACGGGGCTACCTCGCTACAAGCTGAGTGCGTCTGGAGTGATGGTTGAAGTCGACCGGAGCGTCAAGCCCATCCGACCCTTCATCGTGGCCGGCGTTGTGACGAATGTGAAGTTGACCGATGAAATCGTCGCATCGCTCATGCAGGTTCAGGAGAAGCTCCACGCCTCGCTCTGTCGAAACCGGCGCAGGGGCTCGATAGGCGTTTACGACTTCGATACCATCAAGCCGCCCGTGCGCTACACAACCACGCTGCCTGATGGCATCCGCTTCGTCCCGCTGGAATTCGACCGGGAACTCACCCCCGCCCAGATTCTGCGCGAGCACCCGAAGGGCATCGAGTACGGCTCGATTATGCGGGGATGGCCCCGGTACCCGCTGCTGATCGACTCTCGAGGTGTGGTGCTCTCCGTGCCCCCCATCATCAACAGCGAAGAGACACGCGTCACGAGCAGGACAAGACGGCTCTTCATCGATGTCACCGGCGAGGACGAGCGCGTGGTGAACCAAGCGCTGACGATCTTGATGACCGGGCTGGCGGAGCGGGGCTTCGGGCTTCAGTCGGTCGCAGTCAAATATCCCAATAAGCGCGTTCGAACGCCAGACCTCCGCCCCAGCCGGCACCGCCTGAGCGCGCGCGCCACGAACGAGTTCATAGGCCTCGGCCTGAAACCGAAGGAGATCGCCAAAATTGCGGAGCGTATGCGCTATGGAGTTGTGGGCATCAAGGGTGAAGTCCTGACGCTGCTGGCCCAGCCCTACCGGAATGACCTGATGCACGAGGTTGACCTCATCGAAGATATAGCGATAGGCTACGGCTACGACAGGCTCGAGCCAACGCTGCCAAAAGTGGTGACCACTGGCGAGCGGGAGCCGACCCAGCGGCTCAGCGAGCGTGCTAGGCGGGTTTTGACGGGACTGGGTTTCATGGAGGCGATGACCTACACGCTCACAAACCCGCGCACGAATTTCGAACTCATGCGCGTGAGGGGCGAGGCTGCGGAGGTCGCGAACCCGGTGTCGGAGGAATACACAATTATCAGGAACTCGCTGCTTCCCTGCCTGCTCTCGGTGCTGCGAACGAACCGGCGCAACCCGCTACCCCAGCTGGTGTTCGAGGTGGGAGATGTCATCGTGCTAGACGAGGGCGTGGAAACCGGTGCGCGAAGCGTGCGCCGCGCAGCAGCCGCGGTAATAGGTGAGGAAGCGGGTTTCACCCAAATTAAAGCCGTTGCAGAGGCCTTGCTACGGGAACTTGGCATCGCCCATGAGGTTCGTCCCATCGAGCACTCCAGCTTCTTGGTGGGGCGAGCGGCCGAGTTCGTTTCTGGTGACAGGAGTTTGGGCATAGTCGGCGAGATCCACCCCGAGGTTATCTTAGGTTTCGAGCTCGAGCATCCGGTTGCGGCGTTTGAGATTGACCTACAGAAGTAAGGCTTTTACTTCACCAAAACCAATTTTAAACTGCGATGAAGGGACAGACCCGCGGGAATCGAGAGCTGGCGTGATTCATGAGCGCCAGCGCATCACTGCGGGAACACTCGAGCAACCCGTCGGCAATCGTACCAAAATTGGGTCCTCGTATGAGCAATTGGCGGGAACACCTAGTGATGATTTCGAGACAACCCTGGTGCGGAACACGGCGGGCGGCCCCCGAGAAAACCCGCCATCGAGGGTTAGCGAGCGAAGGACGTCGAAAAGACACTCAATGAAGCTCGCTGTTAGTTGTGTCGGGGACATCGGGGGCCTTTCAAACTGTTTCTAGCCCGCCTTCGATCGTGAAAATTTTCACGCTTTTTACTCCCTTCTGCTTTGCTGCGTGCGCGAGCTTTAGGAGTTTTTCTCTGCTAGGCATGGGGAGCTTCTGAAAACTCGGGTCAAAGGTTCGCTGATTCCTGAACTGCTGGAGTCTCAGGCGATCAACTCCCTTGATGTCGTCAGCGAGCTGCGTGATGATTTTCTCATTGTCGTTCATCGTGGGCACCACCGTGGTTCGCGCTTCAACCTCGGCCCGTGAGCCAACCGCAAGCTTCAGGCACTCCTTGATCTTCTGAACTAACCCAGGTACCCTAACCGAACCAGTGATTTTTTCGTAGAGTTTTGAGTCGCTGAGGGGTGCCTTTACGTCGATGGCGACAAGATCCAGGTAAGGCAGCAAACGCTTGAGCGCCCGAGGGTCGGTTGCGTTTGTCTCGATTGCACATTTCAGCCCGAGTTCCTCCGCCGCTTTCAAAAGCTCTAAGCAGGCTTCGGGCTGGAGGAGCGGTTCCCCCCCGGTGAGCATGATTGAGTCGATTATCGGCTTGAGCCCTTTTAGGTGCTCGATCGTATCCTCAACCTCTGCAACCCCACCACCCTTTGGGTCGATGCCATCCACATTTTGGCACCAGGGGCAGCGGAGATTGCACCCTTGAAGGAACACCACCGCAGCGAGCTTCCCGGGCCAGTCAACGGTCGAGAGGTCAGTAATGCCCATCAAGCGGAATTTCAATCAAATCTCCTTCGCGCTGATTTTTTCGTCGTACTCGATTCGGTCGCTGAACTCCTCCTGCTTCCCCACGTGCCAGTTTTGGACGGGCCTGAAGTAACCAACCACACGCGAGTAAACTTCTGCCGGTTTGCCACAGCGCGGGCACTTGAAGTGCTTCCCACGTAAGTAACCGTGCTCCATGCAGATGCTGAATGTGGGAGTTATCGTATAGTAGGGCAACCTGAAGTTTTCTGCTATCTTTCGGACGAGCGCCTTACACCCCTCGGCGCTGCCCACCGCTTCGCCTAAGAAAGCGTGGAAAACCGTGCCGCCGTTATAGAGCACTTGCAGGTCCTCCTGATGGCGGAGTGCCTCGACGAGATTGTTTGTATGATTCACTGGAAGATGAGTAGAATTAGTGTAATACGGAACTTTTTTGCCTGCAGTAATGATTTTGGGGTAGCGCTTCTTGTCGAGTCTCGCTAGGCGGTGGGAAGTCCCCTCGGCGGGCGTGGCTTCGAGGTTGTAGACGTTTCCCGTTTCATCTTGGAATTCGATGAGCCGTTTGCGCATGAATTTGAGCACCTTGATGGCGAAATCTTTGCCCGCTTTTGTCTGAATTCCTTCACCGAGAAAGTTCAGGCAGGCTTCATGCATTCCCACGAGGCCAATGGTGGAGAAATGAAACTTGAGCGTGCCCAAGTAGCGCGCGGAGAACGGCAACAATCCACTTTTCATGTTTCGCTCAACCAGCTTTCGTTTTATCTCCAGACTTCCTTTTGCGAGTTTCATCAGTCGCTCGAGCCGCTCGAAGAATTCGTCTTCGCCTTTTGAAACATAACCCAAACGTGGCATGTTGATGGAGATTACCCCAACGCTCCCTGTTTTATCGGCAAAACCGAAGAATCCCCCGTACCTGCGGTGAAGTTCCTTCAAATCCAGTTGCAACCTACAACACATTGCCCTAACTTCGCGCGGGTCAATGCCGCCCTTGATACAGTTCTGAAAGTAAGGAATTCCGAACTTTGCGGTGGTCTCGAAAAGTAGGCTGGAAACTTCCGAATCCCAATCGAAATCCTTTGTCACGTTGTAAGTTGGGATGGGGAAGGTGAAGATCCGACCGCGCATGTCACCGTGCAGCATTACGTCAAGGAAGGCGTGGTTGATGAGGTCGGCCTCGGGCTGGTAGTCGGCGTAAGTTTCATCGAGCGTCTTACCGCCGTAACTCACTGGCTCCTTTCTCATATCTTCAGGCACCTTGAGCTCGAAGGTGACATTGGTGAATGGGCTTTGGCCGCCCCATCGCGAGGTGATGTTTAGGTTGTAGATGAACTCCTGCATCGCCTGTTTCACCTGCTTGTAGCTCAGGCCATCCTTTCGCACGAATGGCGCTAGGTAGATGTCGAGCGAGTTTACCGCTTGCGCACCTGCCCATTCATTTTGTATTGAGCCGAGGAAGTTCGAGATTTGAAGCAAAGCAGAGGAGAAGTGCCGGGCCGGTGAAGACTCGGTTCGTCCGGCCACGCCGCTGAAACCCCGTAACAGCAGGTCCTTGATCGACCATCCCGCGCAATAACCGGCGATTCCAAACGGCAGGTTGTGGATGTGAAGATCACCCCCTAGGTGGGCCCGGGCTATCTCGCGCGGGTAGACCTTCGAGAGCGTGTAGCGCGCGATCGTCTCACCGGCGGCCTGGAGGAAGAGGGAGGAGAAGGAGTAGGCAACGTTCGCGTTTTCGCGGACACGCCAGTCCCGCATTCCCAAGTAATCGTCGACGAGTTTCGCTGCATCGATGTATTCTTCTTTCATAGCTCTTGCGGCGCGCGTTTTCCGCTTTCTTGTTTTTGGTTTGACCAACAAGGCACCCTTTAAAATTTGGTTCACATGCTTAAAGAGTTGCTAAACGAGCTTCCGCTGTGTTGCCTGTTTCTCGATGCGCTGCGCCGTTTCCCACGAGCGGCGGGCAAACTCGGGAAGCTTACCATGTTCCCGCATCCACCTTTCCAAAAATGCGATCGTCCGCGGGTCCGAGGTGTAGCCCGAGCCGAGATCTCCGTAGCGCTTGCGCAGTTCAGCTATCCGTTGGTCGCGGCGAACCTTTGCGATGATTGAAGCAGCAGCCACGGCAACATACTTGCGGTCGGCGAAGTTCTCGACCACGAGCTTGGGGCTCGTCCGCATATGCCGCCGGATCCTCTCCTCAAACATCATGGGATTTGGGTCGGTTGAGTCAATGTACGCGATTTTCGACCCCAAGTTGTCCAGGATTTGAGCAAACTTCATCGCCTCCAGCTCGTTGAGGTTGATTTTCTTGATGAGACGAAACTCATCAATCTCGGCAGGGGTGATTTCAATTATCTCGACCTTCAGCGCTTTCTCTGATATGAGTTTTGAAAGCTTCTCGCGCCTCTGGGGGCTAAGGAGCTTTGAGTCCTTAATTCCAGCCGTTTTTAGTTCGTCAAGCGTTTGTTCCTTAAGGAGCACGCCGCAAAGCACCATGTTTCCAAGTACCGGGCCGCGTCCCGCCTCATCACAACCGGCTATCATCATTTTCCCCTTAATTCAGCAAGGATGGGCATCCGCTTATACACATCGTTTGGTGGGGACCCCCAAATAATCCCTCGTGGTTTTGGGTGCAGACCCGCTCGCGGAGGGCTTGTTTGTCCATCGAAAACCCGAAGCATTAATATAGGCTTCAGCTTTCATTTAGTTTTGGTCGGGTGATTATTATCGCACGAAGGGGAATCGACGTCAGGCCCATTATTGGCGCGGTAGTTATATTCGTGATCATAGGTGCGGTTATTTTTGGGATATATTACTTCGCGATTGCTAAACCCGCAGCAGACGCACTCGAAAGCGCAAAGTACTCAGCCCTGCAATTTGAGGTTGTCAGTTTAAGCGCAATCGGCACATCCCAAGCCATTTCCGATGCTTCGACTTATTCCACTCAGATACAGGCCGCGGGCTCAGAGAGCGAGGTTGAGTCCATACGAAACGAAGTGAGCATAGCCATCGGCCGCGAGCAGAAGCGCAAGGGGCTGCTGGGCAAGGTCGACAACGCGGCGAATGGCACCTACTACTCGACGACGGGCGCTTCTGGCACGACGCAGGTGCAAGCTCTAGCCACTCTTTCGCAGACCCTTAAAGCCGGGATAAACGCGAAGCAAACGAAGTCAGAACTGGAGGCATATGAGTCAGAGATCAACAGCCAAGCGACCTCCACATGGATAACCATTCTTACCAGCATAATCGAAAATGTTACGGATAACAGGATAGAAATGTGGAAAAATTCTCCAGCTTCAGGTGGGTATTTCTCGAAGGACAATGCGCTTGCATACATTACAGGGGAAACTTGGGAAACCCTGCGCAAACTAAAATTTGAAGAGGCCAGCACCGTTGAGGTACCTATTCTGGATACCTTCCAACGGGCGCCCACGATCAAACCCAACTCGGTCGTGAATGTTTACGTCTACGACATAGCTACTGACGAGATGAGCGAGCTATGGACGAACGTCACAGTTCGGAACGTGATTTACTCCCAAGCCGACATCGCCGCCATCGCATGGGCCCTGACGGACGGGACCACCTCGCAGTCCTACTCGGTAAACATGTGGGAGACAATCAAAGCAGCAGCGGCCGGGGATGCGGAGGCAACAGCCGTTGGTTGGCAGAATTACGGTACGGATGTTATAGATCGTGCCCTGACAGCCAACATCGGATCGTTCACGGTGTCGGTGATATACATGGTAGGGGTGCCGGACGAGATTGGTGAGAAGATCGTGCAGTACGAGCTGCACATGACCACGACCAAAGATGTCATCCTAGTGGCGACCATTTAAAAGATCGATAATTTTTAGCGCGCGGCGCGTAACTGGGCTACGTAAGCGCATGCCAAACAATTTTCTGATTACTGGGCGCCCGGGAAGCGGCAAGACATCCATCATCGAGCGAGCGATGTTGATCCTGCGCGAGCGGGGATTTCGAGCCGGTGGGCTTTACTGCCCAGAGATTCGTGAAGGTGGAGTCCGGGCGGGTTTTAAGATAATCGACATCATGACGGGTGAAGAGCGTATTCTAGCCCACGTTCGCCAGCGCGAGGGCCCCCAGGTGAGCAAGTACCGCGTCAACGTTGGCAATGTCGATGAGCTCAGCGAGGCAGCGATCGGGCGGGCGTTGCGGGAGGCTGATTTTGTGGTAATCGATGAGATAGCCCCGATGGAACTCTACAGCGAGGGGTTCAGGCGCGCGGTTCGAACTGCTTTCGATTCACCAAAACCCCTGCTCGCGATTATTCACCAACGCACCACGACTGGTTTCATAGGTGATGTCAAATCTCGTCCCGATATCATGATTTTCGAGGTGGCACCCAAAACTCGGGCAGGTTTACCCGAGCAGCTCGCCACGCTGATGGCGGGGGCGATCAAGTGAGGGCAGTGATCGTTAACTTCCGGGGCGGGTTCCGCACACGCCGCGGTGGCGAGGTTATAATTCGTCCGTCGGAAAAGTTTGAAGGCTCGCTCATCGGACGAAAAGTCGTTTGGATCAACCCGCGCACGGGAAGCAAGGTCATGGGAAAGATCGTTGCATCCCACGGGAAGGCATGCTATCGTGCCCGTTTTCGCTTGGGCTTGCCTGGATGGGCAGTGGGCGGAGCGGCCGAGGTCTCATAGGACTTCTCTAACGCCCTCGCGACCTCTTCGAGCGCTCGGGTTGGGGCTGAGGCTAACTTCCGCTCGAGCTCCTTCACGAACCGGCTCGCGGGAGCCCCGAGCTGCCAAAGGTCGACGTAGATTTGGACCAACGGAGCCACGCCGCGCTCGCTGAGGCGCCGGAGGTGTTCGTCTGGGGTTAGCACAAATAGATTCCGCTCCCGCCTAGAGGTGGGTTTGAACGCGCGCTTGATCTCGCCCGCATCGGCGTAGGCGAAGACCTGCTCGTAGTCGGCGGGAGTCGAGTCGAGCTTGGAACGGAAGCCGGAATAAGCGGTGAGGATCGCGCCGCGCGGCAGTCCCGCTTCTATCTCCCCGGTGGTCGTGGGGACGAAAGTGGTGTAGGTAACATCCTTCGTGAGCTCGCGGGTGATCGCCCAGTAGAGCAGTGCCCGCTTCGGGTCGATGAGGCGGAACCCCAAAGGCTTGCGCTCGATCGCCCCGAGCTGCTCGAGGCGCGCGATAACCGGGTTGATCGTCCCGAGGGAAAGCCCGCACGTGGCCGCCAGTCCCTTCTGGTTGAAGAAACGCTCGCCTCGGCTGTAGAAGTGGTGCAGGACCTCGCGCAGGATTCGGTCGATCTTTCGCGTGACAACTCCAAAACGATTCTAACGCTCAACTTAAATAGTGTTTCGGGTATTTACGAAACAAATGGCTTTATTATTGTTTCGCTTGCAGCCGAAACAACTCCCTTCCCCGAATTCCCCGAAAGGGGCGCCGAACAGAGATTTGAGTGTAGTAAACGGAATTTCGGGTGGCCACCCTTGGAACCGTTTAAACCCATTGGGGAGCCCTTTGCTAGCGAGCTTTCTGAGTGTAGTTCACGTCCTGCCCAAGGGCTCCCCCATTGGAAGCCTGCACTTTTATTAAAACGTCTCAAGCGCGCTGTGAACGGTCCAAAAACGAGGCGCGTTGGCAAGCGGATGCCAGGCGAGCCGATTGCGGCCCGAGTCAAAATCGGTCGCGCTGATATCAAAACGCTCGAGCGGTTGAGGCGCGTTAGTTTGAAACGCTCATCAACAGGAAAATCTATCCCCCGGCAAGCTGGCTGGCACGGGGCGAGGTTTGGAGGTGAGGCCCGTGGGTAGTCCACCGCCTCAGGGCCCCGTACCTTACACACCCTTCACAAGGTCGGCGCGGGGCGCGGGCAGGCGATTCTGGGCGAACCAGCGGGCTGGGGTGACCCTCACCGTGCTCGTGATGCTCGGGATGCTCCTCGCCAGCCCGGTGCTCGGAGTGCTCAGCGCGCAGGGGGCTGGGGGTGAACCCGACGTGCAGGTGACCTTCGACCGACAACTTTCCGGAGAAAGGGTCGGCCAACACAAGGCGCCGCCGCTCTCGCCCGTGAACATGGAGATCACCGTGACCGTTTCAGGCCCAGTGGATAATGCGGTTCTGATCGATTACTTCCCGAACTCCTGGACCGTGATGGACTCGAACGGCGGGACCGTCAGCGCTCACGATGTGTATTACAACCGAATCGAGTGGAGCGTTGTGGCGGTCAGCGGCTCCGTCTCGAGATCTTACGTGATAAAAACCCCCCAGCGGACCATCCCCCCGACCAATTACCACTTCCACTCCGAGCTGACCTACGACGGAGGGAGCGCGGTCGGTGAGGACTGGAGGGTGATTATTGCAGATCCACCCGATAGCTGGACTCAAACGAATTGGGTGCAAGGGGACAATAAGCTCGTGTGGTCGCAGGCCAACGAGAACGCTTTTTACCAGAGCGAGAATGTCGACACGTCAGACGGTGAAAATATAAAGTTAGTAGAGGGAGACAAGTGGGTCAGTTTAGAAAATTACCTAGACTTATCTGGCGATGGTACGTGCATTACTCGCGCTGACAACTGTATCTACATGCTTGAAGGCGGCACCGACAACTTCTGGCGCCACAATATAGACAATAATTCATGGGAAACCCGGGCGCCTGCACCTGGCACAATAGGCACAGGCGGGGCACTAGTTTGGACGGGTGGGGACAACATCTATGCGTTACGAGGAGGTAGCACGCCAGATTTCTTCAGATACACGATATCCACCAACTCGTGGGAAAATGCCGGGGTTGCGAACCTACCCGATGTCGTTGGTGTAGGCGGCAGTCTGGCTTGGAGCGCGGATGATAATATATGGGCCCTGCGAGGTGGCACGGCGGAGCTTTGGCGTTACAGCATAGCTAGCAACACATGGGAAAACAAGGCGCCGTACTACATATTTGAGGCTGGTGCGGCGTTGGTTTGGGCAGGAGGAAACTATCTTTACGCCTTCAAAGGAGGGACCTCAGCAAGCTTCTATCGTTACACAATCTCCGACAACAGTTGGACTTCCGTGACATCTGCACCTGCAACCGTCGGTGCGGGTGGATCATTGGTCTGGATAGGCGGGGACAACATCTATGCGACGCGAGGGGGTAACAACACGGATTTCTGGCACTACAGCATATCCGGCGGCACATGGACCATTAGGACATCGGTGCCCGAAGCGATTGGCACCAACACGGGTGGCAGACTGGCTTGGGACAACGAGCGCATCTACGGTTTCCGCGGCACTACAACAACAGCATTTTGGAGATATACCCTCCCCCCCAGTGGTTACTACCCATCGGGCTACCTCGAGTCCTCGGTCTTCGATGGGGGATCAGAACTCCAAAGCTGGGATACTATCACCTGGAACGTCGACACGCCGACCCAACTAAAGCAGGAGAACGACAACGTAGGTGCTGAGCCCGACCAGCTGATTGATGGGAAGGATCAAATCGGCGAATTTCAGACGGGAACCTCGTACGAGAACACCCGCGACAACGATGGCATCTATGAGAACATCCAAGAGAACAACGTCGGACCAATCTCTTACACCTACGTCCAGAGCGAGACTGTCTACGAGGGCGGAACCGTTAACTTCGCGAACGCGCAGGCGGACAACGCGGCCTACGAGAACATCTACGAAAACGCCTACAAAGCTGGCGGGGAGCAGGTCTCCAACGGCAACTTCAACGGCGAGACGGGCTGGGCGTTGACGACGGTAACTGACGACAGTGCCACGACTACCCCAGCTTACTCGACGAACAGCGCTACCGTCGATGGAAGTGGAAGCATCGAAGTGTCCGCTGATGTGCCAGCCACAAAAGATGCGACGGCTACGGAGGAAGCTTACTGGGAGCAATCAATCGGGCCGGTAGCAGCGGGAACCACGGTCACGGTGAACGGCAAGTTCCAAAAGACCATGACGGGTGCAGGTACTGTAACAACGGCAGAGGTGCGCATAGATGTCTATGACGGCACTGGCTGGGTGACGGTGGTCAGCGATGCTGGCACGGGCACCGTTGCTTGGACCGCCCTTACCGGGACGCAGTACACCGTCGCGAGCTCATTAACGGGGGTCAGGGCTTACATGACGGCAGTCGGTAGTGCTGGAGCTGCCAGAAAAGCCATCAAGATCGAGCTCTGGATGGACGAGATATTTCTAACGGTGCCTGCCGGTGATTATCGCGAGAACGTCCAGCACGACATCACGGGCATCCCGGTGGGCGACCAGTACGCCCTCCAGATCAGGTACCAGTTGCAAGGCGACTCCGAGCCCGTCAGCGTCTACGTCCGCAACGACAGCTTGGGCTGGGACAACTTTGGAAACCTCACCTCCACCACTCCGTACATTGAGAACTTTAACATCGACTCGAACCACATTGAAGGGAACAACGTCTACGTGCGATACGTGCAGCCCGACAATGACTCCGCCCAGACCAGCCTCATGGTCGACTACACCCGGGTCAAAGCCGAAAATTTAGAATACGGCTTGCGCTGGGAGCACCGGATCGAGAACGTCACGACGGACTACGACAACTACTGGGTGCGGGTGCGCGGGTACACGAGCGGCGACTCGGAGAACGTGGGGGTCTATATCTGGGACAACAACGCCAGCTCCTGGGAGTTCTTGGACAACCTCGTCAGCACGGAGAACCGAACGATCCCGAAGTACATAGCCGGCTCGAGCATCACCCAATACCTGCGGGGCGAAAACATCTCGATCAAGTACGAGTCAGCCGACAACACCGATGACACCCAGACGACCCTGCACGTGGACCTCTGCATCGTCGAGGAGAAGGGTGTCGAGCAGGTAACTCAAATAAAGGTTTACACCCGCACGGGCACCGACAACGACCCCTACGACTTCACGGGCTGGAATAATTGGGTGCAGCAGGACAACAACACGAACATAACGTCGCCGGACAACCGGTATATCCAGTATAAAGTTGAGCTCTCCACGATTAACCCGAGCTTCACGCCGACGTTCCTAGACATAACGATTTACTACACCGCTGTGGCAGTAAACCAGGCGCCTCCAGCCCCGAACCTGCTCACGCCCGCGTCTGGCGAGAACCTGAACGACAATCGCCCACTGTTCACATGGGAGAACTTCGCAGACCCGGACGGCGACTCCGTGACCTTCAGGCTTCAGATCGACAACGAGCAGAGCTTCATGTCGCCGTTCATTTATGACAACACGAACATAGCCGAAAATCAGCACGAGCTCCCGACTGAGAACGAGCTCCCCGATGGTGTTTATTATTGGCGAGTCAGCGCTCGGGATTCCAACAACCCTGAGAACTGGTCGGACAACAGCGCGTTCAGGATCGACACCCTCAAGCCAGCACCACCCTCGCTCACCTGGCCTGGCGATGGGGCGACGATCTCGGACAACACCCCGAACCTTACATGGACCGGACCCACCGAGAACAGCTACCCACTCACCTACGATGTTTGGGTGGACGACGACTCCGGGTTCGGCTCGCCCAACGATAGTGCCGCGGGGACAACCGATGAGAATTTCCAGGTGACGGTCGAGCTCACGGCAGGTACGTGGTACTGGCGTGTCCGGGCGATCGATAATGCGGGCAATGGGGGCGATAACTCGCAGCGTTATTTCGTGATAACGGTCAACCAGCCACCCTCTTCCTCCGTGAGCGCGATTTTGCCTTACTGGCGGGCCTCGACTCCTTTCACGATTGACGCAACCGCGTCCGACCCGGAGAGTGACCCAATAGATAACGTCGCACTTTACTATCGCTGGTCTGACGACAATTCAACATGGAGTTCATGGACTTGGTTTGATAACGACAGTACCTCCCCGTACTCTTGGTCCTTCACCGCTCCAGCGGGTGACAATTATTACGAGTTTTACTCGACGGCCGTGGACAGTAACGGTAACGAGGAATCAGCACCGGCCGCAGCGGATGCTCGATGTGTTATGGACACGACCAAGCCGACGTCGTCGGTCGATGCGATCTCGCCATACTGGCAGACCTCCGAGCCCGTCACGATATCCGCTACGGCCAACGATGCATTCGACGTGGATCAGGTCGAACTCTTCTACCGCGAGTCGACCGATAACTCGGGCTGGACGGCTTGGACTTCATACGGCGTTGACTCCGACGCCCCATGGCAGTGGTCGTTCACCTCTGGCGACAACTACTACGAGTTCTACTCGATAGCGACGGACAACGCTGGGAATGCTGAGTCGGCTCCAGCGGCAGCGGATGCTCGATGTGTTATGGACACGACCAAGCCGACGTCGTCGGTCGATG
>CAZNRG010000010.1:19015-23216 GCA_964575725.1 Hadarchaeota archaeon (SeqCode)
CTGGGAATGCTGAGTCGGCTCCAGCGGCAGCGGATGCTCGATGTGTTATGGACACCCAGGCTCCTGGTAAACCAACCCTCTACACACCCGAAAACAACGCTACCGTGGCCACAGCCACCCCGACCTTCGGCTGGGAGAACATCACCGATAGTTCTGGTGTGACTTACCAGCTCGTCATCGACAACGACCTAGACTTCCTGGCGCCGATTTACGACAAGAGTGGTATCCCAGAGAACCAGCACTTGGTCGAGAATTCCTTGTCCGCAGATAACTACTACTGGCGAGTCAAAGCAGTTGACGGCGCTGGTTGGCAGGGCTCATGGGCCGACTGGTACAAGGTGATCGTAGCCCCGATGGGGCCGCAACTAGTCTCACCAGTGGACGGCACGACCCTGAGTGACAACACACCGTTCTTCCAGTGGATCCCGGACACCACGAACGACGACGCGATCACCATTAAGATCGACAATGATGCAGACATGTCCCCCCCGCTCTACGAGAACAACCTCGGCACTGGGCATCCAGAGAACCATCAGCTGCCGGATGAGAACAAGCTGTCAGACGGGCTATATTACTGGCAGATCGTGGAGGCAATCGATGGTTATTCGAGTATTTGGAGCTTCACCATAGATACACAAGCACCCCCCGTCCCGACTGGATTGAGCGTGGTAGATGAGGCGGGGGCTGAGGGCTCGCTCGTGATCTCTTGGAATGCTGTGGGCGGAGACGTCCAAGGGTACCAGCTCTGGTTCAGCTCGGACGGAACTAACTACACGCTTGAGTCTGACCAGTCGGGGACGACCTACACGGATACGGGTCTGACCGATGGTCAAACTTATTGGTACAAGGTGAGCGCGTACGACGAGGTCCCGAATTACTCTGACAACTGCACGGCCTTATCGGGAACACCGCTCGACGACCTTACACCCTCGGTGCCTACCGGACTTGCGGTTGTAGATGAGGCGGGGGCTGAGGGCTCGCTCGTGATCTCTTGGAATGCTGTGGGCGGAGACGTCCAAGGGTACCAGCTCTGGTTCAGCTCGGACGGAACTAACTACACGCTTGAGTCTGACCAGTCGGGGACGACCTACACGGATACGGGTCTGACCGATGGTCAAACTTATTGGTACAAGGTGAGCGCGTACGATGAGGTCCCGAATTACTCTGACAACTGCACGGCCTTGTCGGAAACACCGCTCGACGACCTCGCACCCTCGGTGCCTACCGGCCTGACGGTCACAAATGTTGGAACGGGCGAAAACTTGGACCCAAGCTGGACTGCACCACCAGAGCTAGACCTCGCAGGTTACAAGCTTTATAGGTCAACGATCTCGGGTGGGCCTTACTCGCTCATCGCAACGGTTGGGGTAATCACTTCCTACCGGGACAATGGCCTGACCACGGGGACGACCTACTACTACGTAATCTCAGCGTTTGATGAAATCCCGAACTACTCAGATAACTGCACGGAGGTGAGCGGAACCCCAACGGTTGGTGTACCGAGTTCGTCCGTAAATGATATCATACTCTACTGGCAGACGACCACACCTTTCACGCTTACTGCCACGGCATCCATCATCGCCGATAACCTCACGCCCTACTACCGTTACTCGAGCGACAACGACAATTGGGGCACATGGACGAGCTTCGACGTAGACACGGCAAGCCCGTGGGAGTGGTCGTTCACAGCCGATAATGGTGATGGGTACTATGAGTTCTACTCTATAGCGGTGGGTAGTGGAGGTCAGGAGTCGCCCCCGGTTGAAGCGGATGCGCGATGCGGCGTCGACACAGTTGCCCCGATCATCACATCAGTTCTGATCAATGGCGGCGACGATTTAACCCCCTCAACCTCAGTGACCCTCACCATCGATGCAACGGATGCCACCTCGGGCTTGGCAGAGATGCAGTTCAGCGACGACAATGAGAGCTGGTCGGAGTGGGAGCCATTTGATAACAGCAAGTCCTACGCCCTTCCCGAGGGCGATGGTCTAAAGACCGTTTACATCAGGGTGAGCGATGAAGCTGGGCTCGAGTCCACCATTGCGAGCGACTCAATCACTCTCGAGACCGTGCCCCCACCCCCAGAAGGAGCGGTGACCGAACCGATACGTGGGATAATAACCGCTGGCTCGACTGGTTCGGCCGACTTCACGCGATATGCAATAGCCGTGACCAAGATAAGGGTAACCGCCGCAGACACCGTGTCAGATGTGAGAGTTGATGTGGTAGTCCATACGGCCCGGCCAGCAGGGGTTACGGCGGTTGCCTTGCCCGTGTTCTCCTACCTCGACATCACAACCAGCGCCGGCGCTACCAAAATCAGCGGTGCGACTATCGAGTTCAAGGCGCCGAGGTCTTGGATATCCGGGACGAACATCGACGAGCGAAAGGTCAAGCTGCTTAGATTTAGGGGGAGCTGGCAGGAGCTTCCCACGCGATACTTGGGTGCCGACGCCAGCCACCACCATTACGAGGCATCCTCGCTAGGGTTCTCGCTGTTCGCGATAGCAGGGGAGCGGAGGGCCGCGCCGCCCGTCGTGGCCCCACCACCGACTGCACCAACTACGTTGCCTGCCCCGCTGCCCGCAACTTCAGCGGCACCTCTCGAGTTCTTCGCGATGCTCTCGATAGCAGGGGCAATCGGGGGGTTCGCGGCGGCGTACAGCTTGCTGGCTCGGCCGTCGCGGTACTACCTCATTCTCAAGCAGCTCAAGCGAGCGGTAATTGGGTCGGGGTGGAGATTCATAGGGAAGCCCTTGCCCAGGCCGCCGGTGATGGTTCGTAAGCGGGTTAGCCGAACTATGCTGGCGGCTCTCAGGCGGTTGGAGCGTATCATTCGCGAGAGAAGGAGGAAGTTTACACGAGAGGCGGAAGGAATCAACGGGGAAGAAAAGGGAGAAATCAGTGAAGCCCCGGCGGCGGACCGAACGGAAGACCCTGGCGCTGCGGACCGAACGGAAGACCCTGGCGCAGCAGACAACCCAGCAATAGAACTCGTTCGGGAGCCGCGTGATACACCACGCCACACAAGACCATGAACGAGTTCTCTTAGGGCCCAGTATCGATTCAATTGAACACCGGATATAACTAGCTTATTTTCTCGCTATTGGTTTAGGTTGTGAACAAAGCATTTTGCCCTACCAGTTGGCGGGACTAGCCCTTCGTGACGTGCTTCAGCAGGGATTCCCCCAGCTTCCTGAACTCCCGCGCGGCCGGGGACTTTGGCTCGTAGCGAACGACAGGGATTCCAGTCGCGGTAGACTCGCGGACTTTCAGGTCCTCGGGCACGACCGCAATGATCGGCCACCCCAAGGCCTTCTTCACATCCTTGATGGGGAGCTCGAATGGCTCATCCCTCACCTTGTTCACGACGACACCTATGATGGGGATTTTGTAACGCTCGGCCGCGCGGAAAGTCTTAAACGTGCTGGCGATGGTCGGAACTTCCGGGTTGGTGACGATGATGATCTCATCGCACGCCTTTATCGCTGCGATCACCTCGCCCCCTATCCCGGGCGCGGAGTCGATGATGATAACCTTATACTTCTTCTTCAAGGGTTCCAAAATCCCCTTCAGGTCCACGAGGCGGATCTCCTCTTCGTAGGCGATCGAGCCGAGAAGGGTCCGCAGCCCCTGGCACTCCGTGATCGTCTCCTCGATGGGAACATCATCGGCGAGGGCGTCGTGGATGGTGGCATTTGGGGTGAGCTCGCCGAAGTGCAGGCCCAAATTCGGTGCGCTGAGGTTGGCATCTACCACCAATACATCACCATTCATGCGCTCGGCCAAATACATACCAACGTTCGCCGCGGTCGTCGTCTTCCCCACGCCCCCTTTGCATGAGAAGATGCCGATCACACGGGCGCGCTTGGGCTTGATCTTAATTCCCCGCGCCCGCTTTGGTTTTAAAAGCGACAGGAGTACACGGCGTTTGCGGGTTTTCTTGGCATTTTTTGGCACCAATGCACCCTTTTTAAGTGAGTTAATGGGTTTTATAAAAACACCCTTTTAACCCACGAGGACAATTCTTGCGCCAGTGCGGTGGGGGAAATGAAAACGCAGACGATAACCGAGGGCGAGGTCAAACTCGAGGTGCCTGAACTCGAACGCTTCCGCACTCGGGCCGGGGATTACGCTCCCTCGCTGACCCGCGTTTTCTACAACCCGCACATGGAGCTCTGCCGCGACCTATCGGTTT